>JBGSJT010000537.1:0-33055 GCA_041741715.1 Pirellulaceae bacterium | reverse complement strand
TCCGGTCCTACTCTGGCCGCCAATCCCGATAGTTCCTAGCCGAAACCAAAGCCGAACAAGACGAAAAACCTGCCGCTGGCAACGATTCCAGCCAGCAACCAAAATCGTCGCGCCCACACCTTCGGCGAATGTTTACTTTGCATGTCGAGCGTGAAAAAAGCGGCTAAAGCCTGGACTCCAACGCAAAGTGGCGCTGTCCAATTAGTCGATACGGAGCGAACGACAGGCTTCCTCGTAGCTCGATTCGAGCTGCAATGAGATAGCCTGTGAGACAGTCAGCCATATCGGGATTGTCGGGAGCGGCTGGCCAATGTCAAGCTGGTAGTACCAATTGTCCATTATTGGCAGCGAACCATCGTGACGCATCCGGGCGGTGACTGCGTACATCCCAGCGGGCGGTTCGCTGAGCGCTGGGTCGTGGCAGGCGACCAAGCTCAAGAGTTCTGCATAGAGGTTGCAACAACGTATGCTAACAACGTCAACGATCGAAACACACACGTCTTGTTTGAGAAGCGCGGCTACTTTAGAAACGAAGTTGGCTCGACTCTCCGGGCGATCTTTGTTGGACGGACTTACTAACTCGATAGCCGCTACTAGTCTCCGATTTCGCCGACTGTCGTAAATACGAATTTCGTAAACATCTTCCTGTGGTAGGTGCGCCTCTTGCGTTAAGGTTGGTGACGGCGCGACATAGGGACTCGCCTGTGCGTCATCCTCCTTGATGAGTGAGTGACCTGGTGGCGGTTCGCGATAGGTCGCGACATCAATTTCGTACAATGTTCCCAAGTGAACTCCGGGAGCGGCATAGTATGGCTCCGGAAGAACTTGGACCAGTTCGCGAACAATCATCGCGGGCCACATGCCGTGCAGCTCGTCCCAGGAATGCACATCATCAAGTGGTGAGCGGAAGTGGTCGCGGAGAGGCATATTAAAAATTAACCGACGAAGTGAGTCGTTTGACAGTCTCACGCATGAGTTGCGCGGGAGGCTCCAGGCCGGTGAAGAGTTTATACTGATAAGCGGCTTGACGGACAAACATGTCGAGTCCATTGACGACGAAGCAGCCGGCCTTCTTGGCGTCCTTGATCAATAGGGTTTGCTCGGGATTGTAGACGGTGTCGAACACAATCGTGTCCTCGTGCAGTTTGTCTGCTTGATAGGGGCTGCGATCGATATCGGGGTGCATGCCGATGGGCGTGCAGTTGACGAGGATGCCGACACGAATGTCATGCCGCGCACTCCAAGGTATCGCTCGACCGCCGATCATTCCGGCCAATTCTTCCGACCGCGCATCTGTTCGACTGGCAACGGCCACGATCGCGCCACGCTGTCGTAGGCCGTAACCGATCGCCTTGGCCACACCACCGGCGCCCAGCAATAACACGCCGCGACCACGAAACAAATCTTCCTCACGGTAGGTTTGATTTTGCATGGTCTTCTGTGTCTTAAGCGCCTCGGTCAGGCAATCCATGGCGGCTCGGTAGTCGGTATTGTATCCACTGGCCATCGAATTCTTGATCGATACGGTATTGATCGCACCGATTCCATGGCTGGCCGACTCCGCTTCATCCATCAATTGCAGCATGGCTTCCTTGTGTGGGATTGTCACGCTCAAACCACCAATCTCCGCCTCCTTACACCATTGTATGAACAGACTCAGCTCGTCTGCTGGAATGCGAAAGGGGAGATAGCGAAAGTTGAGTCCATCCTGCTTGAAGGCTGCATTGTGAATGTGCGGGCTGAGCGAATGTGCCACAGGGTCAGCCACGACACCGAACAGCCGAGTATCAGCATCAATTTCCTGCGGACGATAGGTGTTGCGCATCATTTCAAAGGTAACTTGCCCGGGTGCGATCTTGCGATCTGAGGACAGAGCCACGAAGGTAAACGGCGAACCATAACGCAGTCCCAACACGCGCGTCACGACTCCCATGTCTCCCATGCACAGACCAATCGTTGGGATCGTGGCCGATTCGACCAAACGCAGCATGCGAATGCAGTCGGTAAACGAATTCGCCATCGTGGCAATCTTCACCACGTCGGCATCCAGGGCGGCCAGCCGCGCGTGGATCTCCTCCAAATTGTCGGGGGTCTGTTCGAAATTGTGGAGGCTGACGATGCGTTTGGTCGCGCCATAGCGTGGCACGCTCCCCGCAATATCCTCCTCCAAATCCACGAAGTCGACGCTGGTGGCAATTGCGCTCCGCAAGATCATCAATCGTTCTTGTTCTGTCTTCTCCCAACGCCCACCATCCTCGCGGCGGCGGCAAGTGATAACGACCGGACAGGGACGCTGTGCGAGTAGACGTTTCAAATCGATGTGGCGGCCGATATAGTCGAGACGCATCTCAACCAGTTCGGCCCCCTGCTCGGCCAGGAATTTGTATTCGGCGATCATGGCTTTGTGGCGACTGCGACCGATAGTTACACAGAGCATATTTTTTCGGCTTTCCATACCAAAAAGCGACGCAGCAATTCGATGCCAGGTTCAGTTAAAAAACTCTCCGGGTGAAACTGCCACCCTTCGACCATGTGGGTGCGATGTCGCACTCCCATGATGACGCGGCGTCCGTCAGCCCCCTCGACCCACGCAGACACTTCCAATTCTTCCGGCAAACTCTCCGGCTGGATCACCAAGGAATGATAGCGTGTGGCGACGAAGGGATTGGGGAGACCGGCGAAAAAACCTCGGTCGTCATGAAAAATCTTATCGGTCTTGCCGTGCATCAGCTCGCTTGCCCGCACGACCTTGCCACCCAGCGCCTGACCGATCGATTGATGCCCCAGACAGACACCTAGGATCGGGAACTCCCCGATCAACTGTTCGACGATTGCCACGCTAATACCCGCCTCGCACGGCGAGCAAGGTCCGGGAGAAATAAGAATTCGGTCCGGTTGCAATGCGCGTATTTCGTCGATGGTGATTTTGTCATTGCGCACCACTTGCAGCTCAACGTGCGGATCAATTTCCCCCAATCGTTGCACCAGGTTGTAGGTGAATGAATCGTAGTTATCGAGGACCAATATCATGGTGGGCCGTGTGAGTTAGTTTCGGTGGAGTAGCTGCGGTCGCCAGACCGAAGGGAGTCAACGTTCTGACGAACCTAGCTACGACAGTTATTTCCCGAACGACGCTAAGCTTTCATCGGGTATGCTTTCAACTGTCGCTCGCCTGATAACTGGCTATTGTACTTAATCCTTGGCGGGTGGAAAGAATGTCAATCCCCGAGCTCTTGGTGTTGAGTTTTGTCTGGTAGCGGTATACTGAGCAGCACAGCATCAGCTCGACGCGCCAGCGAGTGGGTGTGGGTTATGCCTAAGGCCTCTCTGGGCCAACGCAGCGATCGGGCAGACCCACTCGCTAGCGCGTCGAGCTGATATGGCCGCTGTCCTAAATTTTTAAACCATGGAATTTCGATATGTTATTTCGCGTTGCTGTCCGCCCCTCTCAATGCCTACTGCCCCAATTTCGCAAACCGCGCTGGCAATCGTTCTTAATTGGCTGCCAGTTGTTCCAATTGCATTTAATACTGGTCGCGAGCTCCCCTGCCGTTCTGGCTCAAGCCGCTCCAGCCGATGTGCTGGAAACCGACCCAGCTCAGGCGGCACAGTTGCAAGGGGCGTTGCTAGCAGATATCCGGCAATTGACCTTTGATGGCAAGCGCGCGGGGGAAGGGTATTTCTCCAGCGACGGAAAACAACTTGTCTTTCAAAGCGAACGAGAGTTGGGCAATCCGTTCTTTCAAATCTACTTGATGGACCGCGACAACGGTGATGTCCGCCGCGTCTCACCGGGAATTGGCAAGACGACTTGTGCTTGGATTCATCCCGATGGCCAGCGGGTGTTGTTCGCTTCGACCCAGTTCGACGCGGAGGCTGAGCAGAAACAACGCGATGAGATCGCCTTTCGTGAGTCGGGACAAACTCGGCGTTACAGTTGGGATTATGATCCGAGCTACGAACTGGTGGTGTGGAACCGCAAATCGCAGGATTACCAACGACTGACGACCGCAGAAGGCTACGATGCCGAAGCTTCCTTTTCACCCGACGGACAATGGATTTGTTATGCCTCCAATCGTCGCGCCTACTCGGGAGAGCTGACCGCAGAGGAACAGAAACTGTTTGAAGTCGATCCCGCCTCTGCCATGGACTTGTACCTCATGCGCAGTGACGGGAGTCAAGTCCGGCGTTTGACTACGGAGATTGGCTACGACGGTGGTCCCTTCTTTTCGCCCGATGGTGGGCAGATCTGCTTTCGTCGTTTCAGTCGCGATGGTACGACGGCTGAGATCATGTTGATGAACGTTGATGGGACAGAGCAACGTGCCATTACTAGATTGGGGAACATGAGTTGGGCCCCCTACTTTCATCCCAGCGGTGACTATCTGATCTTCGCCACCAACCGCCACGGATTCGGAAATTTTGAACTATATTTGGTCGACGCGGCCGGTGCGGGCGAACCTGTTCGCGTCACGTACCGGACTGGCTTCGACGGTTTGCCGGTCTTCACCCCTGCCGGCGATGGCTTGGTATGGACCAGCCACGGTGGAAATTCTCAATCGCAATTATTCGAGGCCCAATGGGACGACGCGGCCGCGCGCAAATTGCTGGGCATCGACCGTCCAACTGAGTTGACGCCCGAGACGAGCTTGACGCAAGCTGCTGAGGCGGCCCGTCTGACCGCTCCTGGATTTTCTGCGGCGGACATCGGACGCCATGTCGACTATTTGTGCCGTCCAGAACTGGGGGGACGACTAACAGGTACACCGGGTGAGATCCAGGCCACCGCTTATGTGGCTGCTTATTTGGAAAGCCTGGGGCTGCAACCCGCTGGTCGCAACGGCACTTTTTTTCATGAGTTCGAATTTGTTTCGAGTGTGAAACTGGGCCAGGATAACTCGCTCTCCTTGGCGGGTAATGAAGCCGCAGGTGCGGCCTATCAGCTCGATCAAGATTGGCGTCCGGTCTTTTTTTCGCAGGAAGGTCCCATTGATCCAACGGCGATCGTCTTCGCGGGTTATGGCATCGTCGCCCCAGCCGAACAGTCGGCCAATGATGCTGCAAACACGGCGGCGGACAAGGCCGAATACGACAGCTATGTCCATTTGGATGTGACCGATAAATGGGTCATGGTCTTGCGGCAAATGCCTCAGGATATCAGTCCCCAGCGCCGACAGCATCTAGCCCGCTACAGCGGTGCGCGTTACAAAGCGATGGTCGCCCGCGACCGAGGGGCCAAGGGTTTGATCTTTGTGAGCGGACCCACCAGTCCCCTTCGCGAGCGATTGATGCCACTGGAAATGGATGGAACTTTAGGGGGAGGGAGCTTGGCGGTGATCAGTGTTTCCGACTCCCTGGCCACACAGTGGATGAAGTCAGCCGGAGAAGATTTAAAGGACATCCAGTCAGAGCTCGACACAGGGGAGATGGCCATGGGGTTTGAAATGGAGGGGGTAAAACTATCGGCCAATATCGATATTGAACCGGTCACTTCCCGAGGTCGCAATGTGCTAGCCTTGCTGAGTGCCAAAAGCGAGTCGAACAGTGACGAGATGATCGTCATCGGTGCCCACATCGATCACTTGGGCAACGGTGCCGGGGGAGGCTCGTTGGCTAAGGAAGAAGAGCAGGGAGGAGTTCATCGCGGTGCGGATGACAACGCGTCGGGAGTCGCGGGCATGCTCGAGATCGCCCAGTACTTGGCGGGCGAAGTGCAACCACAACGCGCCGCATTAAAACGCGATATTTTGTTTGCCGCTTGGAGTGGCGAGGAGTTAGGCTTGCGCGGTTCACAAGCCTTCGCCGAGGATTTTGCGAAACTCTATCCAGGGCGCATGCCACCGCGAAACCATACTGAAGATCCGCATTCAACCGCGCACGCCGCAGCCCCAGTGCATGCAGCCCCAGTGCACGCAGGTCCGGAGCAACTTTATCCGCAAATCAGCGCTAATCTCAATTTAGATATGATCGGCCGCTTGCGTGAAAATTTAGTGCTGCAGGGAATCGGATCGTCGTCCTACTGGACCGGAGCTATTGAACGACGCAACGCGGTGGTACGCTTGCCGTTGGTATTGCAGAACGATTGTCACTTGCCCACCGATGCGAGTACGTTCTTCCTACATGGCGTCCCGATTCTGGCTGCCTTCACTGGTTCGCATGATGAATACCACACACCGCGCGATGTCCCCGAGTTGGTGAACTACGAAGGGGCAGCGCAAGTAGCTCGCCTGATGGCCTTGATCGCCCGCGATCTAGTGCTGGCCGATGCGCCCCCCGAGTATCAAGAACAGACCGCTCAACCCGAAATGCGCGCCAACTTGACCGCCTATCTGGGCACTGTCCCCGACTACACACAGACCGATGTGCGGGGAGTCAAGTTGGGAGGTGTGACGAAAGGTGCCCCCGCCCAATTGGCCGGCATGCAGGCTGGAGATGTGATTGTGGAGTTAGCTGGTCGCAAGATCGAGAATATTTACGACTACACTTTTGCCATTGAGGCATTGAAAGTAGGACAGGCCACGACGGTCAAAGTCCAGCGAACCGGCGAGACGCTTGAATTGCCGTTGACGCCAGCATCGCGGCAGTAGTTTACAGTGGGAATGTTCACAGCTACATTGCTAGTGAACCACTTTCTTCGGAGGTTCGACTCCATGACGACTCCAGACAACTCGGCTCGTGAAATCATCGATCGTGTGCTGAACCATGATCGAGACGCGTTGGAGGAACTTTTGCTCTTACGCTACGATTGGCTGAAGGATGTGGCTACCCGCTCTGTTCCAGCCTCGGTTCGCGCACTCGTATGCGTTGACGAAGTGCTGCAGGAGTCATTCGTACATGTGCTGCGGGGCTATGCGTCGTTCTCTCCGAAGGGTGGTGAAGCAGGGTTGTTCTTCTGGTTGAAAACAATCGTGCAGAACACGGCCAGGGATGCGCTGCGTCAGCTCAGCCGCTCCCGCGAATCGGCCATGACCGACCACCAAGCGGATCGTAATCGCGAGAGTGTTTCTGGGTTGATAGCCTCTTTGGCCGTCTCTAACGACCCTCGGGCGAGCGTGGTGGCGCGTGGGCAGGAGATGACCCAAGCCTTCCATGTGGCCTTGGCCAATCTCGATGCGAAGTACAAGCAGGTCTTAGAATTGCTCTACTTTGACCAGTTGACGGTCGAACAAACGGCTGAAAAACTACAAATCAGCCCAGCCGCCGTGCGGGGCCTCCGCCAACGTGCCCGCGAGAAAATTAAGGAAGCGATGGTCCGCTTATCCCATTTCGTGTAGCTCAGATTAAACTGGAGGCCCCGAGCCACTATCGGGGCCAGCTAAGATCAACCGCATTTGGCTTAAGAATCGACCGAAAGTGCCTACTAATAAAGATCCCGATGCTCTAGCCCGCAAAATTGCCGTCGAGGTAGGAAACCGTAGAAAGGCTGGTGAAACAGTTACCGATGAGGACGTGTTGCGCGATCACCCCAAGCTGCGAGTTCCACTGTTGGAGCAATTGAGTCGTTTGGGCAGGCTGCATACCGCAAGGTTGCGAGCGACCGAGCCAGCTTCAGCGAGCGATGCGTCCCCCGAGGAAATCTCAACCGATAATCAAGGGACGCTCGATCTCCCCGTATGCACTGATGACGAGCCGCTATTGGCTGACGAAGTGTCCAGCGAGGCCCCTGTGTCTAAGAATACTGCGTCCAAGGAATTAGTCTCCAAGGACAAAAAACCCGTAGCGGCGGCCCAGCCGATCGCACAACCCAACCAAGCTACTAAGCAGGCCTCGCAGAAAAAACAATCCAGTCAGCCTTTGGCGACTCCCAAGTCGAAACAACCTATCGAGCCTCCCTTGACCGCCGAAGCTCCACCAGAAAACGATTACCCGGTAGATCAACTGCGCATTACGCTCAAGGAGCCGAGCATTGACGTGCGCAATCAATCGACGATGGTGTTGGACGAATCGAGCGAGAGCGAGTCGAAGCAGGACGAATCGAAAGTTCCCCGTTATCGCCCTACCGTCCGCGCACCAATGGCGGTAGTCAAACTGTTTCATGATGGACAATCAACCTTCAATCATTATCCCATCTTGGCCGATCGTTTTCGGATTGGCCGCACGGAGGGGGAGTTGATTGTGCCGCATGATTTTTGGATGTCGGGCCGTCATGCCGAGATCCAACGACGCAAGCGTGGCGAAAGTTTCCATTGGTTTCTGGTCGACCTGAACAGTACCAATGGGACATTTGTCCAAGCCGACTTTGCGGTGCTGCAACACCACGATGAACTCTTTCTTGGGCAAGAGCGATATCGATTTCTACTGCAGGATGGCAAGGCTGGCTTGATGCACGTCACTCGCGGCTCGGGACAACAATGGGCTATCACTGAAAGCACCGCCGTCATTGGCTCCCAAGCCCCCTGTGGGCTAAAAAGTTTTGCTAGCGATCCCTATTTGGACGCCGTCCATGCAAGGCTTAAGCGCGAGCCCGATGGGACTTGGACGATCCGTGACAATCGTTCACGCAATGGCTTGTGGTATCGCGTAAAAGAAGTTGAAATCCCACCCAATGCGGAATTTCAGCTTGGCGAGCAACGTTTTGGTTTTTGGACCCACTCCGATCGCCCTGTAAAGGCCGCTCATCTACACATCGCGTCCAGAATGCTGGATAGCACTCAGTAGCAATTCTCAGCTCGACGCGCAACGAGTGGGTCCGAGATCGTCTGGACGTCGTTCCCGTGAAGCTCGCAGACCCTCTCGCTTGCGCGTCGAGCTGATATCTGGGAAACTCCCGCCGTACAATTCGTTACTATTCAACCATTCTGGTCAGTTCCCTATAATCAAACGTTACTCCTTTTCCGACGCCGATTGCACTAAGGGGGCTGGGCCCGCTCGTGGAACACCTATCACTTCATCAGAGACATCATTTGCGATTCTCACTGCTCGTTGCAATTGGGTTAATAGCTATAGCTTGTAACCCAAGCGTCACCCGTGCCAACGGTTCTCAATTGTCTTTCGTCCTCCCCTGTGTGGATGGAAACAGCATTCAGGTTGAACCGCATGAAGCTTCAGCCACGGTGGTTTGTTTTCTCGGAACGCAGTGCCCCATGGCTCGCGGATACGCGGTGCAGCTCAATCTATTGCATGAAGAATTTGCGAAGCAAGGCGTGCACTTGGTTGGTGTGATGAGCAATCGCCAGGATTCGGCGGCTGACATTGCCCGTTACGCCAGCGAGCTGAACATTGTGTTCCCGTTGGTGCACGACCTAGAGAATCGAGTCGCCGATCGCTACGGTGCTAACCGCACGCCAGAAGTTTTTTTGCTCGACGCCCAGCTCAAACTGCGTTATCACGGACGCATTGACGATCAGCTAGCCCCCGGCGTGGCTCGCGCCACTGCGACTCGCCAAGATTTGCGAATTGCCATCGAAGAACTGCTGGCTGGTAAACCGGTCTCGATCCCAGCCACCACGGCGTTGGGCTGCATTATTGGTCGCGTCGCGTCTGCGCGACTATCTGAACAGGCAACTGAGGATCCTCATTCGTCACTAGCCAACGAGATTACGTATACCAATCAAGTTGCCCGCGTTTTACAACGACACTGCATCGAATGCCATCGTGCTGGCGAAATTGGCCCCTTCGCTATGGACAGCTATGATGAAGTTGTGGGTTGGGCCGAAACGATGTTGGAAACAGTGGAACAGGGACGCATGCCCCCCTGGCATGCCGACCCTGAGTTTGGTCACTTCGTCAATGAACGTTCCATGCCTGAAGCGGACCAACAAGTGTTGCGGGATTGGATCGCCGGAGGCTTGCAACGTGGGCCAGAGAGCGACCTGCCAACTCTGCCCAAGTGGATCGAAGACTGGAATCTGCCGCAGCCACCCGATGTGGTCGTCGACATGCGCGCACGTCCCTTCACTGTCCCCAAGGATGGCATCGTCGAGTACCAATACTTTGTAGCCGATCCAGGTTTTGAGCAAGACACTTGGGTTACAGCCGCACAAGTAATCCCAGGGGCGCGGGGAGTGGTCCACCATGCTATTGTTTTCGTACGACCACCTGATGGCTCGGAGTTTCGGGGCATTGGTTGGCTATCCGCTTATGTGCCGGGGCAACGCGTCCACGAACTTCCACCCGGCAGGGCCCGTAAGATACCAGCCGGTTCCAAGTTCGTCTTTCAGATGCACTACACACCCAACGGAATGGAACAAACCGACGTTACCAAAGTTGGTTTGCTGCTAGGCCGCGCGGAGGAGGTTACCCATGAAGTATTTACCGTGATGGCCATCGATCAAGAATTCGAAATTCCGCCCGGGGTGGCGAACCATGCAGTTCTCGCGCGGACTGAGAGCTTGCCCGCCGATGGTGAATTGTTGGCCATTACACCTCACATGCACGTGCGTGGTAAATCGTTTCGCTTGTTCAATGAGGGTCAACCGGCTCAAGTTCTGTTGAACGTACCGAGTTATGATTTTAACTGGCAGCACACCTATCAATTAGAACAACCGCTGGCTTTGGATGCTTTCAGCAAAGGCTTAGCATTTGAAGCGACCTTCGATAACTCCACCAACAATCCTTTTAATCCCGATCCGACAGAGACAGTCACTTGGGGTGATCAGACTTGGGAAGAGATGGCGGTTGCTTTCTTTGAAGTCGCCCGCCCCTTGAAAACAACCGCTACACCCGCGCATTCGACGACTGCAGACACAACCGAAGTAGCGGGCCGCCAACAACTACGCGCCGCGAAAATCGCAGCCTACATTTCGCGAGTCTTCTCTGAACTGGATGCCAATGGCGATGGTCAGATCAATAAGTCCGAAGCCGACATCGTTGTGCGGCACATGCATTTCGGTTTGTGGGATCTCGATCACAATAACATCGCCACCGGCCAAGAAGTTCAGCGTGTCGCTGAAGGTTTGTTCCCCTAAGCGCTGACCGCTCCGCCGGTGAATCGCTTCGTGGATCAACGACTGCGTGCGGAGTGCTCCGCCGTTCCACCATTCCGATCGCCCGGCGATCAGCGATTTCAGATAGCCAACCCACTTAACCACGAAGCACTATGCAAAAAATTTCGGCGGGCTTGGCGACTTGGAGCATTCGTCACCGCCCTTTCGTGTGGGGTGTGCTGCTGCTAATTAGTGGGCTGGCCGTCATTGGGCACTACGACCCACGCATTGTCACTCAGTTGTGGGAAACTGAACTGGAGACAGTCATCGCGGAGTCCGTCTCCAGCGATGATTCCCCCACGCCCCCCGCCAACGTCCAACCAATCAGTCTTTCCGGTTCCGATGCGGTGTTGGTCGTCGAGTCGACGAGCTTCTTCACGCCACGCGGCGTGCAAGCCATGAGACACGTCGCCACGCAATTACAGAAACTGGATCAGGTTCGCGGGCTACTGTGGATGGATGACATTCCGATGCTTAACATCTTCGGATTGCGTGAACCGCTGCTCCCCAAGTCATCGGCATCCGTCGCGCGCTTCGAAGCGGCGCGTGAAAAGGCGATGCGACATCCGTTGGTTGCCGGACAATTGCTCAGCGACGATGGACAGACGGCGCTGATGCTCATCAATTTCGACGACTACTATCTGTTTTCCGATGCGGCCGCCACCGATCAACTGCGCAGTGCGGCCGAGGAGGGGGCTAAGCAATTCCCCGACGTCGATTTGCGATTCCGCATGACCGGTCGAATACCTGCCACTATCTCCGCAGTCGCACGCCACGAAGCGAACCAGTTGAAATACCAATTGATCGGCTACGGCGTGATCCTAGTAATGACCTTGATTCTATTTCGTGGCATCCGCGCCGTGCTGATTGTCTCCCTGGCGCCCATCGCAGGTGTCTTCTGGACAACGGGCATTATTGGCTTCTTCGATTACAACAACCCATTGGTGGATGTGATCCTACCGGTGCTGGTCAGCCTAGTGGGGCTAACCGATGGCGTTCACTTGATGGTGCAAATACGCAAACTACGGGCGGGTGGATTGGAAAAAGGGAAGGCCGCCGAAGAAGGGCTAAAGCAAGTTGGCATGGCATGCTTCCTGACATCACTGACCACCGCCGTCGGTTTTGGGTCGTTGATGCTAGCCGATTCGAAGTGGGTCCAGGAGTTTGGTTGGTGCAGCACCATTGGCGTTGTATTGAGCTTTATCGCTGTCGTCCTCATCATTCCGCTGGCCTGCGACTCCTGGTTGGGCAATGGGTTGCATGTCGGTTATCAAAAGAGTCTCATCGACCGACACTTGCAACGCATCAGTGGCTTGATCGACTGGGTATTGCGCTATCGACGCAGCTTGGCCGCACTTTCCATCTTGAGTACGGCTGGGTTGTTGGTAGTGGGGCTGACCCTCGAGCCCGATCAGCGCGAAACAGATGGCTTGCCACTAGAGGCGGAGTCGACACAAGCCATGTTGCATGTCGATAAAGCCTTCGGTGGACTGGAGTTTTCATCGATAGAAGTACAGTGGACACCCGACATCCCTTCCGATGCGGCCGAAGTCTTGGAGGTCATCACGGCGGCGGACGACGTTCTGAAACACGAACCGCTAATTGGACATCCGCTGTCGATTCGAAATTTAATCGACGCTCAACCGGGGAGCGGACCCGTGGCGGAACGCATAAGCCTCATTGATTTGTTGCCACCCCAGCTCAAGCGCGCGTTCTACACACCCGAGACTCGTTCTGCCTCCATCTCGTTTCGCGTGCAGGATCTTGGCATCGCCACGTACGGACCAGTGTTTACTCGCATTGCCAACGAACTCAGAAGGATCGAAGGGGAGCATCCCTCGTTCACCCTAAAGTTGGAGGGACGAGCCGTGTGGAGATGGCGGAATCTATATCAAATCGTGGTGGATTTGGCTAGCAGTCTCGGTTCGGCGGCGGTGATAATTCTATTGATCTTGACCGTCGTCTATCGGTCTGTGAGATTGGGGCTGATCTCGATTGTTCCGAACTTATTCCCGTTAGCCCTGACTGCAGCTTATCTGGTGTGGGCTGGCTACAATCTTGAGATTGTGATGGTCTGTAATTTTACTGTCTGTTTGGGCATTGCGGTCGACGATACGATTCACTTCTTGACACGATTCCGTGAAGAGCAACCCCACTGCGCGACGAATGACGAAGCGATCCGCCGCGCTTTTACTGGAGTTGGCACGGCATTGATTATGACCACTGCCGTATTGGTGGCTGGCTTTTCGATTGTGACCTTGAGTGATTCGCGCGACCATCGCATATTTGCAACTATGGGGGCGCTCACTATTGCCGCCGCCTTGTTTTGCGATTTGATTTTTCTTCCCGCGCTGCTAAGTCTTTTCGCCTCGCGCAACAACCGAAAAATTTAGCGACCGAAAAATTATCGGAGTTCGCTGCAGCGACAGCAGACAATGTTCGTCCGTATTTGGGCCTTCAGCCTGGTTTCCGCTGCTGACTATCGATATCTCACCACTACCATTCCTGGAATTTTTCGGTCGCTAAACTTTTCGGTCGCTAACTTTTTCGGTCAAGGGACTGTGAAGCCAATACTTTAACGAAAATCTAGCGGAAAAAGCTAGCACGATGTATTCGGCTACGAGAACTGCTGGAAGTTTTCAATCGTGATGGCGATGGTTGGTCGGACTGACTAATCGGTGTCGTGACTTCTGGAACGGCAGACCGGGAGGGGACCATGGGCAGATCAGTATCGAATTGAATCTCCGTGGCAACTGCCGGTTGCGTCCCGCTATCAGCCGAGCCATCAATTGCAGCCTGCGGAGCGGCGCCCACCGGAAGACTGTTGACAGCTTGGGGATCAATGAATATCACATCGTGGGTTCCGATCAAGCCACAATCCTGCATACCATTGTGAATCTTCGGTCGTTCGTTGTGCTGCGGGCAATATTTGTCCTTGCAATCGGGAGTGAAAGGACCATCCACCGCAGTTGAGATGCGGCTGAGTTGTTGTTGTGTCGTGCTTAGCGCGGCCATCTCGCGCGGCAAACCACCGCAGTAGCCGACGATCTCGGGCATGATGAACACCAACAGTTCGCTTTCACGCACGTCGGTATCGTGCGTGCGAAACAGAGCTCCCAAATATTTGACGTTCATCAGTCCCGGAATTCCCCTGACCGACTCCACTGTATTCTTGCGTCTTAGTCCACCGATGGCCAGCGCTTGTCCGTGGTTGACGCGAACGACCGTGGAGGCATTGCGTTCGTCAATAATCGGCCTACCATCGCGGTCATAGCCGACCAAGGTGGAAAAGCTGGGGAACAATTGCATTTCAATGGTCCCATCGTTGGCGATATGGGGTGTCACCATGAGCGTGATCCCGGCGTCGACAAACGAAGTTGATCCGATGGCGCCACCCTGTTGAGTCTGGGTCAATTGCTGAATGGGAATTCTTGTCTTGGCCTCGAAAACCGCTTGATGTCGATCGACAACAGTTATATGTGGGTCGGCCAGCAGGCGACTCCCCTTGGTTTGTTCCAGGGCTTGTACGAGCGCTTGGAGTTCGAAGCCTGAGCTCAGTGTGCGCACTAGAAATTGTCCACCGACGGGGCCAGCAGCAACTGCAGTTGCGCCGGCTGCTCCCGCTTCGGCGGTGTCGGTGACGACGCCTGAAAGCGTATTGGCTGAATTGGTGATGGCGCTCGGAGATAATAGACCTGTACCACTGAGCTCCATGTTATTGGGGACACCGTTCGCATCTACACCGGTAGACATTGCCCGTTGTCCCCAGTCGACTCCCAATCTCTCGAGTTCTCCCACGTCGACATCATAGATGTATCCGGTAATTCGCACTTGGGGACGCGGCCGATCGAGTTGTTGCATGAGCAGTTCGGCTCGTCTGAGCGTGGCCGTGTCTCCAAAGACGACCAAAGAATTTTCTCCCGTTCCTCCTCCACCCAAGGACCCTCCCATGGAACCGCCCCCCATCGAGCTCCCCCCCATGGACATTCCTCCCATGGACATTCCTCCCATTGCTCCACCACCCATCGAGCTGCCACCCATTGAACCGCCACCCATTGAACCGCCACCACCAACCAGCGTGATGTTTCCTTCTCCAACGATCCTGGTAAGTGGTTCCACTAGGTCAGAGGCCATCACGTACTGTGGTCGCAGCTCAATGGCGTTCTGGTATGCGTTGGGACCTTCGGCTTGGCCACCAGCGTCTTCCGCAGGTAACTGACCAAGTTGGGTTGCGGGGGTGGAGACATAAGTTTGAGAGGAACGGTCGGCTGGTGCAAGCTGCGCCAACAGCGACTTGACGGCGTCGATCCTGTCCGGTGTATCGAGCAACGTTAGTTTGCCTGTGGCACTGATCGGCACCAATTGACCGTCGGGGCTCATTTGCAATTTGAGCGCCGCGATCAGTTCGTCCATGCCTTCGCCGTTAGCGACGTGCGAATCGAGAACTTCGACGCGGAAGTTGGAACGATTACCGCCAATGTCAGCGTTGGGTAGCACCACCAGACTATTGCCTACTTGGCGATACTGCAAACCGTTGGAGATTAGAATTGAGTCGAGGATCGATTTGAGGCTTTCACCCTTAAAGGTTCCGTTGACTTGCCCCTGGACTTCGGCACCGGCGATGATGTTGACATTCCATTGTTCGCTAAGAATTAGAATTACTTCTGTCAGGGGAGTTTCACGAAAGGTGACCGTGCCGCGCTGAGCCAAGGCGGTGGCGGTGGCGGTGGCATCGACACTGGCGATTTGTCCAGAGGAAGAAGGGGCAGGTTCCTGCGACCACACCCGGTTCGCGGAAATTATTTGCAGGCAGCTTAGTAGCGCAGCCGCGATTATCCCCCGGCACGGTGCTGCGACGCGGGCCCACCAGCACTGGCGCGCTCGAGCGGACACTTGCGTAGTGGTACTAAGTTGCACGGAAATCCCTCCCTGGATTTGCCTACACGTTATTAGTGTCTAATGAATCCTGCTGGCCCGCGATCCTTCGCTCCTGGGCATCGATTCAATGGCCACATTCTCGTTTTGAATGAGTTTGTAGAAGGCCAAATTGGCTTCCACGTTCAGTTGATCTCCCCCTTCAGCATCACGCGTCAGGTTGATTTGCGCGACGCGCATCAACCATGACCGCCGTCGGACACGATCGAGGAAATCGAGTGTTTGCGAGAGCGTGCCGGTCAAACTCAGACTCAGTTGTTCTGTCCTTAACCGATAGGGGCTCTCATCGTCGCCTAGGCGGATCGCTGCGGGATCCTCCAAATTGACTTCCAACTCCTCCCCGCTCTGTGTGTTCTTTTCTGTTTCCCAGATTTCGGACGAGCCCGCTTGAACAACCGCTTTTCGCAGTTGGCAACCGCTGGCGCGAGCCAAGTCCATCAGCTCGCTCTGAATGGTCGGCATCAATTCAACGCCCACCATCGCGTGTTCGAAGTCGCTCAGCTCACCCTGCGCGGTCGAAACAAGTTCCTCCAACCGAGCCGAACGATCTGTGTCTGATAGACCAGTCGCCAGCGCGTTTCGAGCAGCGTGTTGAGACCTCCACTGTTCCCAGAGATCGGCAACGGTTGGCACTTGAATGACGGTAATAGCCAAAAGACCACATGCGCCTAGCACAGAGAATCTGCGGTTTGTTCGGTTTGTGCCGTTAATAATGGTTGCTCTCATCGCGGTTCGGTCCCCCGGCTAGCAGTTAGTCGCGTTGCCTGCGCGACACTGGCTGCTGGTTTGGTAGACTTTGCCGGTTGCGCGGCTATGGCACAGTGAATCTCGAAGAGTGTGGCGTTCTTTCCTTGATTGGATGAATTGCCGACCGACTCCAGCGACACTTCGCTAATCACTGGTAGATCACGCAGCGCCTTGAGTATTTCGTAGGTCTGATCCCCCTGCAGCATCGTTCCCTTGAGTACCAATACGCTCTGGGAATCAAACCCACACCAATCTAGGCGACATTCCTCAGGTAGGCATTGCGCCACACGGGTAACGATATCGCGAATTGAGTGGCTAGTGACTTTTTCTTCTAAACGTTCATATTCTCGCAATACCTTACGCAGCCGATCCAACTCCAATAACTGTTGTCGCTCCAAATCGAAATTGCTGACGAGGGAATCGTTTTGCGCCTCGCCTGACCGCACCAAGTGGCCCAATAGCCAACTCCCCCCAAGCATGCACAGCAGCATGGCAGCAGAGGCGAGCAAGGGCCATCCATCGCGAAAGACAATTTTCGACAGTGACCGTGGTTTGCTGGACAAGTATTTCTGATAAACGTTGGTGGCTGGGAGCATGTTCGGCTCCAGATGCACTAACAGCCCGCCTAGGGCACTGGCCGCCCCAGCGGAATAAAGTGACTGACCACCCAGTTTCTGCCCCAACGGCGTAGCGGCTAAGTCGTCCAACGTATAGATATGCTCAAAGTCATATTTTTCGAGCAAACCTCTGAAACGTTCCGCTTCACCATTGGGGGTCAGCACCAACACACGTTTTAAATCGGATTGCCCTTCTACTTGGCGATAGCGGTCACAAAATCGACGCAATCGTTTCAAATGCTTGCCGATCGTAGCAGCCGTCGTTTCCAGATCTGTGCATTCCCGCGAGTGGTAGTTGAGTTGCAAACGTCCCTTGTAGCTGATGCCTATTTCAGCTCCCGTCGACCCCAGCCAAATCAGAAGCAATGGTGAACGATCGATCTCGGCTACTCCTGCCAAGCGACAGACACAGGTCAGCGCCCCATCCAGCGAGGCCAGTTGCAGACCAACTTGCCCAATGGCTCCATCGATCGTCTCGATCACACCGCGTTTGATGATCGCCACTTGTCCATGCTGACGCGACTCGTCGATTGGGACAGTCGTATGACCGATTAGTTTTTCTCCCAAGCCGAGCTGCAAATAGTGTTGGCTGTTTTCTGCAATCTCGGCTTGTTGTGCTTCGACTTGCTGGCGATTACCGGTTACCACGCGAGTAATACACATGCGATTGTGCAAACTGACGTGAATCGCTTCCCGTGAGATCCCCTCCTGTTTGACCAACGTCTGCAGGGTCGCGTGCAGTGCCCGGCGCGCTGCATCGGGATTAGCAATGAGATTCTGTAACGGCAATAGACCGCTGCTAACCAAGCGCCAGTTGTTCCCAATGTGCGCAATCTTGGCGTACGAAATGGTCGTCAGCCCCACATGTACAGCAAATCGGCAAGGATGGTTTGTGGACATGCGAATCGACTGAGGTGAGGTGTAGATGTAACCGACAAACCTTGACACTATCAAGGCTCCGTCGAACTGTAGGTTACAGTTGACCTGCACCGGCTCTCAGCCCAGCGATCGCCAGAAGAAATTGTGCGCGGACCTGCTACAGTCGCTACAATCGTAACTGGCGGAGCGATCAGCGACTTTTGCCATACTTCTTATTGAAAATCTCGATGGGATTCCAATCGGGCCGCTGGTAGAGCATCTGTTGTCGCTCAACCTGCACGTTCGGATAATAGTCAAAAATGTCGCCACCGTCGATCATGCGTGGATCACCTTGTGCGGTCAACTCCTGCTGGAGCTGAGTCCACAATTGAGCCTTGGTGGCGGCGTAGAGTGGATCATCCGCCAAATTTTTGACGCAGTCGGGATCTTGTTCGATATCAAACAACTCCTCGGCGGCACGTTTACCGAAGGCCATCTCATAGTAATGATAATCCGCATCTGTGACCGACAGCCCAGTTAAAAAGCGCTTGGTGGGGCTGTCGTCGCAATTGAGGAGCCCGAATTCAGGATCGCCCCCTGGCCAACGATTTGGTTTGAAGTTGTGGACATACAGGAATTTATCGGTGCGAATGGCTCGCGCGGGGTAGCCTACCGACAATTGTTCGCCATCGGTGCGACCCACGTCGTGTCGCTCCTTTCCTAACAACGTATGATCGCGGTCCGGATCGATACGCCCAGACTCCTCCGCCATTAACTGCCGTGCAAAACTCTGGCCCGTCATCTGTGGATGAGCTGGCACACCAGCGATTTCCATGAGTGTAGGGGCTAAATCTGGAAAGGTGATAAAGTCAGTAACCGTTCGTCCTGGCTTGATCTTCTCTCCCCAGCGCGCCGCGAAAGGGATATGAAAACCATCGTCGTAGATCTGTCCCTTGACGCGTGGAAAGGGCATTCCGTGATCACTGGTCGCAATGACCAGTGTGTTCTCCAGCAGCCCATGTTTCTCCAAGTGTGCTAGTGCACGACCAATATGGGTGTCGTACCACTCGACTTCGATCGCATAATCAGCCAAGTCGCCGCGAATGGTTTCGTTGTCGGGGTAATAAGCTGGGACAGTGACTTTGCTTAAGTCACGCCCTTGTTTCTTCCAACTATCTTTTTCATAAGCGCGATGCGGTTCCTTTCCCCCTAGCCAAAAACAAAAAGGACGATCGGTCGGGCGACGCTCTAGAAAATCTTCAAAGTTGGCTGCGTAGTCGGTATTGGCCATCCCAGAGTAGGGTGCCTTGCTGGAGTATTTGTCGTAGGGATAGCCAGCCGGATTGGCTTCTTTGGGGGATTTGCCATTGATGTCTGGATGACTCCCCGGTCCCCAACCCTTTCCGGTTAGCCCTACTGCATAGCCAGCCTGTTCCAACAAGTAAGGATAGAAAACCCACTTGTCCGACATGATCGGATTGTGATTACAACTCTCTTCCAGTTGCCATGAGTAACGCCCTGTCAATAAACAAGCACGAGCCGGTGCGCATTTTGGATTGCAATTGTATGCTTGAGTGAACAACACTCCTTCACGTGCGATGCGATCGAAGTGGGGAGTCTCAACGTAGGTACTCCCGTACGCACCGAAGCCATCGCGCGACGCGTCATCGGCAATAATGAACAGAATGTTGGGACGCTCGGCGGCAATTAAATTGGCTGCGGTCGAACAACAAACTAACCATGCAATCAGCAGAAATTTCATACTCGTGCACCTATCGATCAAGAATTCTCATGCCGCCAGAAGTGACAATTGTAAATTACGTCAAACCGATAGTTTACCACACCCGAGCATGTCCATCTTTTTGCCGCACATCTTTTTGTCGATGCCGTTTTGTTCGGGGCACTTTGCAGCGGTGCCGAAGATGAAAGCCGCTCCGGACCAGCGGCACCAATTTTCCGACAAAAAAATGTGCGGCAAAAAGATGCGAAACTTGGAAGCGCTAGCTGCTGGTTACTAATGAATCCGGGCTATTTCAACGATTCGATCAACTCAACTGCGCGCAATACGGCGGAGGGTTGGGAGGTGATTTTGGTTGCGACCTCGGAAGTAAGGGGAGCGGTGCGGGGCAAGTCCTTTAGATGCGATATTAATTGGGACGCGTTCTGCTTGCGCATGGGGAGCCAACTTCCACACCCGAGCTTGGCAACTCTTTCGGCGTTGTCGAACTGATCGAAAGCCATTGGCAACACGATTTGAGGAATGCCGGCCCGCAGCGCTTGGCTGGTAGTTCCAACTCCCCCATGATGTACGATCGCAGCGGCACCAGGGAGCAATTGCGAGAACGGTAAATAGTTGGCCGCCACGACGCGTGGTGGCAAGAGATCAGGGAATTGGGAAGAATTGGATGATATCAACACACCGGGAGACTGCAATTCGGCGCAAGCCCGAGCGGCTGATTTCAAAAAGTTAGCAGCATGTTCGTGCGCGGTCCCCGGCGCGAAGACCAACGGTCGCTCTCCAGCCAAGGTGTCCCACAGCACGGTTAGCCGCGCTGTGACTTCCGGAGCCACAACGTCGGCGCTATCGGCCAATGGAAATCCAACCAATCGCATTTGAGGGAGTAGGTCACGCGCGTCGATCGAGTACCACTCGGGAAATAGACATAGCACCAAGTCAGGCGACCACCACCAATGATGCAGAATGCGCGTGACCGGTAAGAGCCCAAGTCTCTTTCGCAGCGCATTGATGGGCCCCGCACCGACGCGATCGATCCACTGATCGGCGCAGTAATAGAAGAATGGTAGCCAACTCGGCGGATACCATCGCTCCCAGAAAAAACTACTGAGTCGGGGGGGCGTATGTGTCGATCTGAGCAGCGCTGGTGCTGGCAAGACGGACACGAATTTTGTCTCGGGGTGTGCGTCGCGATAGATGCGACCAGCGAAGTCGAGCACATGGCTCACCAGTGTCGTCCGACCTGGATCGCAATTTTTTTCCAACCAGTCGTAGTGGTTCTCTAAAAAATGGGAGACTGCTTCGTGAAAGATCAGCCGTGCGCCGTGACGGGGGTGCCACAGTTGCGGATTGCCAGCCAAACGTTGGAACTGTGCTTCGCTCACCAGCGATTTAGTGGCCAAGCCCGCGCGCTGAGCAAGTGGTAGGTAGCGTTCGGCGGCCAGAAACAGAACGTCATGGCCAGCCAATTTGAGTTGTCGTGCGATGGCCAACAGTGGGTTTACGTCCCCCAGGCTCCCGGGCGCGGTGACGATGATCACTGTCCATCTTCCGCTTCATAGAACAGTACCGCCCAACCGGTTTGAATCCCTTCTCGATAGGGTAGTCGCACCGCCGCGCAAGCCGCTTCTTGACGCGTCTGATTGATTTGTGAGTCGAGAAAACCCGGAATCAAATTGGCTTCCGTTCGAGATTGGGTCACCGTCAGCAGGTGCTCGATCGATCGCAGGGAAAGACGTGGCATGGAATTCTTGACAGACTCCTCACTGCTTGCCAATTGATCCGCAGCATAGGCCGAAGCGTCCGAACTACCGGGTACTGAGAATGTTTGATCAACACTACTCTTGCGATCAAGGATTAGTCCACGAGCGGTGGAACTCCCCCATTCATAGTCGCGCATCTCAACTAGGCACGCATCTGCGGAGAGGTTGGACAGTCCTTGAAAGACTCCCAGATCGTTCACTCGCACCGACATCCCTAAACGCCCCACCACGCGTCGCGCTCCCCTGTCATCGACCGAGACCACAGGCACAGAGAAGGCTGTTTTGATTGGGTACTGCCCAGCTTTGTCTTGGTTGGTGCTCACATAGGCATTGGAGATTACCAGTCCCTCAGCCGGGCGCGGTGGATTAGCGATGTAATCCGTCGATTGTGGATCGAGATCTTCGGCGAGTCCATGAAAGTAATTGCGATAAGCGAAATTCTCACCGATCGATTCCGACTTCGGTGCGCGGGCAACTTGTATCCCCTGGGCATCGTTGAGAAACATACTCTCGACTTCCACACCCGACTGTGTCAGTAGATCCTTGAATTCGTACATCAAACTCTGCGATTTTTCCCACAACTGGCGATCATCGGGTGTTTCGGCGATCGAGGTCATCAGGATCACGAGCTGGGTTGCTTGCGCTTCGTGTTCGAGCAGACTAATGCGGCGATCGATTTCGAAGCCGCCGATATTGGCGGCCATCGTCGCGGCTAGTCGCAAGCGTTCACGAGCAGAAGTTTTGGCCTTGAGTGCAAATACACTTTGACCTGCTAACGCGATCAGCAGCAGCGCCGAACCAACTAGCAACATTCCCAGAAACATCGCGCTGGCGGTTCGATTGCGACGCACCAATCGCGCCATCTTAGTCCCCAGGCTTGTGCGACAGACTGAGACACTGGCGTCGGAAAGATAGCGCTCTAAATCATCGGCCAAAGCCATGGCGGTTTCGTAGCGCTCATGGGGGGCCACGGACATGGCCTTTTTGCAAATCGCGGCCAACGGCTTGGGGACCCCAGCCTTCAAGGTCTCAGGGGGTTCGAGCTTGCCAGCCATCGACAATGCGCGGACATGGTCGTTGGGGATATTCTCGTAAGGGCTCCTGCCAGTCAGTAGTCGATACAGAATCGCCCCCAAGCTATAAATATCGCTCTCGGGGCCAACACTCTTACTACCATGCAATTGTTCTGGGCTGGCATAGCGTAGGGTCATGCCACCGGAGGAAGTTGAATCGTTGATCCCTTTGAGTTGCAACGTTTGTTCGCCGGGCATCTTAAACCGCGCATCGCGATTGACGCGCGTGGCACAGCCCCAGTCGATGACGAGTGTTTCACCATACTTGCCCAACATCACGTTTTCGGGTTTGAGATCGCGATGGACGATGCTTCGCGAGTGCGCGTAGGCGATCGTCTTGCAGACACTCGTCAAGCGATAGATTAAATCGCGAAAGTCCTTATCGCCATCATCCATGCGACTGGGACTCTTGGCATGATAAGCGGCGGAGCCCGATAGCAGATTGCCGCGATCGACAAAGGGCATGGCGTAAAAGGGACGCCCTTCAAAGGTCTCGCCCCAACCCACAATCGAGACGATCCCCGGGTGATTGAGCAGTCCAATGATCTGAGCTTCGCGGCGAAAGTCCTCCAAGTTAGCGGGGAGTTGTCGATCGTTGCGGAGTAGCTTGACCGCTAGCCGCCGCGATAGGCCTTGATCGGTCGCTTGGTAAACTTCACCCAAACCACCACAATCATGAAACTCGTTGAGCAGCAATTCCGTCTGCATTACCAATCGGGAGCCGACCGCCTGACCAGGCATCGAGGCCAGCTTCTTTTCGATTTCGCCAGTTGACTCCTGCTGGGTATGAAAGCGATCATCAGCATGGCTGAGCGCCGCCCAGCGTTTGCGCAACGGTTCTAGCATCTCGGGGAAATCGATGCAGATTTGTTCGACCGTCAATGGTCGCCCCGCATCGCGAGCCTCTTCGAGCCGGTCGATCAGTTCATCGATATCAGGCGTGGACATGGGATTGGCTACATTCCTGCTCGCATCACGTTCCCACCGATGTCAAAATAACTTTGGTGGGAATAGTATTTGCATCTGCTCGTCACACTCAAGTGCGCCACTCGCCCAACGCTACGGGCTTGATTTGTTCGCGACGTGCCGCTGACCGCTTAAGTGCATCATATCCCCTGCTATCGGTCGCGACAACTTGTTGCAATTGGTCCTGCCTCGCGGCTTGATCGCAATAGCGAATTGCTATTCCGGTATTTGCTGGTTAGATAAGCCAGTGGGGCAGCTTACACAATTGAACACAAAGCATGGAGTACACTTAGTCACGCAGTGCAGTCACGTGTCCAACTCGTTTCCTGAAGCAAATTGCCTGAAGTCAGATTGAATGCAGAGATATCGAACATTGATGCTACTGCTGGCCGCTTATGCGGCTGCCACTTGGTTTCCGGAGCCCGGTTTGTGGCTGCGCGAAATTAATTTTCTGGGGGCGGCCATACAACCGCCACAAATACTATTGGCGGCACTTTTGTTCAGTGCAGGACTTTGTGCGTCGCGCGAGTCGGTGCGTTCGATCCTGTCAGCCCAAGAACGGATTGTCGTGTTGGCGGCGGTTGCCTGGCTGGTCCCACTTGCGGCCGCCTTTCTGTCTGTCGCGATTCTGTGGGGAGGACTTGCAGGGCCTGCCAGCGTGGCCTTGGGGGTTGTCATCGTGGCGGCCATGCCCGTCGCCAATTCCTCGATTGGTTGGGCGACGTCGAGAGGGGGGAACGTGTCGCTGAGCATCGCACTACTAATATTCGGGACCGCGCTCAGTCCACTCCTGACTCCGCTGGCCATCCGCGTCGGAGCCATTCGCCTCGAAACAGCCGAGCATGCATTGACCCAAACACCGTGGAGCCAGGGGATGGGGCTCTTTTTTTTGATCTGGGTCTTGATCCCTGTGTTACTAGGAGTTGGGTTGGCCAGTCGCTTCAGCAGTCCTGTTGCTCGGCGAGTCATTCCGGTGGCGCGTCAGTTGAGCTTTGCCATTCTAATACTGCTCAATTATCTGAATGCCGCTCCATGTCTTCCCGCACTGGCCCAAGAGCCTGAGCTATTGCTGTGGCCATTGTTGGGGAGCAGTTCATTACTATTGCTTTCGTTCGTGGGCGTTCGCCTGGTGCCGCAACGCAACTCAGCGGAGAGCGTTTCGCTAATCCTAGCCGTGGTAATGCGCAATACGGGAGCAGCACTGGTGTTCGCTGGTGCGGCCCTTCCAGATTATGTGCTCGTCAGTTTGACGATCATCGCCTACACCATGCTGCAGCATTGCTGGGTAGGATTCTTCTTGTCAGCTCTACCTACAAACGAACCAAGAGCGGAACTGCTCGAGCAACCCGCAGGAATTTAGTTCCTCGGGCACCAGCGATCAACGATCTTTTTGCCGCACATTTTTCTGGCGTGGGCTGCTTACGGAAATGCACGTCGAGCCTGGTGTGAAGCCACTTCGAGTCGAAACGGGCGCTCTCTAATTTAAAAAAGTTTTAATGATTTCTAAAGTTCGCGACACTAAAGGCGGTGCAATCGCCAAACTCGCTTCGCGATTTTGCATTCCATGTTGCAATTGATTCCAAACGGGACCAGAGTCTCTTAGCCAAGATGTAGGCTTCTGCGTGCTAGATTGCCCCTGGTGCGCAATCGTTCCCTGCGTTGTTATCGGAAAATCTCTGTTAGAGTGAGACTCTGTTCCATGTCGTCAACTCCAAAATCGTCTCGTGGGCTAGGTCTGCTATACGCAGTAACTATTTTCCTGTCGGCGTTCCTGCTGTTCCAAGTGCAGCCGCTGATTGGCAAGTGCATTCTTCCCTGGTTTGGTGGGACGCCAGCGGTGTGGACCAACTGCATGTTGGTTTTTCAGTTGCTACTATTTGGTGGATATGCGTACGCGCACTTGACGACCAAGTTCCTCAGTTCACGCGGCCAAGCTTGGTTGCATGTAGGATTGCTGGTAGCGGCCATGTGCATGTTACCGATCACACCCGACGCCAGTTGGAAACCGTCTGGGGATCAGTCGCCACCGCTACGGATCGTATTGTTGTTGTTGGCAACGATCGGGCTCCCTTACTTCGTGTTGTCTTCGACCAGCCCGCTGATTCAACACTGGTTTAGCCGCACGCATGTGGGACAATCACCCTATCGCCTGTATTCGCTCTCGAACGTCGGCTCACTGCTGGCGCTATTGTCCTATCCGTTTGTTGTTGAACCATCGCTGGCGCTCGATTCGCAATCCTCGGTTTGGTCAATGTTGTTCGCAGCCTTTGGCATGCTATGCACAGTCGGCGCGTTTGGCATGCTGGTCAAGGTGCCCAAGCTAACGGCCAATAGCCAATCCGAAAACACCGTTCGAGTCGAAGAAGTGTTGCCAAGCAATAACGCGCGTCCCACCTGGGATTTGGTCGGGATCTGGTTTGGCTTGGCCATGACGGCCTCGATTTTGTTGCTGGCGACCACCAATCAAGTCTGCATGGATGTGGCGGTTGTCCCCTTTTTGTGGGTGCTGCCGTTGGCGCTTTATCTATTGACATTCATTTTATGTTTTGACAGCGAGCGTTGGTATTCGCGTCGCTACTACTCGTTGGCCATGGCGATACTGCTGATCGCCACGATGCTGTTGATTGGTCGTGGTTCGAACGCGCCGATTGCATTGCAGATCGCCGTGTTCTTCGGCATGATGTTCAGTTGCTGCATGGTCTGTCATGGAGAGTTGGCGGCGCTCAAACCGCATCCGCGCTATTTGACAACCTACTTTTTGACGATGTCTGCGGGTGGAGCCGCTGGTGGTTTGTTCGTTGGCCTGTTGGCACCACTCTTGTTCGTAGCCTATAACGAACTCTACTTTGGTGTCTTCACGTGTGTGTTCTTGTTTGTTGCGTTGCGTTTGCGTGAAGATGGAGTCAGTTTACCGTTTGCACCTAAGAATCGTCCGTGGGCAGTAGCTGGTCTCTTTTTGATCGTACTCGGTACGTTGACTCAAGTCGGTCGCCATGACAGCAACGCAGTCGCGGTCACTCGTAACTTCTATGGCGTACTGAAAGTTTGCAAATCAGTTGAAGAGGGTGCTGACGAACAACTGTTGCGATTGGCTCACGGACGGATCACGCACGGAATTCAGTTTGTCTCCCCAGAGAAACGCCGCACTCCGACATCCTATTACGCGCATTGCACTGGTATTGGACAAGTCATGCAGCACTTAGGGAGCGACCAGCCACATCATATTGGCGTAGTTGGACTCGGGACCGGTACCATGGCCGCCTATGGACAAGCAGGTGATCGAGTGCGCTTGTATGAGATCAATCCCAAGGTAGTCGAACTGGCCCGCGAGCATTTTTCGTTTCTGAAAGATTGCCCTGCCGAGCAGACGATTGTCGTGGGGGATGCGCGACTGTCGCTCGAATTCGAGCAGCCACAACAATTTGATGTGCTAGTGCTCGACGCCTTCTCAGGCGATGCCATCCCGGTCCACCTGTTGACTCAAGAGGCGCTGGATGTCTACCTGAGTCACTTGAAGAGCGATGGCATTCTGGCGTGCCACATTTCCAATTTGCATTTCAATCTACAACCGGTTATCACTGGTCTGGCCAACTCGCGTGACCTGTCGGTCGCGGTGCAGCGCAATCAACCCGAGGCCCAATCCGCAGCCCTAGCATCGATCTGGGCTCTCATGGCCCGATCTCCCGAGCGACTGGAAGAAGTCATGCAAGGGGAAACGGTTAAGCCCCCTGTGGGACGACCGATCACCTGGACCGACAATCGCAGCAATCTGCTCGAAGTATTGTGGTAGTAATTAGCTCAGCGGCGTCGCGTGCGGAATCCGAATCCGCTGACTAGTGCCAATCCGACCAGGCCGCAGCAGGACGGTTCTGGAACTACCTGAATCGTCCCCCGAGAGCTAATGTTGACCGTGTTGGTGAAACCAGGGTCGAGAGCAAAGAGCGCGCCGCGCACAAAGGAGGCACTGTAGTCTCCTAATTGCGCCGTGCTGCCGACGGCCACAGTAAAGTCGAACAGCACAACCGGCACGGTGGTGAACTGAATGGGTTGTGAAAAGTTTTGAAAGCCAGCTGACGCCAGCAAATCACCTTCGGGTGGATTCAAATTAGATTCGAAAGGAGAGCCTGCAAAGGCGAGGCGCTGTGTCACGGAGATGACCGTAATCCCCGGTGGAGGGTCGGTCCCAACGGGCGGACTGAGGTCGATCGGAATGTTGTAACTCAAAACCGACTCCATGCCGGCGTCGGTCCCCAAGAGCACGCTAAAGGTGACGTTGTTTGTAAGTGGTGCGGTTGGCCGATTGACTGTCGCCACGCTTGGCTGAATGGTCAGCACGAGTCCGGCGGATGCCGGCGCACAATGGCTTGCAGCTAGAAAACTAAGGGCAACGACACAGTACGTAAAAATCGAACTTCTCATTTCAAACTTCTCGGTGGTTTGGTACTTGGAGCAAGGAAGCAATGGCGGGTAAGTTTTAATTCAGGTCATGCACAAGCATTACTTTGCTAGCCGTCGGGGCTTGGCAATCACTACCGCATCGGAAAATCCATCTCCATTGAGTAAAGCCAAATCGACTAGGCGCTCATCGAGAGGGGCGTCGGTTTTCGGCGCAGGCTGCCGATCCCAAACGGGGACCGAGAGCTGCTGACCGCGTCCAACTCCCCCACGATGACCAGTGCGCGGAGCGATAAACCGGCCTCCAGCATAGTCCAAACCAAACCAAATGTCTCGCGCAGCTGCTCGGGCTGACTCACTTTTGGAGAAGGAAGAAAACTGGAAGATGTCCGGGGGAACGGACAGACTCGTCGCGCGGGCTGTACCAGCCGCACTCTGGGTCGCCGGTTCAATTTCAACGTGTGCCAAGCCGCTTGCCTCTAGCTTGGAAGCCGACTGCTGCCAACTCAAAGCATTGCGGGTCGAGGAAATACGTGGATTTGGCAAGAGCCCCGCCAACAAAAGTGGCAAATCAGCTCTGGTCCCCACTGAGTTATCCAGTTTCTCCATAAACAGAGCCGGCGGTCCAAGTAGAGCCCCCGAGGGAAAGCTTGGATTTCCGGGGGGACTCGGGAGGATTGTATTGCGGAATCCGTAAATCTCCAAAATGTCAGTCGAGTTCACGCCGCCATTGCCATTGACATCGAAATAGGAGTCGGCAATCGATGTCACCAAAATATTTCGCTTCCCATAGTCATCCAACAAATCGGTGGAGTTAACGCCGTTGCTGTCGTTGACGTCCCCCGCCAGAACGTCAATGCGGAAATTGAACTGTCCCCCTGCTGAACCATTGCCCGAGGGGGTACTACCCCCGGTCGTCCATTCGCCGTCCAACGCATTGCCACTGGCATCAGTGATGGCGGCGGACAAGGTGAGCACGATCGCATCACTGCTGATTGGAGTGGTTAGTTTTAGCATGGCCACGTTGGTACCGGCCACACCGTACTCCAGGGTTGCACCAGTCATGTAACTGGCCAAGTTAGTACCGGCCAGTGCTACCTTCGCTGCGGTCAGACTAGCCCCTACATTCTCGCTAAATTGGATGTACAGTCGATCGATATTCCACCACGGAAGATTTCTTAGCTGATTCGCCCCAACCAGCGACAGCCCGCGACCGTTCCCTGCTCCCACGCCACCACCGTCAATGGCATCAATGAAAGCTGCACTCCACCGGCTCGAGCCGACGATCACATCCGTCACCTGCGGTGCCACGCTGTCATCGTTGTCAATAATTTTGACAATTTCCTGCAACACAAATGCATCCTGAAATTGTATGTCACTGGTGGTAATGACGTGCGTGATATAGGCCTTGTGCGTTCCCTCGATCAGCGAATCATCGACCGCCGTGACCAGTACCGTTTGGGGGACATTCCAATTTTGCGGTGTAAAAACCAGCGAGTTTCCACCACCATTCAAAGCTGTGGCCACTACCTGTTGCTGCACATTTTCCAGGCCGATCGTGACCGGCTGGGTGGGCGGGTACGTCAATACCACTTGATAAATATCGGTATTTCCTCCTTCAGTTACCACCGTTTCACCATTCGTTGGAATGAGCATCACGCCGGGGTAATCATTGTCGGTGATGTTGACGACCACGCGGGGCATTCCGGCGGCCTGATAAGCAGGATCCGTACTACTGCTGTTATGCCGAATGTAGGTGCGATGAAAGCTCTCCGGGGTAGAATCATCGATGGCGGCAACGCGCACCGTTTGAGGAATACTCCAGTTTTGAGGAGTGAAATCCAAGAAGGCATTGCCGGGATTGT
Organism: Pirellulaceae bacterium; assembly: GCA_041741715.1. Classification (GTDB taxonomy): domain Bacteria; phylum Planctomycetota; class Planctomycetia; order Pirellulales; family Pirellulaceae; genus Aureliella. The sequence goes on along the minus strand of JBGSJT010000537.1, from coordinate 3,176 downwards.
TTGCATCCACCGCAGTCGCTTGCTGATTGTTCGGAATGGCCAGCGAGACGCGGACATTCGCGGTGGGGGCGGTCGACAGTCGCAGTGTATAGGTATCGGTAATGCCCGTTTCACTGACACTAGTTAAATATCCGCTCTCTTCAACGATCGCGCCAGGGCCGTTGGGATCGACAACGGAATGAATCTCTGGCGTGAAATCAAAATAGATTGTTCCTTGACCGGTCGCCTCATAGCCGCGGAAATCGAGATGCGCTTTTTGGATGTAGCCCGAGCCACCGGCGGTGAGGGCCTCAATCCAGCCGCTGGTCATGTTGTCAAAGCCGAACACGGCATCGATTCCGGGATCGATGTCGAGCACTACCCACTGCAGATCGGTCCACACCAAGTCGGGGCCTTGTTCAGTCGGCACATGCACTTCGTCGATCAAGAAAACCGGAACGGTAGTTTGACCGCCAATGCCGCCGATGGTTTCATCGCGTGCATAGCTCGCATCACGCTTGTCCAAGATGCCATCGTTATTGGTGTCCAACCCCAAGTCAAACGCCATCCGCTGATTGAGGATACTGACCTGCGCACCAGTATCAAACAAGAAATTTCCGTTGGCCACCTGACCATTGTGTTGCAATTGTGCGGTCAGGTAGGGGATGTCCGCCCAAGCCGGTGGTGCATGCCCCACGGGGATCACATGCGGTTCAGGGAAATACTCGAACCGATTATCGAGCTTCACGGAATATCTTGGACCGGAGTAACTGGGCACCTCCATGCTAAAATCCATTCCCATCAGATAAGCGCTCGTCGTGAAGGGCGTAAAGTCGAACGAGGTCACCCGCTCCGTCATCGCGGGCATGCCCACAATTCCATAGGGACCAAAGATACTAATATCGCGCGTGGCATCTGAAATGATCCGTGTATCCAGTCGCGTATTGCGAATCCCGCTATCTCCCGCAAAATCAAAGCGATAGGTCTTAGAAATATCGTATAGGCTCGAGCCGCCGACGCCGAACTCTTCGAATCGGCCATCCGTTTGGTAAGGCGCAGGAGGTCCCTGCATATCTCCCACCGCCGATTGGAAGGCGAGTATGGTGTTTGCGCCGGTGTCCAGTAGCCACGTATTGAGTACTGGCGGTCCAACGCTGCGCACTTGGTCGTCAATGAATTCCACCGTGACGCGGGGTTGATCCCAAGCGACTCCGTCCGACCCGCCGAGATCAAAATATGGACGACCATCGATCGGACTGGCCGACAGCGCCATGCGAGGTTCGAGCTGCTCCAATACTCCCAGTCGCCGCGACGTGCGCCGAATGCGATCAATTAACCGGCGATCTGCACCCCAGCCAGACAGGTTCGAGCGAGTGGGAACTAAACCTTTCACGCTAACAATCGAAGCGAACGGCGGCATGCGACTTCCAAGCAAGAGTTGAGAGTTGAGAGTTGAGAGTTGAGAGTTGAGAGGCTACTACTAGTGCATATACCTTTGTAAGCCTAACAGATTGCAATCGACGTTCAACTGTTGCCAACCAAAAGGACCAGTTTCAAACCAATCCCCACATGGTACGCTCGATCTTCACACTCTTTCGGGTGAGGAGCTTAAAGTACGTCAGGCTTTCTTGCCGACCTCGCGTGACCACTAAGGCGAGCGGCAGCTATACCTTCACCGTAGCCGATACAGACGGCGACGGTGTGCTGACCATCGAGGAGGCTCGCAGCTATCTTGCGAAACTAAAACAGCGAGCAGGGACGCGGCCGCGCAACGCTTCCGCTCAGTCTTCGAGACCGAGATCTTCAAGGCCACCGCCGAAGAACTCGATCGGGCGACTCGAAGAAGACCGATCCACTGCTCCGCGCGGCGGCATGGATGGCGATCAAGAATAGCTCCATGTCTGCTATTCGCGACGAAAATAGCGATGGGCTCGGCGAATTAGCGTCGATGCGAGAGTGGACGGGTCAGTTTATAGGCAACCATTGCATCTAGGAGTGGCACGCAAGCAGCTCAAACTAACTGATATAGCACAAGCGCACGCGTGATTGGCGATTGAACAATCGGTCGATAAGCGGCACGCATCATCTGGCAGTGCGCGGCAACGGGAAGTATTGACTCGCAACAGTGGGACCCGCCCGACTTATAAAATGGCTACATTGAATCGTTGGCACGCCACATGCAAGTGGGGTTGTAAGTCAAACGTCGAGTGCGTTGATTTAGCGATTGGTACTTTACAGAGGTGAATGGAATGCGAAAACTTGGATTCTTGATCGATATGGATGGTGTGATCTACAGTAACCGTTCACGGCTTTTAGCGTTGAACGTTTGGGTTCTTAATTTTAGTCGTACTCTTAATCCTAATCCTTCCGGTAGCGGTATGCTTGAGTCGAATTCTTCAAATGCATATGGCGCGATAGGTTTTCTAAGGCATGGCAGGGCAAAAAGAATCGCTGTGAGCGAAGATCACTCGATACTCAAAAGCAAGGCCTCGATAGACCATCAGTCCTACCCAGGCCAAGCGAAGAATTCTTCCCGCCCTGACTTGGCTGTCCCTTGGTAGGCATGCTCCCTCAGCAGAGCTTACCACCCCTTACTGGGCATACTAGGAGTAACGTCTTCATTGCCGCTCTGGAAACCAAACACAATCTTCTTTTTGCCCTGCTATGCCTCGTAAAACCTTCCCTCTGGAGTTGTTATCCACTGGTTCGTCGAGTCATCAAAGAAAGTCGGTCCCGGTGGAGTCATCAACGAGGGTTCGGCGTCTGCGGCTATGTTAAGAGGAGCTTCTTCTGGTGGATTTGCGGTGTTGACTTGCCGGTTGCGTTAGCATCGAGCGGGAAATAAGTGTCGCAACAATCGTAACCCGCCGCGTTAGCAAGGAAGTGTAGTCCTAAAGTCCTGGTCCTTGCTGACGCGGCGGGTTATGATGACCAACAAACTTGCGACAGTTATTTCCCGCACAATGCTTAGTGGATTAGACTGGGTGCCGCAGATCCACTTAACTTGGCCTCAATCGATGCACGTAGATACTCGAAAAAGTTCTGCTGCTGTTTCTTGCAGGTAGCAATCGCGGTCCACATCCGCTCATTGAATCGTTGGCCCGATTCGCTGCGTGTGCCCTGAGTGATTCGGCGGTCAGCCTTCGCGAACGATCCAAAAGCTGCTCGGCCCAAGCCCGTGTTTTCTGATCGGGATG
>JBGSJT010000536.1:0-14436 GCA_041741715.1 Pirellulaceae bacterium | reverse complement strand
AGTACAAGCTAATTCGGGAATCTCGGGATCAATACTCGTTTGTCAACTACCCCAAGCTTTTCGCAGACTTCCACGCCCTTCATCGCCTTCTAATGCCAAGACATCCCCCATGCGCCCTTAGTAACTTGACCACCGAAATTTCGAACTCTCACCACAACCAACCAGGCCGGCACTCACGTACCAAACTAGCTTTCGCGATTCAAACCGAAGCATCGGTGCCGCCAGGATGATATAACCTGACGGTATTTTGCGCCGATAGCGATCTACAGCTACCAGCGACTTCTCAGCGCTCGCTTTCAATTAAGAAATTGTAGACTGCGACCATCAACAAGCTAAGCTTGCTAACAGCCACATCTATCATCGTGTCGCACATCCAAACCCAGGCAAACTCATCACAAGAATACCCGGCAGATGTGCATTTAAGATGCCAACTACCAATCAACCAAATTGTCAAAGAACAGCTTTCCCCAGCGGGCTGTTAACCCTCAGGGGAGCCCAGTAATGTACGCCTGAGCGAAGCGTCGGTCAACAGCAAACTTGAAGATTTCAACAAGCTGTTTTCCGCAGGTTTTACTCGGGTCAGTTGCCTGACACTTGCGTCACCTGAGAGCGAAGAATCATCTCGATTTTTCGCCCGGCCGCAAGCCCACTTAGAAACATTTTTAAAAAGCGTTTCAAAAACGAGTCGGCGAGCCCAAAATACTTCATCCAAGTGGAGGTGAACGGACTTGAACCGATGACCCCCTGCGTGCAAGGCAGGTGCTCTCCCAACTGAGCTACACCCCCATGGAAGCTTGAAGTTTGAAGGGTGAAGCGCGAAAAGTAAAGGCCCTACAGCCTTCAAACCTCTAACTTCTCTCTTCTAACTTCAAAAGTGGGCGTGCCAGAACTCGAATCTGGGACCTCGTCGTTATCAGCGACGCGCTCTAACCAACTGAGCTACACGCCCCTCTCTGGCCACCCGGCATCAAGCCAGATAACCCTCCAGGACCGCAAAATCGTAGCCAAAGGTTCGCGCTTGTCAACCGTTCACAGCCCATTCGGCCTCTATCAATTTTAGCGAAACCTCCTCATCGGCTAACCGCCTCCGCCAACTTGAGCCAATTTGCCCCCCACTCACTCCGCTCGACCTGGCTTCCCCGGATAACTGCCCGCGAATGGCGCAAATGAACGCGAATCAAGGAACGTTTCGAGAAATGCGAGCCCAACTCCCAACTCCCAACTTTTCATTCGCGCCCATTAGCGCTATTCGCGGGCAAATCCCGTTTCCGGAAAACGATCGGGCCGGCGATTCAGAATATTCTCGAGATTTCGTTGATTTGAGTGTAAGGAATTTTGTTTTGGTTCGTCATCTATTGGGTGCCAGATTTGTCAGTTCTGTATTCTGATCAGGAGCTTGAAAATGGCTGGATTGATTTATGGCGACGAATGCTACAAGATCGTGGGAGCATGCTTCGAGGTTTACAACGACAAGGGCTGCGGCTTCCTGGAAGCGGTGTACCAGGAATGCCTGGGGATCGAATTCGAGTTTCAACAGATGCCGTTTTTACCGCGACAACAATTGCGATTGTTCTATCGCAACAAAGAACTCAAGCAGAAGTTCATTCCCGATTTCATTTGCTACTCAAAGATCATCGTGGAGATCAAGGCGGTTAGCCAATTGACCGACGAACATCGCGCCCAGGTCATCAACTACTTGAACGCCACCGGATTTGAGTTGGGATTGCTGATCAATTTTGGTGGTCATCCACGACTCGAGTGGGAACGATTGGTCCACACCGTCAAGAAATCGGTTCGCCAAGAGTTGCCCGCGAATGGCGCTAATGAACGCTAATGAGAATGATTGAAGTACAATTGGGATAGACTACAAGCTACTTGATTCCCACGCTCCCTCTGTCCCAAATGTTGGCGAGTAGGATGGGAGAAGCGGCGATTTGGACGCACGCTCATGATTCGCGTTAAGCATATCTTCTATGTAACTTCGCTGGCGGCTGCGTCAGTCTACTTGTTCGGCATCGCTGGCTTGTTGGTGGCTGGTTTCATCAGTGGTGGTTGGGGCTCTGTCTTTTTTGTGACCCCCAAACCGCGTGGCTCAGCGGGTTGTCTCATCGCGCTGATGCTATTGGTCTTGTTCATCCTGATGTTATTCCCAGCTGTACAGACAGCACATCCAGCTTCGAGACGCATGCAGTGTGGTAACAATCTCAAACAGCTCTGCTTGGCGCTGCACAACTACCATGATCACAAAGGTAGCTTCCCGCCAGCGATCACTTTTGATGCCAACGGCAAGCCAATGCACAGTTGGCGTGTGTTGCTGCTCCCATACCTGGAGCAAACACAACTCTATGATGACTATTCCATGGACGAGGCTTGGGACGGACCGAACAATCGCAAGCTTCTGGAACGCATGCCGGATGTTTTTCGCTGTCGATATCAACCTTCAGAAGACAAACATTCGACTGGCTATTGCGTTGTCATCGGCGAGCGAACTTGCTTCCCTCCTAACGGCTCTCGGAGCTTGCGAGATATTATGGATCTTAGCAGCGACACGATGATGGTTGTCGAGTATTCTCCCAGAATAAACTGGATGTCTCCCCACGATCCAACGCTGGAGCAATTCAAGCAAGATGTGACCCGTCGCGGACCAGACCATCTCCCTCCGCACTACCATTCAGATTTGTTTGAGTACCATTACCCAGGGTGCAACTTTGGCATGGCGGATGGCAGTTCTCGATTTGCCGGAGGGGATCGCGACGAAGCACTGTGGGACACCGCTCTACAGATCGACGATGGCGTTTTCAATGCACAGCAAGCCGAAAAGTTTTGGGACGCAGCTCCACCCTATTCCAGCCGCACACGTCCAGAGGGTTTCGTGGCCCTGGCTGCGTTTCTGGTGCTCACGTTTCTGCCCGCATGGTGGCTGATTGGACTTCGTCACATCAAGCTGGAGACTAGGCTTTAGCTGACTTTCGCCCTTATCCTCTCTTTCCACTTCACCATTCAAGACAACTTCGGTTACGATTGTTCGAAAACCTCATCGACGGATACGTTAAACTCTCCCAACAAAACCGAGTGAGCTATCTGTCCAGCGGCAAAACAGCCAGCGTCGCGATACTCTACGGCACCAGGCGTCAGCGACAGTTCTCGAATCGTGCGGTCTCGAGGATCTACAATCCAATACTCGCCAATTTCAGAACGAGCGCACTCGTCTGGCTTGGTTACCAAATCGCGATTGGGATCGTCGTCGCTGACCACTTCTACTACCAAATCAGCTCCATCCCAGAATTGATTTTGGCGACGATCGCGATTTTTATCGAGCATGATTCCAAAACGAGCTTTGTGAAGACTCCAACGTCAGCCTTCCACATGTGCCGGGAGAATTTCGACAGTGTACCATGGAAGTCCAACACCAGTCGAATCAACCCAACCAACAAACTCCCGATAATCTTTCGCTTGGGAGAGTTGGGGGTATTGGCCCCCGAGGATCGCGTCGAACTATTGGAAGGATGGATCCTAGAAAAGATGAATCATCTTTTGTTTGGCTCATTGTAACCGCTGCGGCGATTGCGTTTGCAAGCAAGCACGATGCGGATGCTTTCATAACTCACCGCGCCATGCAAGGCCACGTGAATGGGCTTGAGACGCGCATCATCCACGTAGTCGGCGACAGTTTCGATCCGCAAAATTTCATAGGGGTCACACCAAGGAGTGGCATCGGTAATCTTGGCCTGTTCAATGTAGACCTCTAAGTAGTCGAAGGTCGTCGACCTGGCTCGCTCAAGTTTCTCGGCTACGTGTTCGACGTTCATGCCTTGCGCGAATAGCGCACAAGCTTGCTGGGCCGCGACAGTGCTAGCCTTGTGCGCGTGCGGTTTACAGCCCAGCAGCGGCGAATTCAACTCTTGGTTGACCGGATCAAGCGGCACGTCGGCTCGCTGGCAGTAGTCGGCCACACATTGCAAAAATTGCGAGCCATATTGCTGAGCCTTTTTTTCACCGACGCCGTGGACTAACAAGAGCAATTCCACAGTCGAGGGGCGACGTCGCGCGATATCTTTTAGCGTCGCATCACTGAAAACCAAATAGCTGGGGAGCTGAGCGGCCAAGCCCAGTTCACGTCGCAACCCGCGCAATTCTTCAAACAATCCGCGATCGACGCCCTCCCAAGAATCAACAATCTTCCAGGGAGTTGCCGCACCGCGCGAGGCGATGGCTCGCAGTAGTTTCGGCTCCCCTGCTCCGCGCAACAATGCGCAGCCAGCATCGGTGACTTGCAACACCTGATGCTCACCGCCCCGCCGCAGAAAGCCCTGTTGCTGTAGTTGTTCGATCCAATCCCGTACGTCGGACCGCGCATACTCCTTCAATATTCCCCAAGTACTCAACCGCTGATGTCCAAACCTGGCAATACGTTTTTCTTTGGAACCGACTAGTACTTTGGCCACGTACTCGGCCCCGAAATTTTGGTCGACGCGTAGCACACAAGACAAAATTTTCTGCGCCACGATCAGCGGTTCGTCGACCTGCTGCAACTCGCCTAAACAGATATCGCACGCACCACATGGCTGGTCGAGCGTCTGGCCAAAGTGCTTGAGCAATTCAACTTGGCGACACTCCACCGTGGTGCAATAGTCGAGCACGCTTTGCAAGGCGACTTGTCCAGCCAACTGCGACTCTTCTGGTGCGTCTTGCAGAATCCGTCGCCACAACAATCGATCTTGCGAAGCGTAGAGCATCAAGCACTCGGCGGGGAGCCCATCGCGACCGCCGCGACCACTTTCCTGCTGGTAGTTCTCCAGCGAACGAGGCATGCCAGCGTGTATCACATACCGCACATTCGATTTATCGATCCCCATCCCAAACGCGATCGTGGCCACCATCGTTGGAACTTGATCGTTGATAAACGCTTCTTGATTGCTTAGCCGCACGTCGTCGGCCAATCCAGCGTGATAGGGGAGCGTACGATAGCCGAGCGAATTCAATCGCGCGCTGGTCTCTTCGACTTCGCTGCGCGAAATGCAGTAGATAATACCAGCTTGGTCGCGATAGCGATCCAGCACCGAACAGATTTGATTCAAGCCACCATCGCGACGCGCTACGTGATAGGTCAAGTTAATGCGTCTAAAATCGCCCACTAAAACCTGCGGTCTCGCGAGTCGCAATTGAGCTACGATGTCGTCGCGAACTGTAGGCGTGGCGGTGGCAGTCAGCGCCAGCCGAGGCGTCACTGGAAAGAGCTCCCCCAGTCGCCACAGTTCGCGGTATTCAGGGCGAAAGTCGTGCCCCCAGGAACTAATGCAATGCGCCTCGTCGATCGCAATTAAGCTCAATTGACGCGGCCGCAAGAAGTCCAGCAAGGCGTCGGTGAGCAGACGTTCGGGAGCGACATAGAGAAACTTTAGCGAGCCATCGTTAATGTGGACCGCGATTGCCCGCTTCTCGTCAGCCGACTGACCTGAATGGATCGCGGCAGCCTCTAATCCACATTGCCGCAGACCGTCGACCTGGTCTTTCATCAATGCGATCAATGGAGAGACGATGACCGCTAAGCCTGGACGACATAAGGCTGGGGCTTGAAAGCACAGCGACTTCCCCCCGCCGGTCGGCATTACCACCATAGCGTCTTGGCCCGACATGGCCGACAACATGGCTTCGAGCTGCAGCGGCAAGAACTCGGAGTAGCCCCACACGCGCTGCAACACGTTTCGCAGTTGCTGTTCGTGGTCTGATGGGGAGGAAGACTCGTACTGGGACCGGCCGTCAGCGACGAGCCTTGCGAGCGAATCGATTTGCATGGCAGAATACCTTGTGCAAGTTGAGAGCCCAACAGAGCTAGCATTTAACACTTTTTTAAAGCATCGGCAGACTGATTGCCAGCGGGGTTGCTTTTCGCCACGTTGCCGACGCCCCGTCGCCCGCTTGCCGGGCAGGAGCGAAAGTTTTGTTTGTTAGCAGCGCTTTTCGTTAGCGCGCACAGCCGATCCCCGACGCCCCCTTCGCCGGCTTATCCGGCAGGAGCGAAAGTTTTTCATGGGTCGCCCCGCGGGTTGAGGGCAGGGACACCGAAACATTCGTTCCTGCCCGGCAAGCGGGCGAGGGGACGTCGGTCTAAGCCGCAAGACGACTAACCCTGAAAACTGGTTCACCCGCGATACAAGATCACGGGGGTCCACATTTAACTATGTATGTTACAACAAGCCCGGTGGAGCGACCCACTAGCCCCCCCTAGTTGAGCGCGCGGGGATTTGTTGTTCCAATATTGAGCAAGCCGCACCTTTTCACATCACCGCCACGATCCTTTCGCTGAGTCCGAGCTGTGTCTGCTGGATTGTTTACAATCGGTCACTCCAACCACGAGCAGGCTCATTTTCTCGAGCTACTCAAGCAGCATCAGATTGACGTGCTAGCCGATGTGCGCAGCTCTCCCTACTCGCGTTATACCACGCACTTTAATCGCGAGACGCTTCAAGGGGCGGTGAAGTCGATCGGCCTACAATATTTATTCCTGGGTGATTCACTCGGTGGCCGCCCGCCGCAGAGCGATTGTTATGACGAGCAGGGGTTCGTGCTGTATTGGCGCCAAGCGGAAACGCCACTGTTCCTGTCGGGCGTTGAACGCATCGAGCGCGGCCGAGAAAAGTATCGCGTGGCCATGATGTGCAGCGAAGAAGACCCAACGGTCTGCCATCGCTATCGTTTGATCAGTCGCGTGTTGACCGAGCGCGGCGGAGAGGTGCGACATATTCGTGGCGACGGCGAACTGCAATCGCAACAACGCGTCGATCAACTGTCAGGTGTCGGGCAACAATCACTGCTGTTTAGCGAACTGGAGCAAGAGTCGTGGAAATCTTTACGATCGGTTTCACCCAAAGCTCAGCAGAACACTTCTTTGGACGGCTCCGACGCGCCGGAGTACGGCGACTAGTCGATGTGCGGCTGAACAATGTGTCGCAACTGGCCGCCTTCGCCAAACGCGATGACTTGGCCTTCTTCCTGCGCGAACTGTGCAACGCCGATTATGTGCATGAACCGTTGCTGGCCCCCACGCAAGATATCTTGGATGCCTTTAAAAAACACAAAGGGGACTGGAGCGTATACGAACCCCAGTTCCTGAAGTTGATGGAAGAACGTCAAGTCGAAAAGGAACTCGACCCGCAGCAATTTGCGACCCCCAGCGTACTGCTGTGCAGTGAAGCGACCGCCGAGCACTGCCATCGCCGCTTGGTCGTCGAGTATCTGCAACGCAAGTGGCCCGACGTGCGAATTGTGCATTTGTGAAATGAAACAGTATTTCAACTTTTTGCCCCACATTTTTTTCTGAAAATACCGGCAGTGGAAAGAGAGCAACTGTCGCCCTGATCGCGGCTTAGAATCGATCCTGGCTAAGACTCTCCGACAAAAAGATAAAAATTGTGGAAGTGGTATAGACTCTTCTGGCGAGATGGGTGATGCGGATTGTCATCAATCATTTGACTCGAATGCAAGCTGGCTTCATTTGCGTGGCCGGGATCGATCTACATACACTTCGCCACGTTCGACCAGTCCTCGGATCGCAACTGCGGAGCGAACTATTATCCGAGCATGGAGGACCGTTCGCTCTGCGCCGCATCGTCGACTTGGGGACGACTCACTTCGTCGGCAGCGTCCCCGAGATTGAAGACCGACAATTCAACAGCGAACAAGTTCGAGTGGCGGGCGACATGTCTGAACCAGAATTCCATGCGCTGCTCGCTTCCTTGGCCGAGGATGAATTGTTGAAATTGTTTGGTCCTGAACTGGAGAACTGGCGGACCACCTGCGTCATCCCCGCCCGGCGTGGGCTGCGTTCACTGGGCGTGCTGCGCGCCAAAGTGTTGAAGTTGCATTTGGAGCCTGGCCGCGATGGCTTGCCGCGCGTGCGAATTGCCGTCGAAACCGACCGAGGTGATTTGCGGTTGCCGGTGACCGGCATCGACTTCTACTCCGCCGATCATCTGACACCCAATGCGGACTACGTCGCTGCGATGGGTGAAAAAGTAGCGTCCCAAGCCGAGACGCTATTGGCGGTCGGCTTGTCGCGCCCCTATCGCGGCAATTCAGACGAAGCCCCCAGACACTGGCTGCAAGTCAACAATGTGTTCGCGTAAGTTCCACGAACTGCTATGATGCGGTTTGTCTCGCGCCACGCATGCTCCTTCCACAACCTCTCAAAGGCCTTTCCCATGCGGTCCTATGTCGCCAAACTAGTGCCCTGTCTGCTCTGTTTTTCAGTCTGCGTAACAATTGTGGTACGAGCCGCAGAGCCGGAGCCAAGCCCACTGGCGATTTTCGAACAGCGGATCATGCCGATCTTCGCTTCGCCGAAGCCGTCGAGCTGTGTTCAGTGCCACCTGGCCTCGGTCGATCTTAAAAACTATATCCTGCCGTCGAGCACGGCCACGTTCCACTCGCTGCGACAGCATGGTTTAGTCAATCTGTCGGCCCCCAGAGAATCCAAAATCCTGAAACTGATTGCGATGGGTGAACAGGATCTGGATGCCGGAGCAAAATTGATTCATGCCAAAACGCGCACCGCCGAGTACGAAGCCTTTGCGGCCTGGCTTGAAGCCTGCTGCCACGACGATGCTCTGTTGGCCGAAGCGGCACAAACTGACGAGCACGCTGGCCCAGAAACGTTTGGCCCGTCCAAACCACTGGAAGTCGTGCGGCATAATCGCAAGGACCGTTTGCTCGATTCTTTCGTGCGCAATATTTGGTCGCAACGCATGCGCTGTTTTCCTTGCCATACACCACATGAAATCAATGTCGACAATCCGCAACATCAGGAGCCGAGCAAGCGTCACGCGGATTACGTGTCCGAGTACGGACAGAAGATGAATCTGTTTCTGGAGACCCCCGAGCAAACCTTGCGAACTTGGATTATCAGCAGTCGCAAGCCGCGTCAGAACCATTTGCCGCTAATCAATGTGGACAATCCCGCTGAGAGCTTACTAGTTCTGAAACCGACGGCTAAACTCCCCGCCAAGGATGCGGATGGAAAGTTGTTGGCACCGTCGTCAGTCTTACCGGTCTCACACATGGGTGGCCTCAAGATGCACGTCAACGATCACTCGTATAAAGCCTTCGTGACTTGGATCAGTGATTATGCGAAGGTCGTTGGCGACGCCTATCAACAAGCTGGCGACTTGCCGCTGGATAACTGGTATCCGACTGAACAATTCTTAAAGGTCACCACCGCGCCCCAGGACTGGCCGGTGTTATCGACGGTTCAATTGTTTGTATTCGCTTGGGATGCCCCCACGTCGCAGTGGAGTCGCGAACCAATCGCCTTCACGCAAGCGTTAGTAACGCCACGTCACCTGCTGCAAGGTCCGCTGTTCGTAATGGTCGACGAACAGGCTCCACAGGCTGAGCCCGATGCACAGCACGCCTTACCATCTGGAAAATACTTGATTCGCGCGTGCGTCGATGGTGAACAGCAGCTCAACGAGCAGCCTTCGTTGTTATTGTTCGACACCGCCAAGGAATACCCATCGATTGAAATTGACGCTGCTTGGAAGACTGGATTTAAGGAAGCGGAAACGATCGATGGCGAAAAGTTGAAGTAGGCTTTACAAGAAGTTGAAGTAGGCCTGGTGAGAAGTTGAAGTAGTGATGCTAACGCGCCGCGAAAACAGGCTCGTTCCCAGGCTCCTGCCTGGGAGCGCACTGTCTTGGAGGCTCCGCCTCCCGCCGCTTCGGAACCAACGTCGCTTTCCCAGGCTAAGCATCGCGGGAGATAACTTTCGTAGCGACGTTCGCCAGAACGTAGACTCCCTGCGGTCTGGCAACCGCAGCTACGTGCAAGATCCGACACTTATTTCCCGAACGATGCTAAGCCTGTGAACCAGTTGGTGGCCTTGAGCTAGAAATCTCGAAAAAATCCTCGGAATTAGTGTAAGGAAAATGCCGTTCGCTCGTCTTCTATAGGTCGACCGCAATTGTCGTGATTGCGATCTCAACGACCTTGATTTACTGAGGAGCGAGCGATGAGAGTCTGTTGGTTTGCTTGCATTTTCCTGTTGGTCCCGTGCGCCTCAGTTCATGGCGACTTGGTGATTTTCACTCTGGGAGGGAGTTTGAACGGACTGTCGATCGATGGCGCGAGCAGTGGTTCGCTGACGGTCGATGGACTCACGGCCAGGCTGACAGCCAACGATGGCGTACTCAATGCGACCACTTCCAACTTTGGGATCAATGCCTCGGGGAGTGGTGATGCGACCGACCAGATCGACGCTGGCAGTGGCGTGAGAGAGTTCATCACCATTACGTTCGACGCGCCCGTCGAATTCACTCAACTGAGTCTAGCTGCATTCAGTGGGAGCGAGCGCGCCAGCGTGATTGTTGGATTAAACTCTCCACTGTTTTTAACCGCCACTACGGCTGGGACAGATGTCTATGATTTCACGAGCAGTAGTTTCGCGCTCGGCAATCGTATCGACATTGGCCAGCCGCTGGTGATCGGCTACGCATTTGGCTCCGTCGCCGACAACGGCTTTTCGTTAGCGGGCTTTCAAGTCAGCACGGTCCCGGAACCATCTGCCGCTGGCTTGGCGCTACTCGTCGCTCTCTCGAATCTATTCCGGCGACGGCGATGGTGTTCCGTTGGCTGTCTCGATGGGTGATACGGGAAACAACAGGAAGATTTTACGACAGGAAAATTAAGCAATCTGCATTCCAATTTTCCTATCGTCAAACTTTCTTGTCGGATCCAGGGCGTGAAAGAGGAAACGGGAACACCAAGTTTTGGGCTCGTAGTTATAATATCATGATACCTGAGTAGCTCTCCCCTATCGAAACACGCTGGCGAGTAGGTTCCATTAACAATGCCTTTGCGCGACCACTTTCACTGGCCACTGACTAGCAGTTTTTCATGGGAAGAACTCCATGGCGGCTGGCCGATGGTCATCGTTCAACAACTAGCCAGCCTCTTGCCTTCCGAGTATATCGCTGGCCCACGTGTCCATTTGGGCTCGCAGTTTGAAGTCGACGTAGCGACTTTCGAATCCGATGGCCCCAATCGAACCTTGCCACACAACCGAATCGAAGACCAGACCAGTCGCAGTGGAGCCGTTGCAACAACATGGTCGCCTGCACAGCCCATGTTGACAATCGAAACAGAGCTAGCGGACTTCGACGAATACGAAGTGCGAGTGTACGATGTTCGCCACGGTCGACGACTAGTCGCCGCGATTGAAATTGTCAGTCCTGCTAACAAGGATCGCGCCGAAAACCGGCAGCAATTCACCAGCAAGTGTGCTGCGCTGTTGCGCAGCGGAGTGTGTGTTGTGATCGTCGATATCGTCAACGCACGAATAACCAATCTGTACGCAGAGTTGCTTGAATTGATCGGTCAACGCGATCCGCACATGGGCGACCATCCGCCGGCGACGTATGCAGTTACTTGTCGCTGGCGTCCTTGCAATATGACTCACTGCTTAGAGACTTGGAGCTATGCTCTAAGCGTCGACACGCCCTTGCCCTTACTCCCACTCTGGCTTAGCGAAACGCTGGCCGTACCGCTCGATCTCGAAGCCAGTTACGAACAGACCTGTCGAGACCTGCGCATCGCGTAACGAAGTCTACTAGTGGCACTGGCCAGTACCACCCCCAGAATGCCCTGCGTAACCGATAGCCCTGCGATATGGCGGCCACGGGGAACGACAGAAAGATTTTGCGACAGAAAAACTGGGCAATCTGCATTGCAATTTTCCTGTCGTCAAATTTTCCTGTCGGATTAAGGACACAGTACCGTGAGAAGTCGAAGTGGAATGGGGTGGCATGGGGATACTGCACGCCAGCGGCCAAGCATATCAACCCCACAGGACTGGCTGGTACATACCGCCTAGCGTTGCAGAAATTATGTGCAATGCTAGCAATCTGCTGGAAGCGGTCGATCTGAGTATAATTCTGCGATTGACATCAAAACCTCTGAGAAAACTTCGATTCCCGTGGAGCGATCGACTTGGTACAACTGACGGCAACCTCTTGAGAATCACCGATTTTTCAAGCCGCACTCGTTGGAATGGAAACTACGCAAAATGAACTCACATAAGGAGCAGGTAGGGATGCACTGCCAGATTCGCGTTTCTTCGTCCTCATCTTCCTCTCTCTCGCGCCTGTATGACTGGCTCTCTGTTCCGGCACCAGCGCGAAGACGTGCCGCGTGGTCTCGAGCAGCGACGCTTGGCCTGCTGGCACATTTTACCTTGGCTCCCTTGGTGGGCGCTGCCGATCCGTCGGAAAAACTTACCAAGGCTATGTCCTACAAGCCACGACAGTCCGACGTGAACTATGAATTGGTCCCAGAGGATCAGCTCGCGCAATGCACCATCGACGAGACCGCGCGGGCTGATGGCAAGGGATTCTGGATCACCGGTCCGAGCGGACAGCCACTCCGTTGGTTCGCGGATACCGATGGTGATAACCGCCTCGATCGTTGGTGCTACTACAACACCGGAGTTGAAGTCTATCGCGAATCGGACACGAACTCCAACGGCACAGCGGACGAATATCGTTGGCTGAGTACCGAAGGATTGCGTTGGGGATTGGACACCAACGAAGACAAAGAGATCGACCGTTGGAAGATGATTTCGGCCGAAGAAGTTACCGCCGAAGTCGTACGTGCTGCGGCACAGCGCGATCGCGGCAAGTTCGAACGCTTGTTGATCACCAACGATGAAATCGCGACCCTCGGACTCGGTAAAGAAAAAGCTGCAGCGTTGCGGCAGCACGTGGCCGACGCCGCCAAGCAGTTCGACGCTTGGTCCACCGGCCAGAATGTCGTGAGCAAACAAAGTACCTGGACCAATTTTGGTGCCGATAAGCCCGGGATCGTCCCAGCCGGAACCGATGGCTCCGACAAGGATGTCGTCGTTTACGAAAACGTCGTCGCACTCCTGGAAGATTCCGGCAAGGCGAAGCAGTTGTTGGTCGGCACGATGATCCAAGTCGGCAACGCTTGGCGGCTTGTCGATCTACCGCGGACTGTCAACGAGGGGGCGGTTGTCTCCGATGCCAGCATCTTCTTCCCCGCTTCCTTCACACCGCGTGGCGCGGCAGGGGCAACCCCCGAGGGGACAGGTGGCATCAGCAAGGCCATGCAAAAATTGGTGACGGAGTTGCAAGACGTCGACGCTAAGCTCCAAGCAGGTGGTAACACTGCGGTGCTGCAAGCCATGCGAGCTGATGTGCTTGAGAAACTGGTTTCGGCTGCCGACACCGCTGACGAACGCAGCACCTGGATCAGACAGTTCGCTGACACGGTCAGCGCCGCCGCCCAAACGGGCGACTACCCCAAGGGGGCCGAACGTTTGAACGATTTCGCTGGCAAGCTTTCGTCGGTCAATCCGACCAATAACGACATTGCCTACGTCATCTTCCGCGCCTATACTGCGGAACACAACCAGAAGATGCAGGATCCCAAGGCTGACTTTGAAGCCGTGCAAAAGGTTTATCTTGATGACCTGCAGAAATTTGTTGTGGCATACCCCGACAGTCCCGATGCGGCCGAAGCCATGATTCAAATGGCCCTGTCAGCCGAGTTCTCAGGAGAAGCGAAAACCGCCGAGCAATGGTACACCAAGGCCGCCAAGAGCTCTGGCGACACCATAGCGGGCAAAAAGGCGCGAGGTGCGCTGGACCGACTCAATCTGGTCGGTCAAAAGTTTGGACTCCTCAGCCCCACGCTCGACGGTCGCAAATTCACTTCCGAAGCCTATCTGGGTGGTCCAGTCGTTTATCACTGCTGGGCCAGTTGGTGCGAAGGTTGCAAAGCGGAAATGCGAGCGCTAAACGAGTTGAAATCGAAGTACGCCAAGACCAAATTCAAAGTGGTCGGTATCAACTTCGACAACGAAGCCAACACAGCCCAAAGTTTCATCCGTGAAGAGGGCTACGACTGGATTCAGTTGCACGACCAAGGTGGCCTGGACAGCAATTTGGCCGTGAGCTACGGTATCCTCACGCTGCCCTTTAACGTAGTCGTCGATAAGACCGGCAAGGTGGTTAAAACGGGCGTCCACTGGACGGAACTCGAGAGCGTTATCGAAGAGTTGATCAAGTAATTATCGACTTGAGAATAGCGAAAAAACTTTCAGGGGTGAGCCAATGCTCACCCCTTTTTTTATCAGGTTTCAGGTTTCAGGTTTCAGGTGATAAGTTTCAGGTGATAAGTGATAAGTGATAAATCTTTCGAGACTTCTCGCTCAAGCACCAGGACTTGGTTCCCAGACTCAGCCTGGGCTGTGCGACAAATAGCAGTTTAGAATTTTGTGTTGACGCGAGTTTTTGCTCTGGAATCGAGGCTTCAGTCGCTGCGATGTGCGATTCACAAATTTATCAGTTGAGTCAGAGCCAGTTCTCTTCGGGCCGAAGGCCCAGCAGATTACCTAGCCCAGGGCAAGTCAACGCGAGTGG
>JBGSJT010000535.1:0-12228 GCA_041741715.1 Pirellulaceae bacterium | reverse complement strand
AACCGAGTTGGGGCGACAATCGATGGGAATCTGCCGGGCCGTTGGCCCTACCGGCGGTCGACTCCCGGCTATGTCTATGTCCCAGGCCTGCAGCCTGGGCTAGACAATCTGACGGGCCTTTGGCCCTAATTCACATAAAACATAAAACATAAAACCTGAAACCTGGAACCTGGAACCTGGAACCTCTCTACTCCCTCCCGGCGATGTTGACGCGCTGGTCGGCGACGATGCGGTGGATGCCGTCAATGACCAATTGCTCCGACTGGTCGATAGGGCCACGGACTTCGGACCACTCACCCTGCGATCGCAACAATTCGACTTGTCGACGTTCAATTCGGTGCGTGGCAATTCGGTGCGTGGCGATTTGATGTGTGACGGTGTGATTTGTGGCGGTATGAGTGGTTGCATTACGACTTGATGTGTTCGTCGTGGGAGTGGCTACGAACACGGCCCACAATCCACGTGCGCCGGAGGTCAAGGCAGCAGTGGGAATCCAATAGCCTTGGGGGTCCAGTGGTGTCTTGAGTTCAACCGTGACGGCACTCCCGATCGCCAATTGTTCGTACGAATTAGGTTGGAGCTCCAGCACGATTTCGCGTGTGCGAGTGGTCGATTGAATCGTGGGGGAAATGCGAGCAAGTTGACTGGGGATGGTCTGATGGCCGAGTGTGACTTGGAGTGAGTCACTAGAGAGATCGTGGCTCAGTTCAACCGGCAGCCCGACGTGGACTTCCAAAACTCCGGTCTCGACGATTTCCAGCAGCGGTTGACCCGCCGCAACGACTTGTCCTTCATCGACCAAGCGGGTTTGAACGTGGCCGTCGTAGGGGGCGAGTATCCGTTTTTCCGTGAGCTGGATATCGATCGTATCGAGCCGAGCCACTAGCCCTTCGACAGCGGCGCGCTGGGCGTCTAGTTGCTCGATCCGCGTCCCTTCTTGAAGAAGTTCCAGTGATTTCTCGGCGGCCAAAAGTTGGGCCTCAACAGCCTGAGTTCGAAAGCGACTTTCGTCCAATTCCTGTTGTGAGAGGGCTAATGAATTGCGGAGGCTTTCGGTCCGATTCAAATTGGCTTGTTGCAACTCGGCCAACGATCGTAGCTCATTAACACGCGAGGCACTTTGCTCCAGTTCCTGTCGACGGGGGCCGTGTTTAAGCTCGGCCAACTGAGCTTGGGCGGCACTCAAGCTAGCTGCCACCGCGCTGCGTTCACTGCGCAATTGCGCGCTATCAAGTTCAATCAGCGACTGGTCAGCCACTACGCGGTCGCCGAAGTCGACCGCGATGAGCTCGACACGCCCGAGAACTTTGGCCGATAATTGAGTGGTGCGTCTAGCGTTGACGATACCCGTGAACTGCTGCGTCAGAAATGTCGGCCCCGCACGGGAGACTGGACTGGTAAGGACAGTCAGGGGGCGTGCTATGTCGACCGCGCTATTGGAAGAAGTGGTTGAAAGTTGCTGGTCACCGCCGGGGACGACCGAGGAGCTTTGACTTAGTGCTGGACCGAACAGAGCGGCCGCGACTGCCACGATCGCCACGACTGCCAGCGCAACAATTCCCCGCCGCCGCGTCAATAAATGACGCCCAGTCAAAATGGGGGCTGATGTCGAGCCGCTCGAGGCCGAGGGACTAGGGGTTGACATGGGTCATGATCCTTTCGCCCAGAGTGTTCATCATCCGGTCCGTTTCGTCAAAGCTTATTTGTGGTCGCCAACCGTAGCCGTTCATGAGAGTCCAAGCGTGGTAACGAATACTTCGGATCGGATCGCTGACTCCGATATCGGGGAGCGAGGGGCTAGAAGCGATCAGCGCATGACTGCCATAAGTCAGCGCCCAGAAACCGAAGACAAACTCTTCGGGGGTCAAACTCGGTAATTTCAAATCGCCACAAGCAACTGCGTCGCGAACAACACCGGCTACCACGCCCATGGCCCGCAACTCACAAGTACGAATCAGAGACTGCCGCTTTTCTGATGATTTTTCCCAAATGATCGCATTCCGCAACAACTGCTCGATAGCGAAATGCTCGCTACAACGCGTGGCATAAAGTTCGCAGCCGCAGCCGATTGCCATCATCCGCTCTCGCGACACTGAGCTTAGCAGAGCCGCTTGTTCAAACATCCGCCGACGAAGTTCGAGTGATTCGATGGCCAGCGCAGCAACGATTTCCTCTTTGTTCGGAAAGTGATTGTAGAGCGTCCCTTTGGCATATTCCATTTGCATTGCCAAACGATCCATGCTCAGCGCCTGATAGCCTTCGCGCAGCAGAATGGGCCGAGCCAACGCCAGGATTTGTTTTTCACGCTCGACGATTTCGCGTTGTTTTCGACTAAGAATGCCCATACCCTCAATTATTGACGGAGCGTCAGCAAATGTCAAGCGAAGGAAGGATTTCAGGTGAAGGAGTGAAGGAGCGGGTGGAGTGGGTGGCACTGGCTGGGGCCAGTGTTTGGCGAAGGAGAGGAGTTGGGCGCGCCACGTGATTTATTAAGCGCTCGAAGTAATGAATTGATTGCACCACAGATTTCCCCAGTGGAGCTGAAGAGTTGAGGGGACCAAGTGGGATATTGTGCGCTTAAAGTAAGAGCAGTTTGGCTCAAAAGTAGATCGAGCTAGGTGACATAGTCCCTGGCCTGCAGGTTTGACATTAATCACATGGGATTCACGGTGATGGTTGAGTCTGTCACTGGGGGATTTTCAATGTGAACGACTTGCGCTGGGGGAAGCTGGGGTGCAACCAATTCATTACTTCGAGCGCTTAGAGAATCTATTGTAAGTTCCAACACTCAACCTTCGCTCACACTGGCCTCAGCCAGTGCCACCCACTCATTAGGCTAGAGGCTAGAGGCTAGAAACCTGGAACCTGGAACTTCACGCTCTCCCCATCGCGGCTTGGGCTTGGTGTTGGCTGATGCCGGGGACAAGTTCTACGTGGCCTAAGCGGCTGGGGAGAATGAATCGCAATTGACCATGTTCGACTTTTTTGTCGTGCTGCATGGCTTGCCACAATTCATCGAAGTTGGCACCGACGAACTGCGTCGGGAGCTCGAACGTTTCAAGTAGGGCCTGCTGACGATCGACAAAACTATGCGGGATGCGTCCAAGTTCGGCGGCTAACCGCGCAGCCATGTGCATTCCGATGGCTACCGCTTCGCCATGCAGTAGCGTGCCGTATCCAGAAACCGTCTCCAAGGCGTGGGCAAAGGTATGACCATAATTCAAAATGGCTCGGAGACCGGTCGTCTCGCGTTCGTCTTTTGCGACCACTTCCGCTTTAGCTTGGCACGACTGTGCAACAATGTGTGCGATCACATCGGGACGTTTGTCCAAGATCGCTGCGGCATTCTGTTCCAAGTAGTCGAACAGCTCGGGGAGCAGAATCACACCGTACTTGACGACTTCCCCCAGCCCCGACACAAACTCGCGTCGTGGTAGTGAAGCGAGACAACTGGTATCGATGACCACGAGGCTGGGTTGCCAAAAGGCACCAACGATATTCTTCGCTCCCGGCAGATTGATCCCCGTCTTGCCACCTACGCTCGAATCAACTTGGCTGAGCAGTGTGGTTGGGATCTGGATTAGGGGGAGACCGCGCGCAAAACTGGCGGCGGCGAAACCAGCCAAATCGCCGACAACTCCGCCACCAACGGCCACCACGACCGAACCACGGTCGGTGTGGTCGGCGAGCATGCACTGCCACAATCGATCGATCGACGCCAGCGACTTACTGGTTTCGCCACTGGGGACATCGATAGTCGTCAAGCGGAAACCGGCAGAGCTGAGCTCCCGTTCGACTTCCATGGAAATGGACTTTACTTTTTCGTCGTAGATCACCACCGCATGTCGGCACTTGGGGTGACAGTCGTGAAGCAGTTGTGGCAAACGCGAAGTAAGATTTTGCCCGATGTGAATCGAGTAACTTCGTTCGGATAGGTGTACGGGGACGATGGTGGTGTCTAAGTGTAACTCAGGGTGGTCGACCATTGCTGCTTTCGCGATTGAGTCTATCCGCTTTTTGAGCGACCGGCGATTAAAATTTCTACCCGTCGTAGCTGGAGTCGCCAGACTTCAGTTTGCAAGAACACACCAAGAACTGAAGTCTGGCGACTCCAACTACGGTAAATTCCTTTCTGCCGCTCGCCTTAATCGGCGTTGTTGGGGATCAAGTCGTCAAGTTTGGTCCATTGTGCGGTGTTCGCAGCGTCGAGTATAGTAGGGAGAACTAGGAGAATACCATGTCCATTGATGTCCCAGCGGAGTTCGAGTCCTTTGTGGAGTCGCTCGTTGCACGACGGCGATTCTTGTCCACGCAAGAGGTCGTTGCAGAAAGCCTAAGGTTGTTGCAATCTAGAGAAGCCCTTGCGGAGGAAGTTCAAAGGGGCTTTGATCAGATCGACGAAGGTCGCAGTGTGGACGGGCCAGCAGCTTTCGCAAGTCTACGAAGCCGACTCCAAGAACGCACTGAGTCGTAACGATGCCCTCATTCGTCCTTTCAGCCGACGCCGAAATCGACATCGCGGGGATCTGCAATTACGTCGCCGAACGTAATGTCGCTGCAGCTATCAAGATGCTAGCTCGAATTGAGGATGCATGCCAGACGCTTGGCGAGAATCCGGGGTTGGGCGAGGTCCGAAAGGGGTTCGGCGTTCCAGGATGCCGATCTTTTTGCGTCAGTCGGTATGTCATTTTCTTTCGGCCGAGCGGAAACGGTGTCGACATAGCGAGAATTCTCGATGGGAGCCGCGATCTCTGAGAACTTTCAATACCGTGCAGATAAATAAAATTGTTTTCGACACTTCTCGCTGATCGCCAGCATGGCTAACTCTCCTCACGGGGAGAGTCGCGACGGGCACCGACGAAGTTGGTCGGCGAGCGGAGAGGGGGACTTTGGTGGAACTTCCCTCCCCGTCGCTTAGGCTCCGACCCTCCCACCGTAAGTTACGTCGAATACGACGTAACTTACGGTGGGAGAGTGATTGGCACCGAAACTAAAGCGGCCATCAGCGAGAAGTGTCTTATTTTCTGCACGATACTAGCTCTTCTTCACATGTTCCAATTTGGGAAGCTCAACGTAACAATCGGGCAAATCAAAATGCTGCAAAACTCCCAGTGGTAAATAGGCCAACGGCATGTCATAGTCCTCGTCAATCGCCAACGCATGGAACGACTCTAATGCGCGATGCAACGTTACCGAAGCCACGCAAGCCCCGAGCCAACTTTGGCTGAGCAGGCTGGCCAAACTGGCTGAGATCGTTCCCCAACCACTGGCGATCACGTCGATCTGTTCGTAACCAAATGATCTCATCCACTGTAACACTCGCAACACATCCCACGTCTTTTGACCGAGGTAGGAACGATCGAGCATCAATCCATGGATGGCATAAAAATAGTCGCAACCATACGTGTTGTCGAAACTCTCCAGTCCACATGTGTTGGGGAGCGATTCGCCGATACCGCGCACGTCGCAAGTGAAGACGGGAATATCGGGACGATCGGTAATTCGCTGGCGCAGCCAAGCCTGATTGCGTAGCTCAAGGTCGCTTGATCGATGGGCCACATACAACATGGCTTGTTTGCCACTGCGTGGCGGGCGGCTGTCATGCCGTTGGTCACCCAGGAAATAGCTCAGCGCAAACAAATCGGGTTCGGTTTCAACGGCGTAGATCGAACTGAAAGGTCGAGGGTAATCCCGATTTCCAACATTGCGCAGAATTCGATAGAGGGGTGGTGCTTCGGGTAGTGCTTGAGGCAGGTTCAGCACTTCGACGATCCTATTTCGTAGAACCTCCCCCGCGACTGTGCCGCGCTGCTTCTTAAGTTCCAAGGCTTTGTCGCGTGTGAATGTAAAGACGGTCGCAGCCTTGTCTGCAGCCACTTGGCCAGTTGTTGTGCACTGCAGCGTTTGATCGCTTTCCATCACCAGCTCCGGTTCGTGTGGTGCATCGGAAAACCCTGTGCAGTGATTGAACCAACGCACCATGGCTTCGCGATTTTCGATCGAGTAACCGTGATCGGTGGGACCGACATGCAGCGATATGTTGTCTGGATGGCCAAGCAGCGTGTAGAGTCGCTTGAGACGCGCGAAGGCCTCCTCGCTACCGCGCACATCGAAGAAGTCGCGTTCCTTAGCTAAGATCACGATTGGTTTGGGAGCCATGGCAGCCAGAAAGTCTTCGTGTTCCAATCCGAGAGCCAATGCGTGCGGAGGGCATTGTTCTGTGTCGGCAGATAATTCGTTTTCGGCATTGTGCAGGAAAGTAGTTACGAAGCAGGCGGGGGCAGCCATCGTCCACCGCGACTCGACGCCGCACAGCCAAGTTGTCATGGTGCCGCCGCCGGAGTTTCCTGTGATGCCAACATGTTCGGGATCGATTTCAGGACGAGTTAAAAGGTAGTCGAGTGCGCGAATACCGTCCCAGGCACGCCACATTCCCAGGAACTCGCCGACCAAAAATTGTTGGTTGCCAGCTTGGATGTGTTCGCGCACGCCGATGCCATATTTCGATTTGCCACTTTTCTCCGCGCTGACCGGATACTGCACTCGTTCCCCTTGGCCGATGGGATCATAGACCAAGCAGGCGTAGCCCTGTCGCGCAAGACTTTGCGCGAAAGCCTGATACGACTCTGCAGCTTTTCCGTTGGCCGAGTGACCGCAGCTCCCCACCACACCTGGGATTGGTCCGCTACGTTTGGGCAAATACAGATTAGCGGTGACAGGAAAATTGGGGCGGCTATCGAAGATCACTTTTTCAATGCGGTACAAATCGCGCTCGACCGTGCCTGTGGTTCGCGCATTCAAATCGGATCGCTCAGGCTGTGGACCAAAGCACTGCGCAATCTTGGCTCGCACCCCTTGAACATATTGTTCTGCGTCAGCCCGCGTCCTGAGTTGTTCCTTCGCGGCGATGGAACGAGACTGCGCGGCGGCGACTTGGTCCACCAAAAACTCTTGCATCATCCGCGGAAACCGATTCAGTGGCGGAAGTGGAGTTGATTCAGTCTCTTGCGCCATCAGAGCTAAATAGGTTAAGTCAGACAGAGCCAGCGCAGAGAGTGAACCAGCCAGGGTTTTCGCGAACGCGCGACGATTGGAATGGATGGACATGATGAAACCCTAGCGGAGGTGTGTGGAGAGGGAAGTCTGTGAAAGTGGCAGAGGGTATTGTAGTGGATTTTGCTGAGCGATTCCAAGTCTAGCCCAGGGAGAGTCAACGCGAGTGGAGCGAGTGTTGACGTCGCCCTGGGGTATGATAACGCAGCTTATAAATCGCACGTCCCTTACGGTTAAGAGAATTACAAAGATTTACTCTGACGAACCAAGCCGGGGGTGATATCAATATCGAGTGGCGAAAAGTCGCCGCGTTCAACTTTTTCCCAAGCGATGGCCCCCATTACCGCATTGTCGGTGCAGAGCTCAAGTGGTGCAATTAACAACTCGTATCCCAGTCGATCAGTCATCTGGCAGAGAGCGTTGCGAAGCGCGGTGTTGGCGGCAACGCCACCACCGACGCACAGTCGCGACAAGCCTGAGCGACGCATCGCCAGTTCGGCTTTTCCGACCACGCACTCAATTGCCGCTTGTTGAAAACTGGCGGCCATGTCACGTTGGATTTGTGGCGTAAGTTGCAGCGCGGAGAAATCAACTTTGCCGGTGCCAGCTAAGTGATAACGCACGGCGGTCTTGAGGCCAGAGAAGCTGAGATTGAGTGTGCTCCGATCGGTGAGCATGGGGCGCGGGAGTGGGTATTTTTCTGGATCGCCCAACTTGGCTAGGCGACTGATGTGCGGGCCACCGGGATAGGGGAGCCCGAGCATTACGGCCACTTTGTCGAAGGCCTCACCCACCGCATCGTCGATCGTGCCCCCCAAGTAACGCCAATCTTCGGCTGCGGAGCAATGGTAAAGATTGGTGTGTCCGCCGCTGATCACAAAGCCCAAGCAGGGATAAATGCTGGCTGGCCGCACAAGTTGACAGGCGTAGATGTGAGCTTGGATGTGATTGAGTGCTACCAGTGGTTTTTGCCAGGCGATGCACAGTCCCTTGGCGGCGGCCAAGCCGACCAGTAGCGAACCGGGAAGTCCAGGCTCAGTTGCCACGGCAATAGCGGCCAAATCGCGAGTGGGTTCAATCGCAGCTTGCTCGATGACCTGTTCGATGATGGGGACAATGCGTTCCAAATGCGCGCGGGCCGCCAGCTCCGGTACCACTCCGTGAAAACGTTCATGGATCAACTCTTGGCTGGCCACCGCCGACGACAATACGCGACGCTCACGATCGATGATTGCGGCGGCTGTCTCGTCACATGTCGTTTCAATACAGAGTAGATGCACGTTGAGCCTAACAAAAAAGGTGTCGGACACTTTAGCGTCAAGCGATATTGCGAAATTACCGTGTCTCTACGGAAAGTGTCAGACACCTTTTTTTGTTTCTCATTTTTTTCCGAGCTCACGCAAATATTCAAACGTGAAGATCCCCGAGTCATGGCCGTCGGAAAAAGAGATGTTGTAAGCGTAATTGCCAACGGGGCGCATCGTGCTGATGGCCAGTGGTTGTGCTTCGGCCAGCGAAAGTACCGGCAGCGTTAGCGGCTTAGGACTAGCTTCGGAACCAGCGTGTTTCTCGCGACAAGTGGCGCAGGGACAGCGCTTGCGCAGTTCGGCTGCGCGGTAAACCAGCTCTTCACCATTGCTCCAAACAATGCTGATGCTGGAATCGCTATGACGCGCGATCGAAGTTGGGGCGATATCCATTGTTTCTTTTACATTGTTGGGTTGCTGACATTGATACCTCGAATTCTTCGCGTCCTACCCGTAGCTGCGGTCGCCAGACCGCAGGGAGTCTACGTTCTGGCGAACATAGCTACGACAGTTATTTTCCGAACGATGCTACGCAGCGCGGGCCTGAAATAGACCGTAATTTCCGTCGAGCTCGCGCCGGTAACTGACCAGCAATTCTACCAGCTCGGAGGCGGTTGGGCGATCGTAGGGGTTTGCGGCCTGCATACATTTACCGACAGGTGAGTTTGCCAAGCGGCCTACCGAGATTGAGTCAATTACCGCAGCCGCCGAGAAAATGTCCTGCGCGGAGGTCGCTTCGTTGGAGCCACATTGAAGTTCTGGCGGATCAAAGCGATCAAAGGCAACTCGCTTCGGAAAGCGCTCCCCAACCGGCTCGCAGCTCCCCAAGCCGAGCAAGTGGACATGCCCGTCCCCGTCCAGCCAGACATGTTCCGGGCGCACTTGGCCATGCACATATCCGAGTTGATGCAGACGCCGCAAGTGAATCAGCAATTCAAGAGCCATGCCGACCCACGTCGTTCGCGCGACGCACTGCGATTGCTGGTGCGACCAATCTTCCAATCGCAACCCCTCCAAACGAGGATAAAGAATAACGGGAGAGTCTTGTGATAGCCGACAATGGAAGGCTTGCGAGCTGGAACCGAAGAAGTGCCAAGCCACGTAGGCTTGACGCTGGAAGTGCCGCCATTGCTCATCGGTGGCATCGCACGGAAGGAACTTAGCAACGTGGGTGCAAGTTCTTTGACTCAGTTGCAAGGACGCGTAGGCCGAGTGGGTCCAACTGTGACGATCGGCGGCACGGCGCGGCAAGTCGGCATCGATTCGCCACTCGAATTGCTCGAATAACCGGGGATCATGATCGGCAAGCGGCAATGGCACGTACGTCAGGCTTTCTTGCCTGACCTTTCAGCGGTAATTAGGGTGTAATTGATTGTACAGCGTCACTCTGCGTTGGAGTCCAGGCTTTAGCCGCCCTTTCGTTGGAGTCCAGGCTTTAGCCGCCTGAGGGGAGTTTGTCATGCAAAGGCGCCTAAAGGCTGTACTCCAACGATGCGAAACGCTTTAGGTCAACACGATTGCCATTCGGCGCTGAGTTTTGGCTACATAGAATCCCATCGGCATTAGCTCACTAAAACGATAGAAAAACCCTCGATTTGAAGGGGCGAATGAGCTCAGTGTGTTACGCATGTAGGAGCGTAACACGCTTGAAACAAAAGACGCTGCAGTGAGCGTGCTAGTTGTGCCGACGATACGGATTGAGCCTAGTAAGTATGAAAACAGTCAGATCGCTAGCAATCTCGACTGACGCCGACTACCACTTGTACCCCGCAACAAGCTTGAGATATGCGAAAACACGCTCCCATTGGTTCGCAGGCGAGCAGTATTGTGTCGTTGCCATTCTTCAACCGTGGTATAGTGTTCTCTATGCTATGGTCTCTGTCTGCAATTGGGTTTACTCGATTGGCCGCAGCCGATGATCCGATCCCCAAGAGCGACTCCAAGGAATCGTCCAGTGGAGGAGTTTCCATTCGACTTGAGCTAGCACCGTCGGCACCGGAACCTGTTGAGTCAAAAATTGAAGTTCGGGAATCCATCAAGCTGTCCCGATTGCCGCGCGAAAAACCAGTGCGGTCCGAAAAACCACTGCCGTCCGAAAAACCAGTGCTGCTCAATAAAGCAGTCCGATCTGATGAATCTTCGGATACCGATGGTGCCAAGTCAGTTGCGAAAGCTAATACCGATCCACCTTCGCTTGAATTGTCTGCGTTGCAGAGTAGTCGCGAAGTGGGGGCCAAACACGCTCCCCTCCTTTCCTCCCCTGCACTGAAAGCAGCACCAAGGGAATCTTCACCGAGGGAATCTGCAGCAAAGGAATCTTCACCACGGGAATCTGCAGCAAAGGGTTTGGCATTCGAACTTGAGCGAGGCCAACAAGAGCGCAACTCGGAACGAACTGCAGTTTCGTCAGCCAAGAAAGCTGATGATTTGATCGATCGTGACTTTTCCAATGAAGGCTCCGAGTCGGAGAGGAGCTCTTCGATGGAACTCAAGTTAGAACCGGAAGACGTGCCACTCGAGCAGGAGGAGCACCCCTTCGATGCGCCTCAGGCACTGTCCGCCGCGAAATCGCCCGCACGCGAGCTGAAATCCGAATATCGCGCTCCAGTGATCAACAAGTCGGATTTGGACGTGAATCAGTTCTCCGCGCGGGAACTGAAGATCAAGGAGGGGATTCAGCAATGTTTAGATTACTACTTGACTCATCCCGAAAACACGACCCGCCGTGGTCCCTGGGCGTTGATGCACACGATCTTGCCGTTCGGAGTGGAGAGCGAAATTATAGCTGGCGGTCGGCGAGTCAACACGATCGGCTGGCTTAGTTTCAATGGGTCGTGCGGCAAACAGAATATGTTTCAGCCAACCCGTCAGGGCTTCCGGCCAAACGTCGGTCCTGGCGTACAGGGGCATGAGGGACAGTTCCTAGCCATCCTTGCGCAGTCGAACGTGCGAGGGGACTATCCGTTGCAGGTCAATCGTCGTCGCTATACCGTCATGGACCTCGCCCGTCACGAAATGGCAACTTGTCGCGAAAGATCGGAGCTGACGTTCAAGCTGATCGGCTTGTCATACTACCTGCAACCCAATCAACGGTGGCGAGACGATCGCGGAGGAACATGGTCGCTGGAAAAAATGGCGGCTGAAGAAATGGCGCAGCCGATCAACGGAGCGGCCTGCGGTGGCGTGCATCGCCTGATGGGCTTGAGCTATTCGCTCATTCAACGGCAGGAGGCGAACCAACCGATCACCGGCCACTGGCAGCGCGCCGAATTGTATTTGAACGACTACGTCAACTATGTCATGTCGCTTCAGAATCCCGATGGGAGTTTTAGCACCAACTGGATGGAATCTCGCGGCATGGATCCCGACGTGGAGCGCAAAGTACAAACGACGGGGCACATCCTGGAATGGTTGGTGTACACACTCCCCGATGACCATCTGCGATCCCAAAGAATCGAGCTCGCACTGGAATTTCTACTGGATACTGTCGGACGAGAACCCAACAGGGACTGGCCCATTGGCCCACGCGGCCACGCGCTTCGCGCCATGGCCCTCTATAGCCAGCGTGTTTTCGATGCGCAAACCGGACAGATGCAGAAGTTTGTGGCTGAAGGGAAATCGGTGCGCAGTTTGCGGTAGTGGCGGGTGGGAAGTTTCCAGTTTCCAGGAGTGGGTGGAGTGAGTTGAGCGGGTGGCACTGGCTGGGGCCAGTGTTTGGCGAAGTAGCTGAGTTGTGGGCACCAAGTGCTTCGTTGAGCGCTCGAAGTAATGAATTTCACATACCACAGATTTCCCCAATGGAGATGCGGAGCAGTTGAGTCTGTCGCGGGGAGTTCTCAAAGTGAACGACTTTCGCTTGGGGAAACTG
>JBGSJT010000534.1:0-22043 GCA_041741715.1 Pirellulaceae bacterium | reverse complement strand
AGAAACAACTCTGATAGGTTTGTTTAAGGCATGGCAGGGCAAAAAGAATGGTTTTAGGCGAAAATCACTTGATATCCAAAAACTAAACCTCGGTAAAACATGAGTCCTACCGAGGCCAAGCGAGTTATTCTTCTCGCCCTGCCCTGCCTCCGAAAACCTGTCGCCCGGGGTTGTTACCCACTGATTCTTCTATAGAGACTGATTTAGTAGTGAGTAAGTTTTTTCGATTACATATGTGGAAAAGCGGGCTTTAGCCGCAGTGACTCGGCTTACCGATCACAGTGGAAAGCTCAGGTGCGAGGGCGGACTGAAAGATTTGCGACCGAAAGATTTGCGACAGGAAAATTTGGCGACAGGAAAATTGGAACCATCATCAACGATAATTCAATTGTTCGTTCTCTTTCAGATGCGGAGAAGATGTTGACGAGCCACGCTGCCGTAGCCTCGAATATGGCTGAACGACTATTGCGATTGGGAGGGATTGTCCCTGCTCGCGTGCGGCTTTCGCCACCCCCTGGGACGGCGACGATCGAGGAACTTCAAGCGGTGAATAGACATACTTCGCCGTTGTGCGAACTGATCGATCACACATTAGTCGAGAAGGCGCTGAGTTTCGCGGCAACCGTCGTCGCCGCTGCCTTCGATGGTGGCCACGTGCTACCAGGTTTCACTTGTCCCTTCGCCGACTTCTTCACAGACCTTGACCCGCGTTAGCATCCAAACGCGGCGGAGTGGATGTGATAGAATGTTCTCCAATCGGAATGGTACGAGGTTCGCCGTTTAGTATCCGTCCTAGTGAAATCGTAGTGAAGTTGGGAATAGGCCATGAAAAAACTCTGTGTTTTGTTTCTGTTGTCGGTTGTGTGTGCGCCAAGTAGTCGCGCGCCAGCGGCTGAGCCGACGCCAGCTTTGGCGGCAAAGAAACCGAATGTGCTGTTCTTAGCCATTGATGATCAGAACGATTGGATCGGCCACATGGGAGGGCATCCACTGGCGAAGACTCCCCATTTGGATGCGTTGGCCGAGCGTGGTACATCTTTTCTCAACGCGCACTGCCAAGCACCGTTGTGCAATCCGTCACGGACGAGCCTGATGCTGGGCTTACGTCCGACCACGACCGGTATCTATGGACTGGCCCCGTGGTTTCGAACACTACCGGAGTGGTCTGAGCGAGTGACACTTCCGCAACATTTCAAGGCTCACGGCTATCGCACGCTCTCAACGGGAAAGATCTATCACGGCAATGCGGGGCGCGGCGACCAAAGGCATGCCGAGTTCGATGTGTGGGGTTCGGCGGGAGGACTCGGTGCTAAGCCTGATAAAAAACTGATTGGTCCAACTCCTATGGGGAACAACCCATTGATGGATTGGGGAGTCTTTCCTCACCGCGACGAAGACAAAGGGGACTATCAAGTTGCCTCGTGGGCGATTGAGCAACTGAAGGCTGCTCCGAAAGACGAACCGTTCTTTTTGGCCGCTGGTTTCTTTCTGCCTCACGTCCCCTGCTATACGACACAGAAATGGTACGACCTATATCCCGACGATGATAGTGTGTTGCCAGAGATTCGCGAGGATGACCGCGATGATACGCCCCGCTTTTCTTGGTACATCCATTGGAGCTTGCCCGAACCACGTTTGAAATGGGTCCGTGAACAAAACCAGTGGCGCAATTTAGTGAAGAGCTACTTGGCGTGTACCAGTTTCGTTGACGCGCAAATCGGGCGTATCCTTGCTACGTTGGAAGAGACTGGTTTGGCTGACAACACGATTGTGGTTGTATGGGGAGATCACGGTTGGCATCTCGGTGAGAAACAGATCACCGGTAAGAACACGTTGTGGGATGATGGGACCCGAGTGCCATTGATCTTTGCGGGACCCGGCGTGACAGCAGAACAACTGTGCCAACAACCGGCTGAGTTGCTCGACATCTATCCAACGCTAATCGACTTGTGCGGGCTGACAGAGCGCGACGATTTGGAGGGGATCAGTCTGCGACCGCAATTGCAGTCGGCCGAAACCAAGCGTGAACGACCAGCGATCACCAGCCACAATCAAGGGAATCACGGTGTGCGTTCGAGCGATTGGCGTTACATTCGCTATGCCGATGGTACGGAAGAACTCTACAACATGCGGACAGATCCACATGAATGGAGCAACTTGGCCGCAAATGAAGAATATGCGACCGTGATAGCCGAGCATCAAAAGTGGTTACCGAAAATCGACCTCGGCCCGGCGGTCGGGAGCGCCCACCGCGTTCTCACCTATGATAAGGCAACGGACACTGCCATCTGGGAAGGGATGACCATCCACCGACAAGACCCCATCCCGCAGTAGTTAACGATTCTTGACCCCTTCACCGGCTGGATTACGTCCCGCCACTTGGGAATCATTTTCGGCAGCGGTGCGCTTGACCAACTTGCCTTCTGGACTCCACAGTGACCACTCATCCACTCTTCGACCATCGACAAACATACCACTGGCGTGTTTCATCCCATTTTCGTGCCACCAAGTCCATTCGCTGTTCTCCGCATCGTTACGATATTCTCCGACCGTCTTTTGTTGACCGTTGGGGTACCACCAAGCAAACGTACCGGTACGTTGCCCGCGTTCGTAGCTACCTTCCGATTCGCGTTGACCATTGGAGTAAAAAGTGACCGACAGACCGTGGCGGATTGGCTCAATTGAGGCAGTCGAGCGATATTCGATATTGCTAGTGGACCAATCGCTACTGGCGATGTTCACGGGCATAGCGACGTAGTGCCACGCTTGAGCTTGCAGGACGCGTTGCTTGCCAGCCACTGCCGGATACCACTTGTCGACTTGTCGCAACATTTTGCCATCCCACAAAGTGGTCTCCTTGGCCGCTTGACCATTGTCGGCGATTAGGGCTGGTCCGTCAGCGACGTTAGCTTTGTAGGTAATGGATTGGATCACCTCTCCCTTGCTATCAAACGTCGTTGAAGTCCCATTGCGAACTCCTTCGGCATAGCTCCAGACGATCAAGCTTTTACCCTGCTTATCGGAAATGGTCCAATCACCGTCGAGTTGTCCCTTCTTAAACTTCGCCCGAGAAGTGAATGGCGCGCTGAAGCCCTTATCGATCGTCCCAACCAACCGCTGAGCTTCGTCGGCAGTAACCTGTTTACTCCAAGCTCCCTCGCGCTGCCCTTCAACGTAGCTCCCCAAGACAATGGTTGCGCCAGACACATCGTATTCGGTATACTTTCCATGGTTGACGATATTTCCCTTAGCATTCTCGATAACCCAGCGTTCAACCTGCGGCTCTCCATTGCCAAAACGTTGGCGAATCAATTCCGCTTGGCTGGAACCCTGATGAAGTTCCACGGCGGCGGGCGCATCCTTCGATGCTTCTCCAAGCCCTGTCAACTTCAGTCCTGTATCTTGGGGTTCGCGAGGTGTTGGTTGTTCGACAATTGGCACGGCCAGAATGCGCGGCGTGTCCAGAATTGATCGTTCCAGTTTGGTCGGGTGCGAGACCGTTTGTGCAGGTATGGGCTTGGGTCGACGCAGAGAGTCATCCGATGAGGAGACAGTCGACGGATCGAGCGACAGTTGCGATTCGCTGTTCGGTGATTGGCCATACGTCGTAGAAGACGCAAGCGCGATGGACAACAAAATGGATAATTGCTTTCGGGCATTCTTTGCAGTCATTGGATTCCTCGCGTCAATCAAACTTGGAAAGGTCGCTCAATCCTTGTTGTTATCGGCCAAGTCGTGGCGAACTTTGACGATTAATCCGATTGATGGGGGAGTTACTGCAATCAATTCACTGAAATGGGGGAACCCCAAAATTCCATCCGGGTCTCAGGCTCCGCTTGCGAACCCTACGTATTTCAGGCTCCGCTTGCCGAAGCGTCGTCGGATCCAACTAGGTGTGAGGCGGGAGGCGGAGCCTCCAAGACAGGGCGTTCCCAGGCAGGAGCCTGGGAACGAGCGTGCGAAAAAAATGGAGAAAAAAGCACGGACCGGCGGAGTGGTCAGCGACTTTATAGATCGAGCGCATCGAGCTGCTCGAGTAGGTCATCCAACTGATCGGGCTGAGTCGTCTTTTCACGCCCGGCTGCCAGTCGTTCGCTGAGACCCGTTGATGTGCCAACCGCTTCGCGGCCAGCGAGTACCAATTGCTCGTCGCGTTCGCGAACGGCGGCTGCTGCGGCGTCTTCTCCATCGTCTGGAGCTCCGAAGAGTTTCGATAGGTCGATTTTTAATCCACCGCTATCGACCGGTGCGCCCGCGATAGCTGGCGTTTTGTGTTGAGGAAAGATGATCGCGTTTTGTGGACAGACGCGACTGCAGGCGGGACATCCCTTGCGGCAATTGTCCGCTTGCTCCACGACGATGGTTTCGAGCGAATCGATACCGTAGACACCAAACAAACAGAAGTCGATGCACTCCATGCAGTTGGTACAGCGACTGAAGTCAATCACTGGATACCAACGCCGGGCCGGATGCTCCTCGATCACCGCCACACTGGAAGTGCCAAACAGCGTCGACAATTCCGATCCCGTCGACGGTGGTGGTGGGGCACCGATATACGTATCATTGGTCGGAAGGTCGAAGCGCGCGAGCATCTCCAATGTAAGTGGTTGCGATGATACCACACCGACGCTCGAATTGGATATCGCGCCGATCCGCTCGATTTCGGCGATAAATTCATTGGGGTCAGTGCTGGCGCGAAAATCGAGCGTATAAATCCCACGTGCGGGCCGAGGATAGATGGTCGCTACTCGATCATCCCCTAGGTCATCGGCACCATCGTTCTTTTCGACCTCGTCTGCGTCGTCGAACTCCTGTTCCAGTTCCACGACACCGAATTGGCCACGGACTCCATTGCGATCCATGATCCAATGCGCGGCGCGGGTGTACATCCAAGTCATCAAGACAATATCACCCTCGATTTTGCGCAGAGTTTGATACGTTTCACCATCCTTGGCTAAATCGTACAGGTGCGGAATGCGCAGCACTTTAACACCAGATAGGCTACTGGCACCGTCAACCACTGCTTGTTCTAAATCGCGTTTCTCGGGGTTGCGGCTTTGTCCCGCCGATACAATTACGGTCAATGAGGAGCTAGGCATTGGCTTGTCCCTTAATGGTCCGCTGGGCAACTTCCCAGGCGACCCGCAGATGTTCAATGTATTGAGGCGGCTCAAGTAGTTCGGCCGATGTTGGCACTGTCAGTTCGAACATCCAGCCTGCTCCGTACTTGTCGAGGTTAATGGCCGACGGGTCTTGCAGCAGCGCAGCGTTGAGTCCAGATACCATTCCAGCCAAAGGCGAATAGAGACTACTCTCGGCCTTCTTGCTTTCGATAGAGCCGATCTCTTGACGCACTCGGAGCGACATACTGGGTTCGATCACCAAATCGAGAAAGTAAACATCTTGCAGCAAGCGCACCGCGTAGGCGGTCAGTCCAAATCGCAGCGACTGGTCGGGCTGAATTTGCCCCCACATGTGATTTTTCGCATAGAGTCGATCGGTTGGGAAACGCGCTTCGTACTCACCCATCATGAACACCAGTTCGGCGCTCATGTGTAACGCACTCCTTGGAACTGCGGTTCGAAGAAGGGTGGCAGCAACCCATCGGCGCGCAACATCCCCTCGGTCGTCAGCTCGATGCGATCTGCCGCATGAGTCACGTAGCCGTCTTCCACATGCTGGGTCCAGACATCATGAAATTCGTCCCAGATGTTGACCTCAAATTTGTTCTGAAAGTAACTGAGTTCTAGATAGCCACGTTTCAGCAACAAAAT
The DNA here is from genome assembly GCA_041741715.1 of Pirellulaceae bacterium. Taxonomy (GTDB): domain Bacteria; phylum Planctomycetota; class Planctomycetia; order Pirellulales; family Pirellulaceae; genus Aureliella. Next base: position 16,269 of record JBGSJT010000534.1, on the reverse strand, counting down.
CATTTCACGAATCAGAGCCTGCTTTGGTGAGGGGGTGAAAGCCCGACCCAGCGGCAATCGTCCTTCATCAATGGCACCGATGTACTGCGACCATTCGGGCAGGTTCTGATAATGCACCCCAGAAATGTGACCGAAGGAAGCGATGCCGGTGGCCAGCAGATCAGAACCATTCCAAAGATTATCGCGGTAGCTGAAGCTAACTATGTTTGGATCCTTGATCATCGTATAGGCCGAGCTTTGCGTGTAGCCGGCTTCGGCAAAGGCTTCAAAAGCGTATTTGACCCAATCTCGCTTAGTCTGCCAATCCGCGACGGGAGACTCTTGCGCTTGCTTGAGAATCCCTTCGGAGTAGACCGTATTGAAGGGCAATTCCATTTGATAGATCGTCACGCTTTCGGGAGAGAGGGCGAGTGTTTGACGCACGTTTTCCTTCCAATTGTCCCACGTCTCGCCAACCATACCGGAAATCAAGTCGATGTTAACGTTCGGGAATTGTGCCGCTTCGATCCACTCCCACGCACGAAAGACTTCTTTCGATAAGTGCGCGCGACCGTTCTCTTCCAGAATGGCATCGCTGAAATTCTCGATACCCAAGCTGAGCCGTGTCACTCCCAGTTCGCGGAGAGTTTGAATTTTTGATTCGCTGAGCGTCCCTGGCTCGCACTCGAAAGTCACCTCTTCCGCTTGGTCCCAACTGATGTTGGCCCGCAGTCGATCGACGAGACTGGTCAGTTGTTTGGGTGACAGAAAGCTGGGCGTGCCACCTCCAAAATAGACAAATCGAAAGGGGCGGTCCCCCATCACCGGCTGCTGACTGACTAGCTCAATCTCCTTGCACAACGCTTCCACGTAGGTTTCGATTTCGTTGGCGTTCTTCCCGGTAAAGACTTTGAAGTAACAGAACTTGCAGCGCTTGCGGCAAAAGGGAATATGCAGATACAGCCCCAACGGCACCGCGCGTGGAGCGGTGGCCAGTGCCTGTTCTACTTCCGGCAGGAACTCGGGTTTCCATTGCGAATAGGGAGGGTAGTTGGAGATAAAGTAACTACCAACTTCGGTCTTGGTGGCTTCGACAGGCATCGGCTAACTTCAATCGCTTTCGGTGGCTCCACGCCTCGTTCGACTCTCCGCGTCAAGCTTGGCAATGGACAAAAATAAACTATGGTCGTTGGCTCGCAGAGACGAGCGGCTATGGCTTTTGACCGAAGCAGAAAATGGTCCCTCGGTCGTTGGCTACTACTAATTTACCATCTCCGACGGCGGGCGCGCCAATAAAGCTCGGTTTCGCCTCAAACATCCACTGCGATTCCCCGGTTTTCAGGTCAAAAAGGGTGATTCGACCATCTGCCGAAGCGACAACGACCCGATGGCCAGCAATCACCGGGGAGGCATCGCAGCGCTTCTGCAAGATTTGCTCCCACACGACTTTCCCGCTCGTAACATCCAGCGCGAAGACCCGTTTGTTGCGGCTGGTGGCGACAGCCAAACCCTCCGCCAACGCGACCGAGTTCTTGAATTCGTCCGCTAGCTTCGGCTCCTTGAACCGCCATTGCAGATCGTACGAGGGTAATTTGAAACAGAAAATTTCACCTGCATAAGTTGGCACAAAGACTCGCTCTCCCAGGACGCTGGGGGTGCTCCCCGTGGGGGCGTCGATCGCCAGAGGCTCTCCCACTCTCTGGCCAGTGTTGACGTCGACGATGTGCAAATGAGCATCGCAGCCTCCCAGAAAAGTTTGATCGCCAGCTAGTGTCGCGCCGCATTGCAGTTGATCTCCCGTCTCGTATTGCCAAACCAAGTCACCCGTGTCAGCCTTGACCGCATAAAGATTGCCGTTCTGCGACGTAAACAGAACTTTGTCGCCATGAAAGTTGGGACTGGCGTCGATCTCCATCTCTGTTTCAAATTTCCATTTCTGTTTTCCATCTTTGGCATCCAGCGCATGCAATGTGCCGTCATAGTCCCCGACAAATAGAATGCCATCTTTATAAGCAGGGGAGGCCACAAAGCCAGTGTCGAATTCCATCCGCCAGACTTGTGCGCCCGTTGCCAGGTCGAGCGCGAGTACTCGACCATTGTGATCGGCAGCAAAGACGCGACCCGCCGCGATGATCGGCCCCGCGTCGAACCCCAAGCCATCCACGTCCACTTCCCACAGCAGCTCGGGATTGGTTGGCAACTCGTCGCTAGTAGCACCCGTCCCCGCCACGTTACCACGCCCCATCGGCCAATCGGCTGGCCGAGCGACTCCTGGCAACTGAACCACAGTCAGTAGAGTGCTCAGTGTAATAGTGGCGAAGCGCGAAACACGTTTTTTAAATCTCATGGGCTAATTTTCCGTTGAGGTATTAATTCTCGGTTGAGATAACTGAAGAGTGGTCGCATAGAGTTGACTTGGGCGGCACTGATTGACTTGGGTGGCACTGGCCTAGCCAGTGTTGTCGAAGTGGTTGAGTTGGCCCCTGCAATCGATTCCCCAACATCTCGAAGTAAACACCATCTCAAATTTCCGAGCACCAGCGCACTCTCCGATGACGAACTTCTACTGTGCGCACCAAAGCAACTGTGTTCCGACAAAAAGATGTGCGGCAAAAAGATGAAACGCTCGTCGGCATACATTAATTTCCTTTTTACCACTCTATGTTGAATCGACCCGATCTGTCAACCAAAAACTAGTGCTGAAACAAATTCATTACTTCGAGGTGTTGGGTAACGGCTTGCGCTTCTCGGCTCGCCTCCTTCGAGATCACTGGCTGGGCCAGTGCCACCCACTCCTGGCATGCGCGTTCCAACACTAATCCTGTGAGATCAGGGGGACGGGTTTGGCAACGCGTCCCAGCGGACGGCAGCCACTTCCGACTCCATCACTGCCTAAATCGCTGTCCACGTCCTTAGCCAATTGTACTAGCTGGGCGACCTTCTCGGGATGTTGTGCGGATACGTCGTGGGCTTCACCAATGTCAGCCGCCAAATTGTAGAGATGTTGGTCGGACAATTGAAGCTTCCAATCTCCGTGGCGAATCGCTTCTAACTTAAGTCCTCGGAAATACAAAAAGTCGTTTCTAGGAGGGGCGTCATCGTCGCTCTCACTTGACATGACCGACCAGATATCGACACCATCGATCTTGCGGTTCACCGGCAACTCGGCACCGGTCAGTTTGGCGACTGTTGGCAGAACATCCATCATGGTCGTGATAGCAGTGGTCTTGGTACCCGCAGGGATCTTGCCGGGCCAGCGACAGAGAGTCGGTACGCGAATGCCACCTTCAAACGTGGAACCCTTAGAGCCCCGCAGCGGATCATTGTTGGCACCATGGTTCTTGGCACCACCGTTGTCCGACGTGAAAATAACGAGCGTGTTGTCTGCAATTTCGAGTTCATCCAACGTGGCGAGGATTTGTCCGACGCTCCAATCGACTTCACTGACCCAATCGCCGAACAATCCATTTTTCGATGTGTCGCGGAACGGCTCGCTGGGATAGAGCGGGAAATGGACCGCTGTGTGAGGGAAGTAGACAAAGAACGGACCGGTTTTGTGCTCGCGCATAAATGTGGTCGCTTTCTCGGTGTAACGCCGAGTCAACGTGGCTTGCTCTTCGGCCTTCACGCGCTCGATAACTCGTTCGTTCTCTAGCAGTGGGAGGGGTGGTTGGGAGTTGCCGCGTAGGCCATCTTCGTCTGTGTTGGCTTGACCTTTCGCCTTATTGTCAGCCCGCTGTGGGAGTGGTTTTCCAAAGTTGCTCTTCGCCCCTTCGTCAGCAGGCCCCATGTCGTTCGAGTAAGGGAGCCCGAAATAGTAGTCAAACCCTTGACGCGTCGGCAAGAATTCGGGTTGATCTCCCAAATGCCATTTGCCAATACAGGCGGTGTGGTAGCCGACCGATTTGAGAACTTCAGCTACGGTAACTTCGGACGGGTCGAGTCCCACAGCCGAGGCGGGAAACAGTACGTGGCCGATAGGGAGTGCGCGCTTTGGATAACAGCCCGTCATCAACGACGTTCGCGATGGCGAGCAGACCGGAGCACCATAGTGACTGGTCAGCAACCGCCCCTCGCGGGCCATGCGATCTAAGTGGGGCGTGGCCTGAGTTGTATTGCCATAAGGGCCAATGTCTCCGTATCCCAAATCATCGACGTTGATCAACACGATATTCGGTTTATCGGCCGAGATGGCTTGATTGGCGAGCATATTGAGTGAGCCTACGAGCAGGGCAATCAGCGAGGCAAAACGAAATTGAATAGGCATGAGCATAACTTTCGGATGCGGAGTTGCATCAACAGTGTGTGTGAGTCTGGGAGAGCCAAAACATTCTATGAAGGAGCGATTCTGGTTCATTCATGCGAAGCGTCCGTTGAATACCAAGTTTGGTTTTTAGAGGTCTGTACCTTTAAATTCTATCTTTCTGCCGCACATCTTTTTGTCGACCGTTTTCATCCTTGGACGCTTTTAGATGGATTGACGTCGCCCTTCACCCTGTTGAGACAATGCCTAGCGTTCTGCGACAAAAAGATGTGTGGCAAAAAGATGGTAAGCTCGAAACCATCGAGACAAACTTCAGGCTTCACCAGCCACAACAGGTCAACGCACGCATTTCATTACTCGACCGGGAAGCCGCGTTTGCGGAGCAGTGCTGAGGTGTCGACGTCGCGTCCACGAAAGGCGCGAAAGCCTTCCGCTGGATCGATCGTGTCTCCCACCGACATGATGTGATCATGCAAACTCTTAGCGACAGTCGGGTCGTAATAGCTCCCCGCAGCTTCAAATACATTGGCGGCATCGGCGGTCAAAGCGTCCGACCAGAGGTAGCTGTAATAACCGGCTGAGTATCCATCATCGGAGAAAATGTGCATGAAATGGGGTGTGCGGTGGCGCATCGGAATCTCAGGGGGCATGCCTAGTTCTTCCAGCGTCTGACGTTCAAAAGCGTCGGGATCGATGGGAGTGTCCCCTGCCAAGTGCAATTTCATATCGACCAATGCGCTGGCCAGATACTCGACGGTCTGAAAGCCTTGATTGAACGTGGCTGCTTTCTCGATCTTGTCAACCAATTCCTGTGGGAGGGGCTGACCGCTCGCGTGATGCACGGCGAATTGATTGAGGATTTCGGGCGTTGTTAGCCAATGCTCGTTTAGCTGCGATGGGAATTCGACATAGTCACGGGCGACCGATGTCCCCGACTGCGAAGGGTAGCGGACCTTCGAACACAGACCATGCAGAGCGTGTCCGAATTCGTGAAACAGCGTGTCGGCATCATCCCAGGAGATCAGCACCGGCGCGCCATCGGCCACTTTGACAAAATTGGAATTGTTCGAGACGAGTGTGGTGATGGGCTCAGTAATATTCTCTTGGGCGCGGTAGTCGGTCATCCAAGCCCCAGAGCGTTTCCCCTCTCGCGCGTAGGGATCAAAATACCACAGTCCGACCAGATTTCCTTGGGCATCAGCGACGCGCCAGACGCGGACATCGGGATGAAACACTGGTACGTCGTGGATCTGTTCGAATTGGAATCCGTAGAGCTTGCCAGCCGCCCACATCATCCCTTCGCGAAGCTTTTCCATCTGCAGGTAGGGTTTAACTTCGTTGAAGTCGAGATCGTATTTCTGCTTGCGAACTTTCTCGGCATAGAAGCGATAGTCCCATGGTTCAATTGTCAGCTTGGCCCCTTCGGCCTCGGCGATGGCTTGCATGTCAGCCACTTCTTCAGCGACTCGGGCGACCGCCTTGGGCCAGACTTTGAGCATTAGATCCATGGCCGCTTCGGGCTTCTTGGCCATCTGTGGTTCCAGTCGCCAATGGGCATGTGTCTCATAGCCCAATAGTTTCGCCCGGACGGCGCGGAGTTTTAAAATCTCGGTGATGATGGCGTTGTTGTCGTGCGCGTCGCCGTTGTCGCCACGGTTGTAATAATTCCGCCATACTTTTTCGCGCAGCCCGCGATTCTCGGCATAGGTCAAGAATGGGTCCATCGAGGAGCGGGTGTTCGTAATCGCCCATTGGTCCGGTTTCCCTTTTTCCTTGGCCGCAGCCGCCATCCCGGCAATAACACTCGTTGACAGACCAGCCAGATCGTCTTTGTTTTCGATCCAAGTGACATAGCCTTGTTCGTCGGCCAGAACGTTTTGGCTGAAGTCGGTGAACAAGCTGGCTAAGCGTTTGTTGATCTTCGACAGGCGTCCCTTCTCTTCGTCCGACAGCTTCGCACCTTGTCGCACAAACTGCTTGTAGCGGTCGTCGAGCAAGCGTTGTTGAGGTGGGTCGAGTTGCTTGGCTTGTGGGCTTTCATAGACTGCGGCGATGCGCGCGAACAAGCGACTATTCTGCACGATCTTGTCTTCGTGTTCGGAAAGTTTTGGGACCACCACGCGCTCTACATCAGGCATTGCACCGACGTTGAGATTCGACGAATGGACGGAGAACATTGCACCCAGCCGAGTTAGTGTGCGCCCGGCGGTCTCCAGGGGGACAATTGTGTTTTCGAAGGTGGCGGGTTGAGGGTTGTTAGCGATCGTCTCGATCTCCGATTCGGCTTCAGCGATGGCCGCCTCAAAGGTCGCCACGAATTCATCGGGCCGCACCAGATTCCATGGGGGAACGCCGCCATAGGGACCAGTCCATGGGCTGAGCAACGCTAGATCCTTCACTTGAGTACCTTTGGTTTGATCTTGGGCCGACTGTCCGAGAACGGTCTGTCCCTGAGCCATGAGGCTCGCGATTAGTATGAATTGACACAATGGAGCGCTGATTCGACGGTGCATAGGTTGCATGCTCTCTCTCGACTTCGATTGGAAATAGGTTGTCGATGGGAATGGGTTGATTATGCGAAGAGCGTACCCAGCATGTCAAGTCGCTAAGCTCTGGCCATGGATCGAGCAGCGACGGATTGTAAGTGACCGCGCAATCGTTCCTCCACCGATGTTGGAGTAAATACTTCATGGTTATATTGATTGGTACCAGGCATTCAACTTCAAAGATAATATTGGCGAATGGAGAGTACCGAGATGGCGAGTGAAATTGACGTAGCGAACAAACAGCCGCATGTGGCCGTGCTGTGCGCGGTTGGTTTCATTGCGGCAATATTGACTTGGAGCGTGTTGCAATGGCAGTACCCCTTCTTTACCGTCAGTGACGAGTATAGTATCGGGATGGGAGCCTCGAATGAAGCTCGTGAGGCACTAATGTCGCAACAGGCGCGGGTGGATCAACTCAATGCGGCGATCATCTTGTGCGTTGGAGGAGGCTTATTGGCGGGACTGCTTTCGGTATTCGCTCGGCCATGCTGCTCGCTGCTAGTGCGACTCCTCCCCTCCATCGTAGCGGGTGCTCTATGGGGTGCAGTGGTCGGGTATTTGGGACCAATCCTATTTGCGCTCTTGATGCCGAAGGATTCGCTACCTGGTCCGACCAGTGTTGGTTTCGCTCAAGCACTAGTCTTTGCATTGTTCGGAGCAGGGATTGGGTTTTTGTTCGCCGTCGTGGGGCGCAACAAGCACACATTGTTAACTGCGACAGCCAGCGGTGCGGTTGCTGGCGCTGCTGCCGGAGTGCTCTTCCCAATGATTGCTGGCTTGGTCCTACCGAGTCAGAGCACGGTTAGTTTCATTGGCGAAAGTGGAATGGTGCGGTTGTTGTGGCTAAGCCTGCCGATGATTGCTATTGCCGCTGCGATTCCAGTGATGTGCGCGAAGCAGCCAGGTGTTGTTGCGCCAGATAATACTTCTGCCGAACCGGCAACCAGCCCGCTCGTGCTGCCGGAAGCGAAGTAAGTATCAGCTCAACCCACTCGCTGGCGCGTCGAGCTGATATTGTTGTTGAACTTGAACCTTATTGCGGAATCTGGGCTACCTCGCCACCACCGGCCGAGCCAAGGGCACGCCAGGTGAATAGGTCGATGGAACTGGAGACGAAATGGACGGAGCCATCGCACATGACTGTCTGAACTCCACCGACGTGGCGACTGCGAGCGGCGTGAGTTTCGGCTCCGGTCGTGACCACATTGCCACTGGCCGCAGCGCGAACTACGCAGGGTGGATTGAGATTATCTGTTTTCGGGTTGGCGCAGCTCTGTTCAACAACGTCAGGTTGGGCCGTATTAGGGGCTAAGAGGGTCTCAAAATGAGCTCCACCACCCCACCAAGCAAAGCCCGATAAATCACCACCGGTCCCCTGCACACATTCGGAAAACGCCAACGTATTGCTCGTCCCATCGGAGATGTCTCCCAACTTAACCACAAACTTCAGTTTACCTAGATCGGTGTGAATGAAGCTGTGATAGTTGGCCCAGCCGCCGGTGTTGGGAGCGATATATTCGATGAAGGGTGCGCCTCCATACAAATTTGGTGTGCCATCGACGTTGACCCCATAGGGACTCAACCTACCGCGGGTGGTGTTACCGTAATTGGCCACATAATTGTGGAAAGTGATACCGACGACAATGCTGGGCGAGGCGGTAACGCGATCGCTGGGGCACGTGTAGACCGAAAGCTGCTGCTTGGTGACGAATTGATTGTCAACATGGCCGTAGCGCTTACCTCCTGTGCGGAACGATTCAACGCCGCCGTGATTCTGATAGAGATTGCGCATGGCGGTCTGCTCGACAAAGGGAAGAAGTGAGACAAGCCATGTTCCCATTGTCCCATGCCAACTGCCCGCCGGAAATTTTTGGGTAAAGGTGTCGAGATACATGTGCGTCGCCAGCCCAATTTGCTTGAGATTGTTTGAGCACTGCATGCGGCGAGCTGCTTCGCGAGCCGCCTGCACGGCGGGGAGAAGCAGGCCGACTAGGATACCGATGATGGCGATGACCACCAACAATTCGACCAATGTAAAACCTTTTCTTTGGACTCTCATGATTCTTTCCTTGGTGTAAAAACGGGACTGAAAACAACTAAGCATCGCGCGGGAAATAACTGTCGCGACTTAAGCGTAGCTGCCGTCGCCAGACGGCAGGGAGTCAACGTTCTGGCGAACGTGGCTACGACTGTCAACGTTCTGGCGAACGTGGCTACGACTGTCAACGTTCTGGCGAACGTGGCTACGACTGTCAACGTTCTGGCGAACGTGGCTACGACAGTTATTTCCCGCTCGATGCTAAGAGGCAGGTCACTTCTTAGTTTTGATGGCGAAATCAAAGTCGAATGGCCCAGCGTCGGCAACTTCGATATCCTCCTTCCAGCCACTGGGGACCAGTTGCTTTTTGGGAGGCATAATATCGTCGCCCGGCATTTTGCCTTCGGAAACGGTAAAGTTCTCGCCATCGTCCCCGGTAATCTGCACGCGATACTTGCCTGGCGGCAAACCATCTTTCTGAGCGATCGCATAGGCACCTTGGCTGATCACCGCTCCGCTCCCGACGCCGCCGGCAAACAGTGGTTCAAACGTCACGGAACCATTGGGGATATCGGTCCCATTGACACTGACATTCCCCTTGATCGCCTTGCGGTTCAAGCCATCGTCTGAGCCGCAGCCCAGACAAGTAATGAGAGCTAGGCAAGTGCCAAGACCCAGACGGGTACTTAGCGATAGACAAGACACCCACCTCGTCGAGTGTCTACTTCGAGTCGTTCGCCACAGAGAACGAACTAAACCAATCCACGCACCAGACATGCAACAACCTCCTACTCAACAAATATTTCACGGGACGAAATAGGCAAATGTGAGAGGATGTCGTGCGTTCCTTGAGAGAGGAGCGTCGCGATGAACTTACCCTACCCTAGGCGAACCAGCGATGTCAAGAAAATTTTGGAATCTTTATTAAGCGAACCAGTCAACCGGCCTGAAGCTTGTTCAACGTCGGCAAAGAACGTACCATTGAACTTGGCTACACGGTGGCGATCTTCTCCTTATGACTTTAAAGAAATTTTTCTTATGTCGATTCGTTGGTGTGTCTGTTTTTTACTACTGTCCGCCACTGTTATTGGTCAAGAAATACCGGCGGGTTCACCTTTGTCGCGACCGCAATTGTCTCCTCCAATCGCTATTGCGGGAGAACTGTTTGGTGTGCTGCAAGCGGAAGTGTCTATTCCACCAAACATGGGGAGCGAACAACCGCGAATCATCGTCGAGGAGGCTGCGGGACGAATCTTCTATCCGGTCATCTCTGTGCGCACCATTGAAATTATTGAGGAGGAGCCAGGCGCCGCCATTGGGCCACGACCTGCCATTGGACGGCCTGGTGGGCTGATTGATCGCCTGCGTTCGGCAGTGCGCGGTAAACAAACTAAACGCACTGTCCCTGTGGCGATCACGGTCTTCGCACTGTTTCGCGGAGGAGAACCGATTGACCTGCAACTCAGCGGCGATATCACGCAACGACTACGAGTTGAACCCAGCTCGACGCATGTGGGAGTCAGCTATCAACAGTTGCTGGGGACCTGGTGGCAGGAGTATACCGCGTCGGCCCGCCGCGCGCTGGAGAGTGATGACTTTCCAAAATTGGTTCACAAGTATTTGACCAGCATGTTGTCGGCTCGCATGGGATTGCCCGTGGTCGATCTGGATCCGCCCGACGCCAATAAGAAGAAGCTCACGCAGCCGCTAGAAACCTTGGCGCTGCTGGCTGCCATCGAACCCTTGCGGGAAGAGATTCTGGAAGAGGTGCTGACCACGCCAGGTGAGGCGGTCGAGCCGACGCGTTTACTACCCGTCGAACCGCTGTGGGGATCAGCCGTGTTGCCGCCGCTCCCTGCTGAGCCTGCGATCGAGTCACTGGCCACCCGCGTACCGCCCGAATGTTTCTATCTGAGGTTCGGAGCCTTTTCCAATTACGTGTGGTTTCAGGAGATCGCCCAGCGGTATGGCGGGGACATGACGCAAGCGGTCTTACTTCGCGGTTTTAACTACGATGCAGCCGCACGCATGGAACGCATGTTGGCATCGAAGTTGACGACGATCGCCAAAATGTTCGGCGACAAGTTGGTGGGAGACATGGCCATCATCGGCAGCGATCTTTACATGAAGGAAGGAGCCAGCCTAGGTGTATTGTTCTTCGCCACCAATCCCGAGTTGTTCAGCGCCTCCATCGAATCGGATCGGAGCGCGGTGCTGGCTAAGAATCCCGACGCGAGCTTGAGCACCGTCAGCATCGCAGGCCAACCCGTGTCGTTACTCAGCACGCCAGACAATCGCATTCGCGCGTTCGTGGTCAAGGATGGTCCCTATGTGTTCATATCGACCAGTCAAACTTTGGTAAAACGCTTTTTGGAAGTTGCCGCTGGCGCACCGTCACTAGCTAATTCACCTTCGTTCCGTTGGGCGCGTTCGTGGATGCCCGATGCCAATCAGTACGCCGTCTTCGCTTATTTCTCTCCCGAGTTCTTTCATCGCTTGGTCAGTCCCCAATATCAAATCGAATTGCGACGACGACTGGCAGCGATTGCTCACTTGGAAATCGCAACAGTCGCCTCACAAGTTGCAGCGGCCGAAGGTTTGGGGGAGCCAGATATCGACCAGATGAAGTCCCAAGGGCTGCTCGCGCCGTGGTTTGATCAACGGACCGATGGCGCGCAAACGCTCCGTTCCGAGAGTGGTTGGATCGACTCGCTGCGCGGTGCGCGAGGCAGTTTTCTGCCAATCGCCGATGTGGAAATCAAGGCAGTCAGCCCACGCGAGGCGGAAGGCTACGCTGCGATCGCGGGCTTCTATCAAGACCAGTGGAAGCACATGGATCCACTCCTGCTAGGCTTGCGACGCTTTCGCGCCGATGGTAGTCGCACCGAACAAGTAGCGGTGGAAGCCTACGTGGCCCCCTTCGAACCAGATAAGTACGGTTGGATCGCCAGGCAACTCGGTGCGCCGACGCCAGTCGAATTGAAGCTACCAGCCGACGATGCCGTGTCGGTCCAAGTCCACGTGCGGGGTGGGAATACGCTGGGAATCGTATCGAACGACTATCACTTGTTTGGTGGGATCAAGGATATGATCCCGCCTGCACCCGAAGATACACAGGGCCTGATCAATACGCTTCGCGCGCTCAAAGCTGTGCCGGGTTACATCGGTGGATGGCCGACCCCTGGCATTATTGAACAACTGCCATTGGGGCTGGGGTTGACCCGTCCCGACTATGCGGGCTTTTCGCGAATGTTGGGTGGATTGTGGCGGTGGACCAATGGTGAATTCAGTCTGCTGTCTTTTGAACATTCAATCCTGGATCAAGCCATTCCACAATTGGGGGTGGCTCACACCGAGGACTTGGCGCAGGCCCGCGGTCGAGTGGCCAATCTGCAGGGTTCGCAATTGGCCACTTGGATCAATCGCCAATGGTACCAGCGTGGTTGGGAAGCTTCGCACGGCAATGCACGACTGCTGGATGCCATCCATCAGCAGTTGCGAGTCCCCAGCGAGCGGTGCTATCAAGTAGCGGAGGAGGTTCTGGATGTGCGTTTGCAGTGTCCCTTGGGCGGGACCTATCAGTTTCAACAACTGCCAGGCGTCGCGAGTGGATGGTGGGAAAGTACCGCCTGGCACAACGCGTTGCTGGACGAGAGAGGCAAGCCAGCTCCTCCCCCCGGCTACTCTGCTCCCTGGATCGATTGGTTTCGCGGTGGACGCGTCCACATCACGCAAAACTCCGACAGTCTAGCTCTGGTGGGGAGTATTGAATTGGAAATGCAGCCATTGGCCGTCGAAATCAACCCCACGCTCCCCAGCATGCTCCCCCCCATGAATTTCGACTTGTTTAGCCTGCCAATGAAATTGTTTGGTGGTAAGACAGGACAGGTGGAGCAGAGACCAGCTAGCAAGAGTTTTTAATTTGTTGGAGTTCAGCGTGAACTTGTTGGAGTACAGCCTTGAAGCGCCTTTGCGTGGTGAACGAGTTAAGATCGGCTAAAGCCTAGACTCCAACGCAAAGTGGCACTGTCCAACTAGCCGACTTGCTGAAAGTGCTATAATGAAGGGTTGGTGAGGCCAAGTCTAGCGCCTGAGCTTCACTAGGAATTGTTACACGTACTAACTTTCAAATTTGAAAAAGGATTCAAAATGTTTCGAACTAATTTTGCGGTTCGCTTGTCGGTCCAACGTTTGGCCGTGGCCTTGGTTTTCACTTCCACCATCAACTCCGGAGTTTTCATGACTGCTGCTAGCGCTGAAGATAAAAAGGGAGAGCCAGCCACTTCGGTATTGAAGGAGTCGATGAAGTCGCTGGGGGGCGAAGAGGTGGATCTCCAGAAGTACAAAGGGAAGGTTGTACTGGTGGTAAACACGGCCAGTAAGTGTGGGCTGACACCTCAATACACGGAACTCCAGAGTCTGTATGAAAAATACAAAGACCAAGGCTTGGTCGTGCTCGGCTTCCCCTGCAATCAGTTTGGCAAGCAGGAGCCAGGCTCCTCCAAGGAGATCACCGAATTCTGCACGAAGAACTATGGAGTGACGTTCGATATGTTTGACAAAGTGGAAGTCAACGGTGAAGGGGCATGCGAACTGTACAAAAAACTAACCGCCATGAAGCTTCCCCCCACGGGAGATGGCAAGGTGAGTTGGAATTTTGAAAAGTTTCTGATCGACCGCGCTGGCCAGGCCGTTGCGCGCTTTGCACCTCGCACGACACCCGATGACGAAGAAGTTGTATCTGCTATTGAAAAATTGCTGGCTGCACAGTAACAAGAACCCAACGTAGCTGGAGTCGCGAGACTTCAGGCTGCACGACCCGAAGTCTGGCGCCCGCGGCTTCCATAAAGTTACGTCTGCCGCTCGCCTAAGACACAAGTCGAAACCACTTATAGAATGGCCACTGATGGCTCAATGCTTTTCGCATCGTAGCAACTGGTTTATCCGTATGGTGTCATTCACTCTATGTGTGCACCTTAGTTTGACCAATCCGACTGCCGTGGCGCAACAGCCGTCTCAGAACGCAACCGTGGGCGAACCCATCTCGGATGCGTCTGGCGATGCTGCGTCAGGCGATGCTGCGTCCGGGGACAATAGCGAGCAGTTGCGAGCACACGTTTCAGCGTTGATCAACCAGTTGGGTGACGATAACTATCATCGGCGGGAAACCGCCAAGTGGGAATTGGAACGGATTGGTCTAGTCGCGTTTGAGCAATTGCGACAAGCGGCCCAGTCGCATCCCCAAGCGCACGTGGCGCGTGCCGCGCGGTATTTGATCGACAGCCAAAACGTTGTCTGGTGGCTGGAGACAGATTCGTTGGAAGTTCGCCAATTGTTGACGACCTACAATGATTCCAGCCAAGAAGATCGGGACACAGTTCTACAGCAGTTGTCGGAACGTGCTACTTCGGATGCCTTGTTAGCGCTGTGTCGGTTGGCACGATATGAAAGCAATGAGCTGCGATCCAAATCGGCTGCGTTGTACTTGATGCAAGCCATCTCGCAGCAACTCTCTAAAGTTTCGAAGGAACAGCCAACCCCGCCAGCTCGATTGTTACCTGCCTCAATTCTACTAACGCTAGGGAATAGCAATCGCACTGCCGCGAAGTGGCTATCTCAGTTCATGAAGGATCTAGGGGACCTGACCACATTTCAACTGCCAGTCGACATCGATGATGACGCGCAGCGTCAGCGACTGTCGGAGGAGAATTTGGTGGCGTGGCGTGGGCTGATTGCCCAAGAACATGCCGAAGTCGCTGCCACAACTGCGGACGATGGCACGGCGGGGAATTTCGATTTGGATCATTTTCGATCGACCGAGGTGACGCTTCGCTTTTATCGTTGGCTTGGCTCATGGATCACTGCGAATTGGTCGCGAGGCCTAGCTCTGGAGGTTGTTCGTCCCAGCCTGCAACTTATTGGCAGCGAGGCTCATGTTTTGCAAACCGCCGCTCAGTGGGCGTTAGAGGCCGATCTGCCAGAGCTAGTCATCGAGTCGGCCGCTAGCTTTCCCAAGCAGTTTTCCAGTGAGCCCGAGTTGGGATATTTCCTAGCCGAAGGTCAATTGCGGATGGGCAATGAGCAGGCCGCACAACGCGCCGCGAATATAGCTAGTGACTCAGTGCTGGAGTTGCTACACAAACTGCAGAACTTCCCCACTCTCAATTTGGAAGAGATTCAAGCCAATCGACATTACCAGTTGGCCAGATCGTTGGCTGAGCGGGGGATGAATCAGTGGGCCGAGCAGGAATTCGTGAAGGCGCTGGAGTTTGAGTCGCGACAAGAACCGGAGATTCGCTCCGAACTCGCGCAGTTCTATTGGTTCGGCGATAAATATGAGCAAGCGGCCCAAGTGCTCAAACCACTGGCCGATGAGACGCTCGACAGTCATGATTTAGAGCTTCCCAGCGCACCAGGAGTCTATACCAATCCTGGTGCGATCCTGGCTAACTTTTATTTCTACAGCGGACTGGCCGCTATTGATCGCGGGGACAAGATCGCAGCTAGCGAGTTGTTGCGGAAAAGTATGCAGGTCGATTCCGTCTTCCCCAATCCCGACGCAGTGATTGCCATGCAGCAAATTGCCGGCGAGGAACCGTTCGACAGCTATTTTCGCGAGCATTTCGACCAGATGAGCAAGAGTTTTCGCATTCGAGTTCTTCAGGCCGAGGAGCAGTTATCGCGGTCTGTTGATCGCATGAGCCGCGCAATGGCAGGCCCTACCCTGGCAGCGGAATGCAATCAATTGGCATGGCTGTTAAGTAAGTGTGAGGTGAGCCCCAATGAAGCGATCGGTCTGAGCTTACGTTCCCTTGAATTGATGCCTGATGAGCCAGCCTACTTAGACACATTGGCCCGCTGTTATTTTTCCGCAGGACAAGTGGAGAAGGCGATCCGAGTTCAGAAACTCGCTGTGAAATTAGCTCCGCACGAGCGCCAGATGGCTGCCCAATTGCAAGAATTTGAAACTGCGTTGCCCGCTGAGAAGAGTGAGTGAAGCGGGGGTTGAACCATAAAGCTCGACGCTCCGCCGTCGATGCTTGGCAATTCCAAGTGTTTCATCTTTTTGCCGCACATCTTTTTGTCGTCGCGATTTAGCGTAGTCTTCATCCAACAAGTATCGGGTAGTGGAGGAGGCAACGAGTGGGATGGTGAAAACAGTTTTTCTTGAAAGCCGTAGCCGCTTGCTGGCCTGTGCGACAAATAGCAGTTTAGCAAGTTTGTGTTGATGCTAGTTTTGTTCTGGAATTGAGTCTTCAGTCGCAGCGACGTGCGATTTGCAAATTTATAAGAGCCGATTCTCTTCGGGCCGTAGGTCCAGCCGATTACCGAGCCAAGGGCAAGTCAACGCGAGTGGAGCGAGCGTTGACGCCGCCCTGGGGCAACGGTTACGCAGCGCGCTTCCCCAGCTTGGGTTTTGGCGGCATCTGCCGCCAAAACCC
>JBGSJT010000533.1:0-30761 GCA_041741715.1 Pirellulaceae bacterium | reverse complement strand
GGCGGTGGCGGTGGCAGTGCTCGCGGTGGAGCAGGAGGCGGTTTTGGACCGGGTGGTCCCGGCAGTGGTGGAGGGGCCGGTGGGGCCGCAGCTGGTGGAAGAGGTGGACGTTAATCATGCGCAGTTCAAACACAAAACGTGCCTTCACATTGCTCGAAGTGATTTTGTCACTCGCGTTAATCGTGGTGGCGACCGCGCTCATCGGCACGCTGATGCAACTCTTCGCGCGCAATTTTGCGTCGCGCGGCGATGACATTCGACGCGAACAACTAGCCCGCGCGCTGCTGAGCCAGATTGCCGATGACATTCGTGGTGTGGTCATGCCTCAAGAATATGATTCCAGTGTGTTGGAACAACTGATGGGGGTCAGTGGAGGTGCCGCGGCCGCCGGCGCGGCACCCACGGGCGGAGGTAGTGGACTGGCCAGTGAAGCTACGTCCACAGCTCCCACGGTTACCGACGATCCGCTGGCGGAAACAGTCACGACGAGCCTGCCTCCAGGCATCTATGGCGATCAGTATTCGTTGATGGTCGACGTCAGCCGCATTCCGCGACCGGACGAATATGTGCTGCAACAAGCCACTTTGGTTGATTCGTTTCTGACCGACGTCCCAGGTGACATGAAGACGGTCACCTATTATGTGCAGCAGCCAACCAATATGGGGATCGAAGATTCTCTCTCCATGTTTGCAGGGCCGAACAATCAAACCGTAGCCTACTCGGCTGGGTTGGTGCGTCGGCAACTCGATCGCGGCGTAACCGCGTATGCCGAAGAGATGGGAGATACCCAGCGACTACAGCAGACGGGAGATTTGTTGGCACCCGAAGTAGTCGCGCTGGAGTTCGCTTATTTTGATGGAGTCGATTGGCTCTTCGATTGGGATTCGTCGACTCAGTCGCTGCCTTGGCTGATCGAGATTACGTTGGCCATGCAGACTGCCACGGCTAGTGAAACCGCTCAGCTCACGCCGGGCGTTTCGATCAGCATGATGTCTTCTGCTGATCGGCAAGCCTACGGAGTCGAAGTGTACCAGTTGGTGGTGGCCATCCCCGGTGCTCAACTGCATGCCGCCGACGTCGCCTCGGCTGACGAAGCTGCCGGGATGGAGGGGCTGGGACTATGAGCAAGCCACAAAACCCTCGTTCCCAGCCTCTGCCTGGGAACGCACTGCACCGCAGGCTCCGCCTCATCAGTCAAGCTTTATCAGGCGGAGCCTGCAAGCCAGTGGGTTCCCAGGCAGAGCCTGGGAACCAGACACAGCGGCGAGGGCCGAAAAGACTGCGAGGGCCGAAAAGACAAAGTGGCTTTATTCTGCTGCTGGTACTGGTCGTGGTCGTGATGGCGACGCTGGCGGCACTCACCTTTTCACGATCGATGTTGCTGACGCACGAGGCATCGCGGATTTCAGCCGGGAGATTGCAATCGCGCATGTGCGCCGAATCGGGTGCGCAGGCCGTACGCCTGTTGGTCGCTTATCCACGCACGGAACGCTTAGCAATGGGAGGGACATGGGACAATCCGACGATGTTCCAAGCTGTGAATATCATTCCGGATGTCGATCCCGCGCGACGCGGCAATTATACGATCCTCTCACCGAGCCTGGATGAGTTCGGTAACTACACAGGGATTCGCTATGGACTGCAGAACGAATCGGCCAAACTCAATCTGAATACGCTGGCACAGCTCGATGCGCTGGCGGCCGCAGGGACATTGGGTGCCTCGGCAACTGGTGGTGGAGCTGCAGGTGGCGGAGCGGGTGAAGCCGATCCGTCGGCTGGTCTGACATCGGCGTTATCCTCCTTGGCCAGCGAAGCGACGGCCAGCATGTCATCGAGCATGACGACGGGGATATTGATGTCGCTCCCTGGAATGACTGAGGAAGTATCCGACGCCATCCTCGATTGGCTCGATGAGGACGACGAACCGCGACCGTTGGGTGCCGAGTTTGCTGACTACTACATGAATCTGCAACCTGCCTATAAGCCAGCCAATGGCCCCATCAGTTCGATCGAGCAATTGTTGCTGGTGCGCGGCGTGACGCCGCAAATGTTGTTTGGCTACGACGAAAATCGCAATGGGCTACTCGACCAAGCTGAGTCGATGAAGATGAGCATGGGGATTCAAGCGGGAATGTCCCCTGGTGCGCTGGCACCACTCACCGATCCGAACGTGTTGCCACCACCGCCGCTGGGTTGGGCACCCTATTTGACGTTGCAGAGTCAAGAGAAAAACGTCGCCTCCGATGGCACGCCCCGAGTGAATATCAACTCGGATGATATGCAGTTGCTCTACGAAGATCTTTCGGCCGTACTGCAGAATGAAGAATGGGCCAGTTTCATCGTCGCGTATCGCTACGGCGGTGCGCCGGGTGGGAGTGGCACCAGTCCCCTGGTTGCCTTGGCCAGCATGGCTGCAGCCGACAGCGAACAGACCGACGGTGCCATGGGGGCTCAGCTCGGTGCATTGTCGGCCTTACAAGGGGCTGGTGCAGCGGGTGGCGGAGGAGCAACGGCCAACGGTGGACCACCGCAGGCCTGGAGTTCCAATGCCATGTCATCGATCGACCTCAGCCAAGCTGGGAGTGTGAAATTCAATCAAGTCCTTGATCTGTTCGACGCCACAGTCAACCTGCAAGGGCCCGCTGGACAAGTCACCTACAGTTCGCCCTTCAGTTCGATCCCTCTCGATCTGGCCAACACAACGCCTCTGCTGATGGACTATCTGACCACGGTCGACGCTACGGCCATTCCAGGGCGGATCAACATCATGGAGTGCCCGCAAGAAATTCTGCGCGGCGTGCCAGGCTTGACCGATGAAGTGGTCGACCAAATCCTAGAAGCTCGCGTCGACGGCTCCGACAGTCTCACTCGCGATTTCGAAACATGGCTGGCCGTTGAGGGTTACCTAACGATGGACGAAATGCGAGCCATCCTACCGCTGGTGACGTGTGGCGGCGACGTGTTCAAAGCACAGATCGTCGGTTACATGGAAGGGGAGGCGGCGTTTTCCAGAATTGAAGCGGTGATTAGTGGCGTGGGGGATGTCCCGATGATCCTGTTTTTTCGTCGCATGGATCATTTGGACCGTGGTTTTGATATTGCGACGCTTGGACAGCGATTTGATGTCGGGAATCAAGTGGGAGTTGGGTTTTGAGGCTAGATGCTAGAGGCGAGAGGCGAGAGGCGAGAGGCGAGAGTGAAGAGTGAAGAGTGAAGAGTGAAGAGTGAAGAGTGAACACTGGCTCCCTCTCCCCAGGTACTCCGGGGGAGAGGGTTGGGGTGAGGGGGCAGGAACCCGGTGAGGGGGCAGGAACCCAGTGAGGACGCTTTGATTCAAGGCTCTACGCTCTGCCCAATTCGCCCCTAACCCCTCTCCCCGGAATACCGGGGGAGAGGGGAGCCAATTTTGCATTTCCCTCAACGCGTACTTCCTTGAATTGGTTTTTGCAAAGCTGTTTCTTGCTCAATCGCTCACTGATAACGCGTCATTAGAAAAAATTTCCGACTAAAATAAAGATAGTGAGCTCTATCGGGACACGCTCGTTGTCCCGTTGCACTTTATCCCCCTATTCAAAAAGCTTTTGAGTCTCGTGGCAAAACAGATCATCATCGATTGGCAACGCGATAACCTGCTGGTCGCAGTGGGGCAATCGCATGGTTCCGCTTTAACAATCGAGCGCGTCAGCGAACAACGCATCGGTGATACTGAAAACGGTGCCACAGCCGACGATGCCGTGGGGACTGCGCCGCGCAATGGCGACGCGGCACAAGGCCTAAGCCGAGCGATTGACGAACTGGGGCTGCGCAAGAGCGATGTTACTATCGTCGCCTCACGCGATCTGGTCGAAGTGCGCACGCTCTCGATTCCGCGCATGGACCTTAGCGATCTACCCGACGTGATTCGCTTCCAAGCCCAACGCCAGCTTGCGAACATGGGTGACAATTGGGCGCTCGATTATGTCATCCTCCCTGAGGAGCCTGGCCAAGAGACGTTAACTGCATTGGTTGGCGTGATTTCCCCGCCCGTTCTAAATGAGATGGAAGCGGCTTGCAACCAAGCGGGAGTGCAACTGACGCATGTCGCCTTGCGCCCTATTGAAATTGCGAGGTACGCCACAGCCATTGGGAAAATTCCTAGCGGCGATGTTTCGATGGTGATTTGTTTATCGGACCAAGACGCTGATCTGATGATTCTCAATCGCGGTAGCTTAGTTCTGGTCCGAGGAACGAAGCTGCCGAGTGACCCACAGCAGGTTCCACAAGCGCTCAATGGAGAACTGAGGCGAAGTCTCATGGCCGCTGCGAGCCAGTTAGGAGGCAAGTCGATCAACGGCGCGCTGCTGATCGCTACGCCAAGTCTATCTGGTGGGGTGCATGAGCTGATCGCGGAAGTGCTTGGATGCCAAGTTTCGGTGGTCGATCCGAGCGATTTATTGGCCGCCAATTTGCCGCGTCGCGAAGAGCTTGCGCAGCAGTCAACGAACCGTATCGTAGGACTAGCTGGTGCGTTGAACTTTGCCGCCGCCGAGCAGAAGACGAAACTCGACTTTAAGAATCCTAAGAAGCGTCCGCCACCGAAGAGTAAGACGACAACCTATTTGTTGGCCGGCGCGGCGACCGCCCTGTTAGCTGTGGGAGGGGTCTACTGGTGGACGAGCACCAATCAAGCCCTCGATTCGGACTTGGCGATGTACCAAGACCAAGTCAAGAGTCAACAAGAACTGAAGAAATCCGCCGAAGAGAAGATCGCCGAATTAAGTGAAGTGGAGAAGTTTTTAGAAGCTTCGCCAAATTGGTTGGACGAGCTGAGCTATCTGGCTGAGAAGATTCCACCAGCGGACAAGGTGTTGGTGGGTGAACCAGCTTTTTCGGTTCAAGCCGACGGCACGGGACGCATTACTATGCCAGTAGCCGCCGATTCTGCATCGACCATCACCACCTTTGAACAATCCCTGCGCGATGAGGCGCACGTCGTGGCTGGGAAGAACTCACAACAGTTTCCGCCCAAAGAAGGGGAACTCTACAAATGGCGGGTCGATGAGACAATCTCGATCAGGGGACGTGGCTGGAAACTAGCGGAGACTTTGGGAACCAGTCGCGCGACAACAACTGAAGCAGTGCAGCAGTAAAGAAAACATCATGGCGATGACACAACGAGAACGATATTTAGCAATGGGCGTAGGGGTCGTCGTCGGCTTGTTCGGTGCGAACTATGCCTTCACGACTGTCCGCGAAACGCTGCAGCACAAACAAGATTTGGTCGACGCGGCGCGGAAGGAATCGGACAGCATGAAACGGATCGCTACGTCCGGAGCGATCGCGGCGCGCAAGCTCGATCAATTGAAGCTCAAATCGCTACCTACCAAGCAAGAGACATTGGTGGCGCAGTACAAAGCCTGGCTCACTAAGACGGCGTTGGACGCGGGAATGACTGAGCTCAATGTCAACCCGCCCGAGCAGCCCTTCAAAACGGCCAAAGGAGCCTTCAAGGCGTACAAGTTTAGCTTGTCGGGAACCTGTCGCACCGAACAATTGCTCGACCTCATGGCAGCTTACTACGATACGGACTATCTGCACTCGTTGCAGAGCCTGAAGGTCAACATGACCAAGGTTCCCAACGTGGTCACAATCTTGCTTGAGTCTCAAGCACTGGCACTTGACGCGGCCAGCCCCAACCAAGAGCCGACTGGCCAGTCCTCGGGACGTTTGGCCATGACCCCAGACGAATACAAACAGTCGATACTTGGTCGCAATCCGTTTTCGCCTCCCAATCATCCACCGAAGTTTGCTGGGGACAAGACCTTTAATATCCCCCGAGGGGCTCCCTGGGATCAAGTCCTAGCGACGGAGGATGATGAGAATCACGATGTGGTGCTGAGCTTGGTGTCGGAAGATGTGCCGGAAGGTCTACGCTTGGATGGCAAGACATTCAAGTGGAATCCGAAGGAGAATGGAACTTACGAATTGCTGGTAAAGGCGACCGACAGCGGTTGGCCGAGGGGAACGACCGAACAAAAATTGACGCTGAATGTTGTCGACCCGCCGAAACCCGATGAGCCGGTCCCACCCCCGCCAAAGTTTGATGTGGCAACTCAGGCTTTTGTGTCCGCGTTGACCAGCGGTCGCTTTGGCCCGGCGGCTTCGATCCGTTCGCGCGTCGAAGGGAAGACTGTCGATCTGGCGGCAGGTTCCGAATTCGAGATTGGTTCGGTTAAGGCGAAAGTGGTCGACATCAACTTGAGCGAACAATTCGTCGAATTGGAAAGCGAAGGAGTCCGCTGGACAATTGGCATGGATGATACTTCGCTGGCCGACGCCTTCGCCAAAAGCAAGATCGATTGAGACTTTCTAGAGTAGAACAATTGTCCCCAATTGTTTGACATAAAACAAATTGCCCCAATTGTTCAGCATTTTGCACCGTCAGTAATGCGGAACAATTGAGGACAATTGTTCTACTCTGGCGGTGCTGGCGCAGGGACGGGAAGATTCTCCGCCGAATCGTCCCAGAGCTGCGACGGTGCCAGTTTCATCTCCCCAGGACCAGAGTTGCTGTTCGGCTCCCCTATAGGTAAACGATTGCCTCCGACCGAATTCTGTCTTGAGTTGCCGTTGATTGCATTGGACCGATTCCCCAAGTTACCTGATTTCCCATTAGTATTCCCCGCCGGGCCGCGATCGAGTGCTGGATTGCGAACTAGAGCGAGTTGTTCGTCAGTCCAGCTCACCCAGTCAGCGCGAGTTTCAATGAAGGCCAGATGTTCCAGTTGCTCGATCAGGCCATCGGATTGCTCTCCCATCCGCACGCGTGCGCGGAGCCAATTGCCCAAGTAGAGTGGATTGTCTGGGGCTAGATAATTCGCCTCATCGTACAATTCGATGGCTTCCATCACTCGGCCGCCGGCTTCCAAGGTCATCCCGAGATTGTTGACCGGCCGCGGATCATCGGGCAACAATGCGCTGGCTGCGTCAAAATGATTTGCCGCTGCTACCAACTGACGCTGTTGGTAGTAGATCAGCCCTAGATTGTTGTGGGCCACTCCATGATTGGGCTCGATGGCCAAGGCTTGTTCGAATTTACTCGCCGCTTGTTCGAGATGACCTTTGTGATATTGGTGGAGAGCTTGGCTGATCAAATGCGAACTGTCTCCCAACACACCGTCCCCTGCAACGTGCAGCACATCATGACCGGGAGAGAAGGTGCTGCAACCGAGTGGTGAAAGGCATAGGGAAATGGTCGACCCAAGCAAGCCCCACAGCGCGGCCAGTCTGGGAGCGCATCGCGGCAGGCGTCGATTGTCGGATGAAGCAATTCCGCCGCGCATGTGTGGTCGAATCGATCTCCTGCGGTCCAGCCGCAAACAACAAAGTAGAGATGTGAACCTCAGGCGCTAGCCGTGGGCGACAAGTCTGTTCACTTGCTTGTCGGCGAATAGATAAGCTGCGTCAAGATCAACCTAGCGTTCCAACGTTCGGTCGAGTTGCTATGAGCGTTGCTAGCTTCCGAGGGAGGTGACTGGTCGGGAGTTAACGTCAGTTCGCGAACTACCAATCCCTCTTCTTTTATTCCCAATGCGCTAGCAAAACGCACCAATTGGTCCAAGCCGAGATGTTGCAACACCAGTTCGGTCGAGCGGACTTGATACTCAGTGTTGCCCAACTGCGTCGGAGCGGTTGGAGAAACTGAAACCAACGACTCGCTTGCGAGCTGACTGTGGGCTTGTGCCTCCGCCACACGGTCGATGATTTGTTGCGGCGATTCGACTTCCAACGAAGCCACGCGCGGTCGATTTCGCAAGCTGGCAATGTCGCGAACTAAGTTGTGGCACTGCTCCAGGTCTTCGATAGCCGCCTGAAACTGACGATTGGCGGTCAGCCACTCGCCCACCATGGCTGCCGCGACAAGCCCACTGACCAACAGTAGCCCAGCGTACAGAAGTGATCGTCGATTCCACCCGTAAGCTCTCATCACAATCGTCCGCCACTGGTAGCGTCAACCGGCGTGCCTCGCATTTGGGCCCGGATCTTACCCTCTTTGACGGTCGCCGTACTGGGGGGCGACATGCTCAGTCCGCTAGCTTGCAAAGCCTGAGCCAGCGCCCCAGCCTCTTGAAACTGAGCCACTTCAACATCCAAATAGATCTCGGTCCCGTCGAGTCGCAGTTCGTGAACGGAGACGGGGACTTCGAGCGGCAAGTTTTCAATGACTTGCCGCAGGACAGGCAAGACGGTCGTGGGCAACTGCGCATTTTCGCTTCGGCCGCGCGAGCCGAGCAGTTTTGTATGTTCACTCTTGAGTCGTGCCAGTACGGCCGAAGAAATTCTCTGCTCCGGCAAAGCAGAGCGGACCAGTGTCGCCTGTTGCTCTTGCAAGCTGGCGACTGCGCTGCGAACTCGCGATGCACGCCAGCCGCAGGCTAGGGCGACCAGCAATAGACATCCGGAAACGATCAGCAATGCGCGGTGATGACGTGCAGCCCACCACCCTGACGCTCCGCTATCAGCGAAATGTTCGTCCTGCGACAGATCAAACCAAACTGTCGATCGCTCCGCGAGAACCCTCGCGATCTGTTGCTTCGTCATCTCCTGTTCGTCGATCACTAGGAGTTTCACTGGCTCCGGAACCGGCACTTCAGCGGAAGCGACAAACTGCTGAGCTTCTTCGCGAGAGATCGCTTGCTCTGAGGTTAAGACCACCAGCGGTTCCGCTCCGGGGAACTCGTCTCGCAAGACCTGCCAATCGCGACTGGCGTTGGATAGACTCCCCGGTATGCGCCACTGGACCACTTGGTTGTTTGACAATGCGACGATTTCGAACTGGCCGTCGATGTGCAATAGGATCAATCGTGGCTGTCCAACCAGCGATTGTCTCTCAACGACCGCTTGCAACAATACGAGACTTTTAGGAGTGAGTAATTCCAGTCGACAACTACTGCGCCGCAGTTGCTGCAGCAGTGGTGACCAGTCGGCGTGTTGGCAGGACACGGTGGAAACTTGAGCGTCGTCAATGGATGTTGCACCGAATTGAAAATCGCAAGCCAGTTCCTCGGCGCTCAGTGGCAGATCGGCTTCCAAGCGAAATTGTAAAGTGGCGCGTTTGGTCGAGCCCGCTACGTCGGCGCGCGGGAAAATTCCGAACATAAACGTGGCGGAGCGTGGGAGAACAACGAGTTGCTGGAAGCTCGCGCGGTGGTTACGGTGAATCTCCGGCCACGCGCGCAATAGCTCCTGTAGGTCGCTCCCCTGCCACCACGTTTCGGCGAAACTATCGCCGCCGCTGAGATGCCATAAATGCGCCTCTTCATAGGCATGTTCACTCAAAATGGCGGTGACGTGTGACACTAGTTGTCGACTCCCATCGGTTCGCTACCACTCGGCTCTTCAGGTGGTGGCCCATTGAGTGAATCGAGTTCTGCTTCCAACGCAGAAATACTAGACATCATCGAATCATTCATCGAATCACTCATCGAATCATTCATCGAATCCAACTCTTCGGCTTGCATCATCGAAGACTCCAGCGGCGGTAGGGAGTCCAAAGCGATGTCTGCGGCTGACTCTCTGATCAGCAGTTCTTGCTGCCGCCCCTGAAACGAGACGACGATACTGCGTGCAGCAATCGAATCGACGCGGATGCCGGCGGGCTCCAGTTGCAATGTCCCTCCGACTGGCTTGAGGTCGCTGGCCCCATGCCGGTCGATAACCAGCGCAAACGAATTTCCCGGTTCGATGATAGTCCCTGTCAATTGTACGCCTGCCAGCGGACCGCCCAGTATGGTCGGTGATTGCGTGGTCGATGGAGATGAGCTGGACATCGGCGGCTGAGCCGCTATTG
Organism: Pirellulaceae bacterium; assembly: GCA_041741715.1. GTDB lineage: Bacteria > Planctomycetota > Planctomycetia > Pirellulales > Pirellulaceae > Aureliella. Next base: position 20,932 of record JBGSJT010000533.1, on the reverse strand, counting down.
CCCAACCCTGGAGTCGTCGGATGGCCAGGCGGTTCCCCCATTGAGCATCATCGACTGATTGCCCTGGGGCGTTGGCCAGTGTTTGATTGGTCGCCGAAGCAGGCTGAGCGGCAGAGGTAGTTGCGTTTGAATCGCTGAGGGGAGGGAAGGGGACCGGCCAAAACAAAGCCCACAGTAGCAGAGTAGCGGTGCCAACCAGTAGCACTCCCTTAAGTATTTGGTCGACTCGTCGTTGTTGTCTGCGTTTGACCATAATCCAGGTCTGTTAACAGTATGAGTTGACACGCCGTTTCTGCAAACGTGATGAGTGCCAATCTTATTTCGCACCACAGATGGCTTCGCTTCCGTCCGGCTTGCCCGGGCGGGGCGTGCAACTGGAAGCTACTCATTGAGCCTTATATATTATGCGCCGTACCATCTTCATCATATACCACGCGATAGATATCGCGCCGACGATCGTTCCAATTCTGTACTGAACCCGCTTCCTTGTGGCGACGGAGTTGTTCAAAATCGAGGTCATGGATAATGACAGTTTCGACGTTCGGATTGCACTCTGCTGCGATGGCGTCCCGCGCGAATTCGACGTCGGCGGGCGTGAAGATCCCCGACTGAGCGTAGTGAATATCAGAGTTTTCGACAAAGGGGAGATTCCCCGTGCAACCAGCGATGGCCACGTACATGTGGTTTTCGATACAGCGTGCTTGGGCACAGTGTCGCACACGCAGATAGCCATGCCGCGTATCGGTATTGAACGGCACGAAGACCAATTGCGCTCCCTTGCTGGCTGCGATCCGCGTCAATTCAGGAAATTCAATGTCGTAGCAGATTTGAATAGCGATGGGCCCGCAATCGGTATCGAATACTTCGACTCGATTGCCGGGACTGACTCCCCACCACTTGCGTTCACTGGGGGTCACATGGATTTTGTATTGTTTGCCGATTGTCCCATCGCGGCGGAACAGGTAAGCGATGTTGTATAACGTATCATCCTCGACCACGAACTGCGAACCGCCGATGATGTTGACATCGTACTTAACCGCCATGTCGATGAACATGTCCAAGAATTGCGGCGTGAACTCGGCCAAGCGACGGGCCGCTTGCCCAGGTCGCGTCGAGCTGACGCAGGAAAGCAACTGCGTCGTAAAAAGTTCCGGAAAGAGGACAAAATCGCTTTTGTAGTCTGAGGCGGTATCGATAAAGAATTCGCACTGCTGCGCGAACTCTTCGAAGTTCTTTACCGCTCGCACTTGGTATTGCACCACGCAGATCCGCACTGGTTCGACGACGGCATGAAAACGTCGTTTGGCCCCCGGAACATAATCTAAATTGGTCCATTCTAGATAAGTGGCGTAACCGCGTGATTGGCTGTCCGAGGGAAGGTAGTTGGGGATCAATCCCTTGACTGAAAAGCCGTTGGATAGTTGGGCCGTCAGCACTGGGTCAAAGATGCCCTTCTCCAGCACGCTGTCGATATACTGGCTGGCCGTTAATTCGTCAGCGTGCTGGTGGTAACCAGGAATGCGACCAGCGATAATAAACCGTGCCAAATTCTTGTCGCGACAAATCTGCTTGCGCGCATCGTATAAGCGTCGCGAGAGCTTCATGCCGCGGAAATCAGGGTGCACCATGATCTCGATACCATACAACGTATCCCCCTTCGGCTTGTGGTTGCGAATGTAACCACCATCGGCGATGACCTTCCAATTGTGCCACTCCAGATTGGCGTTGTACTCCAAAATCAAATTGGAAGCGGAAGCGGCCAGGCGACCGTCGATTTCCACGCACAGTTGCCCTTCTGGGAAAATGGCGATTTGGCTTTGCAGTTGCTCGTGGGTCAGTGCCGGGATGCCCGGAAAACACACCTCGGCCATCTCGCAGAGCGCGTCATAGTCATCAATCGTTAGTGGGCGGACCAAGATATTCCATTCGAAGTCCTTGAGGTTTAGCTTTTCCACATCCAACCTTCTGTGCGGCAATGAACTTTAGTAAGTGTGAAGTCCGTTCTTTATACCCGTAAACTCAGAATTTGTCTTGAGCAGGGAGTCTACGTTCTGGCGAACGTAGCTACGAAAGTAATTTCCCGAACGTGCTTACGGGGGCGAGTAGCAGAGAGAGAAGCGACCGAGAAATTTCGCGACCGAAAAATGTTAGAGGTCGGTGTGGGGCACCGTTGCAATTGCTAATGGCCTATGCTCAAGCAGAAGCGTATAATTGACGATGCGAACATGGGCGGAGTTCGCAAATAACCAGTCTGCGGGAGTGTGAGTGATGAATGAAGCCAACATGCGTCAGTTCTTGAATACGAAACCCTTTGAACCGTTTTTGGTCGTGATGTCCGGCGGTGACCGGCACTTGGTCAAGCACCCGGAGAATGCCTTGTTGACGAAAACCAAAATGGTCATCGCCAATCCCGAAGATGACACGCTGGCAATCTGCGCGCTGCTGCATGTCGCCAGTGTCGAAACGCAGCCAGCGGCCTAGCATCGTTCGGAAAGCAACGTAGTTTCAAATGTAGCTACGGTCGCCAGACTACAGGTAGCGAAGCAGCGCTCTGCGGCATGCACAAGCCAGCGACTGACCGGTCAGCGACTTTGTAGAGGACCAATCGCACTCTGCAGAATGGACCCACTCAAAGGCAACGAACTAGATTGCGCGGCGAGTTCGCTGACGCAGACCAAAGAGACTCAGCAGTGGGAGCAAGACGAGGCTGGATGGCTCGGGGACTGCGGCAACAATTGTCCCGGTCCAGTTCTCAATTCGACCCGTTCCCCCGGTGGTTTGAAATGTAACGGGGATTGTCAGTGTAGTGCCATCCCATGCAACCAGGGACGTCGATGTGTTTAAACCGTTGCTCCCCACCAAAGTTGAAGTTCCTGAGGGGGCTAAGGCTGAAACGCCGAAATCGAGCGCGCCTGCGCTGAATCTCATAGTCGCTCCGCTGAGTGCTGCGCCGTTTTGAGCAGTGCCCGAGGTAATATCCAGAACTAGATCGCGATAAACGCCTGTGATAGTAAGAGTAGCGCCACCCGCAGCCGGGACCGGGCCAGTGGCAGTTGTCCCGTAATTTCCAGGTATGATTCCGATTGGATTGGGTGCCGTGGTGAAGGGCCCATTGGGATTGATGAGAGCTGTAATCGCGCTCCCGCCTGGCGCAAACGTAAACAATCCGGCAGTCAGGTCTGCTCGGATGGTTCCACCCCAATTGGCTAGGAGTGAACCCGGAGACTGCTCCGCGTAAGCGATGCCGCCGCCAGGGGCCGCTCCACCGATTTCGCCGCTCAAGGCCAGACTACTTGCGACTGAATTCACATTGAGAATAACTAATTCAGCTTGGGCATTTTGAACACCTGCAGAAACTAACGCCGATGCGATGGCTGTCATCAAAATCATTTGGCGGGAGGGGCCGAACACAGTCATGGTGGGTACTCACTTGTTGTAAAGACCTGCTGAGAAACTCCCTTGAATTCTAGTTGCGACGCCAAGATTCACAAGGAAATTACGCGACTTCTCGCTGAACTCCACCAAGTGTCTCCTAGTTGGACAGCGCCATTTTGAGCGTTAGATTTCGTCGCAAGCTCATTGGAGTACAGCCTTTAGACGCATTTGCATGTCAAACTCCCCAAAGGCGGCTAAAGCCTGGACTCCAGCGCAGAAGTGGCGCTGTCCAACTAGGTTCTGCCTGGGAACCCAAGGAATTGCAGGATCGCGTCCATGTCGATAGGTCGACGCGGGAGGCAGAGCCTCCAAGACAGTGCGTTCCCAGGCAGAGCCTGGGAACGAGGGTAACGAACGCAGCCAGCGGCCTAGTATCGTTCGGAAAGCCAATGTCGTAGCTACGTTCGCCGGCACGTAGACTCCTTGCGGTCTGGTGACCGCAGTTACGTGTACAACGCGTCAATTACTTATCGCTCGATGCCTAGTTCAACACCGTTCGGGGTTCGAGGCGTTGTTCAGGCGAGGGTTTTAGTTTGCCTTCGTCGAGCAATAACTTGTATTCGACAGCGTCCACCAAGGCCAGCCAACTCGCTTCGATGATGTTTTCGCTGACGCCGATCGTCCCCCACACATGCTGGTGATCGGAGCTTTCGATGTTCACGCGGATGCGGGCTGCCGTCCCCGCTTCACAGTTGACCACGCGAACCTTGTAATCGACCAAGTGCATTTGTTCGAGCGATGGATAGGCCCCTCCCAGGCACTTGCGGAGCGCCGAGTCGAGCGCGTTGACAGGTCCGTGCCCCTCGGCCGCTTCGAATATTTCCTCTTCACCAATCCGCAATTTGATGATGGCTTCGGCAAACGCGCGATGGCTGTTGACGTCGCGGTCTCCGGAGACGACACGATATTTGATGGTCCCGAAGTGCGGCGTGAAGGAACCAGCACAGCGCTTGACCAACAAATCAAACGAAGCCTCGGCAGCTTCGTATTGATAGCCGCGATTCTCTTGCCGCACCACCTCGGCCAAGATGTCGTCCATCAACTTGCGATCGGATTGAATGTTGTGCTTGGTGGTCAGCGCGATGATGTTCGATCGGCCCGAGAGTTCGCTCACCAATATCCGCCGCTCGTTTCCGACCAGCGCAGGGTCGAGATGCTCGTAGGTATGCGCGGCTTTGTTGACAGCATGCACGTGCATGCCACCTTTGTGCGCAAATGCACTCTGCCCCACGAAGGGCTGACCATTGCGATGTTGCAGATTGGCGGTTTCATAGACGTAACGCGATAGCTCCGTCAAATGCTCCAGCGCGCGTCCACCGAGCAATTGATAACCCTTCTGCTTGAGCGCCAAGTTGGCCATGACGGCGATCAAGTCAGCGTTGCCACATCGCTCACCGATTCCATTGATCGTCCCTTGCACTTGATTGCAGCCCGCCGCCACTGCGGCTAGCGAATTGGCGGTGGCTAGGTCGCCGTCATTGTGGCAGTGGATGGCCAATTGCAAATCAAAGTTGCGAGTCGCTTCGGCGACCACTTTAACAATCTCGCTGATCTCCTCGGGAAGGGAACCACCGTTGGTATCGCACAGCGACAGCCACTTAGCTCCCGCCTGGGCGGCGGCCAATACGGTTTGCAGCGCGTACTTGGGATTGGCTTTGTAACCATCAAAGAAATGTTCCGCGTCGTAAACCACGCTGCTGTTACGGCCCAAGAATTCGACACTCTCGCCAATCATTTGCAGATTTTCATCCAGCCCTGCGCTGATGACCTCAGTCACATGAAAATCCCAACTCTTGCCGACCAACGTGCAGACAGGAGTCGCGGCCCGCGCCATGGCTTGCATGCCTGGATCGTCGGCGGCAACGATGCCACGCCGCCGCGTCATGCCGAAGGCGCAGACTTGGCTATGTCCCAAATCCAACTCGCGCACCTTTTGAAAAAAGGCGACGTCCTTTTCATTCGACAGGGGATAGCCACCTTCGATGAAGTCGATCCCGATCTCCGACAAACGTTGGCAGATGTTGAGTTTGTCTTGCAGTGAGAAGCTAACTCCTTCCCCCTGCGTGCCGTCACGCAAGGTGGTGTCGTAGATCGCGATCGAGCGTAACATATTTTGGTTTCCGTTGGTTTTAGACAGTCGAACTACGAAAAAACCCCTGAAGCTGACGGAGCCGCAGGGGTCTTGGTGTTTTTCATGAACAGCTAATAAGACCTCACCTCGCCCCGCCCCTGGGGCGGTCGATAATCGCAATTCGAATCATCGAAGTGAGTTGGTAGGTCATGGAAGGGCCGTAAGTTGGATTTTTGCTCAAGCCTTAACGGTAAGTCGCCAGCGACAATTTGTCAAGCATGTTCCCGCCGACTCACCCTGAGTAATCAGTCGATTTCTTTAGGTGTCCAGAAGCGGAAGCGATCAATTGCTTCGCCAGGTCGAGTGCCTCGCAGGCCCCCAAGGTGATGAGCATTTCACCTCCTCCCCCAGACTGCCATTCGGCTTGCAGAATCACGTCTCCGGGCGTCGACGCTAGCGACTGGGTTTGCTGCCGCACGAGACTTGCGTCAAATGCGCTCAGCCGAGTCGATTTGCAGGTCACTGTATCACAGGACGCGCGTTGTTGAATACTGGCCATAATCAAAACTCGCAGGTGCCAAAAACGGAGGATCCCTGTGATATAGAACATCACCAAATTGTTTAACCCCGTAGGTCGGTGAAAGTTGCTGCGGTTTTGACTTTTCTTTTTGCGGTGCTTCCTCTCCCGTTAAGCATCAACGATGCTAATCTTCGTGCGCGCGGAGTTGGGCGAGGACGGTGTAGTCTTCCAGCGTGGAAGTGTCGCCGGACTGCTCTTGGCCACTGGCGATATCGCGCAGTAGCCGCCGCATGATCTTACCACTCCGGGTTTTAGGGAGCGAATTAGTAAAGCGAATGTCGTCGGGTTGGGCCAACGCGCCAATCTCCTTTCGCACATGCAGCATGAGTTGCTTACGCACTTCCTCGCTCGGCTCGACCCCCTTGAGCGTTACGAACGCCGCGATGGCTTGTCCTTTAATTGGATCGGGCATGCCGACCACAGCCGCTTCAGCCACAGCGGGGTGCGAGACCAGCGCACTTTCCACTTCAATTGTACTCAGCCGATGCCCCGAGACGTTAATCACATCGTCAATGCGCCCCATGATCCAGTAGTAACCATCGGCATCTTGGCGGGCGTTGTCACCAGTCAAATACATTCCCGGCACGCGCGTCCAGTACTGTTCCCGATAGCGTTGGTCGTCCCCCCAAATACCGCGCAACATGCCGGGCCATGGGTAATCAATGCAGAGCATGCCGCCTGAGCCTGGAGGCAGGTCTTGGCCATCTTCTCCGACGATGCGAGGACGAATTCCCGGGAGTGGCTTGGTACAACTCCCAGGCTTGGTCGCAATTGCACCGGGCAAGGGGGACATCATGATCCCACCTGTTTCCGTTTGCCACCACGTATCGACGATCGGGCAGCGACCGCCACCGACCTTGTCCTTGTACCACATCCACGCTTCGGGATTAATACCTTCGCCGACGCTCCCTAGCAATCGCAGACTGCTCAAATCGTGTTTGTCGACATGCTGGTCACCCCATTTGATAAACGTACGAATGGCAGTGGGTGCGGTATACAATATTGTGACGCGATACTTTTCGATCAATTCCCAAAAGCGATTTTCGGCAGGAAAGTTGGGTGCCCCTTCGTACATCAGTACCGTGGCACCCGCCGAGAGTGGTCCGTACACCACATAGCTATGTCCCGTGATCCATCCACAATCGGCCGTACACCAAAAAATATCGTCGGTGCGATGATCGAAGACCCATTGGAAGGTCCGCATGACGAACAAGTTGTAGCCTGCCGTGGTATGGAGAATCCCCTTGGGTTTGCCTGTCGATCCGCTGGTGTACAAGATGAACAGAGGAGCATCGCTGTCGAGCGGTGTGGCGGGACAATCGTCACTGACATTGGAAACTAAATCATGCCACCACACGTCGCGTCCAGCTTGCATCGGCACAGAGTTATTAACTCGCCGCAGTACAACGCACTTTTTCACCGTGGGACTCTTGGCCAACGCAGCATCGACGGTTTCCTTCAGTGGCAAAACCTTGCCGCGACGATAGAGTCCGTCGCTGGTCAAGATCACCTTGGCCGATGCATCGTGATTGCGATCGGCGATCGCTTCGGACGAAAAGCCAGCGAAGATGACCGAGTGAACCGCGCCGATGCGGGCGCAGGCCAACATGGCAATCGCCAATTCGGGAGTCATCGGCATGTAGATACTGACGACGTCGCCGGGCTCGACCCCCAAACTTTTTAGTCCGTTAGCAAACAGACAGACTTCGCGCTGCAGTTCGCGATAGCTCAGTCGCCGCTCCTCGCCCGGTTCCCCTTCCCAGATAATCGCCGTGCGATCGCCGTTTCCCTCCGCGATGTGCTTATCGAGGGAGTTGTAGCTGGCGTTGGTCTTGCCGCCAATAAACCAGCGTGCATCGGGGGCTTGCCAGTCGAGTGTTTGCGTGAAGGGCTCGAACCAGTGCAGATGCTCTTTGGCTTCTGCTTCCCAAAAGGCTTCTGGATCGGCAGCGGCGCGGTCATAGAGTTCCTGATACTCTTCAAGACTCTTGATGCGCGCTTGGGCGGAAAACTCCGCCGTAGGTGGAAAAAGTCGCTGTTCCACCATCACTGTGTCGATTTGTCCGTCCCCTTGTCCACTCATGCATTCCGCTCCCAGTAACTAAGCCAACGTCTGAATCTACAGGCGTAAAGTATAGCTGAACGTTCACGAGATCGGGTATCGACCGGTTGGCTGACCAACGATTTAACGCACGGCGAAACAGCGATTACTGCTTCGGGCTCGCGTTCTTTGCGAATTGCACTCTAGCTTGCTCCAGATTCAACGCGAATTCATTGTATGCAAAAGGCTTACCGATCAAAACCTTTGCTTTTTCACGTTGTTCTGGAACCAGGTGTTCCAGTATTTGCGCCTGCGCAGCCGCGCGAATTTTGGAGATTTCCACCTCAGCTTCCTCCGCAATCTTCTCAGCCACCTGCAGCAAAGAGTGTCGCTGGTTTTCGTGCACGCCGACCGCATCTGACAGGCACCCATAGGAGATCGCATACGGGACGCCGACGCGAGCAATCTCGATTTGGTAGGCAAGCTGACGCGCACGCTGTAATTGACTGTATGTGAAGACCTCTTCGATAACACTCTTCAGTTCATCCATTTGCGCCATTAATAGCGGCTTTAATGGTGCATTTTGAATCCCCCCAGAGGATTCAATTAGAACTTTTGTCTCCTCGCTATGCTTGGCTTTGGTTTTCTCGATTACCTCAAGCTGAGCATCCACTACCCCCAGTTCCTTGCGACACTGTGGGTGGGTTAGAATTGCAAGCAGATCCAGCGCGTGGTCTGGGCTCAGTCCAGCTCGAATCCGCCCATCAGACGTCGTGCTTATGCCGCGAAATCCGTTTTGACTCCAAAGCGGGCCAACCGCCAGCAGTGATATGCCAACCGCCCATAGCATGCATGCTGTTCGACTCTCTTTTCGCATCCCTAGTTCCTTTTCAAGCAAACTCACGTTCTAGTAGAAATGCACTACAACAATCTCCGTACTCGATAGACAAGCCCTGAGAGAGTTAACTTTTCGTCTATTCACCTCTGTGTGCGGCGACCGCTATTCTGGATACCAGTACGGCGCAAAATTGTAGCCGAGATTGGTATTCGAACTTCCTCCTGAAACATGGTATAAAGTGGCACCTGCACAATATTCGAGCCAGTACGAGATACTTTCTGTGTATCCCGAAAAATTGTCCGACCAGACATACGCTTGAGGCGTATCCAAAAGGACATATTCGTAAGGATCTGATGCGATCGGGTAGCCATCTTCACACCGCTCCATTGTTTTTTCCAAGACGAAGACCTGTAATTCCGTCGGGTTGATTCCGTTTACCAGTAGTAGATTCCATTGGCAACTAAGCTTGTCGGCAGTACTCGTGTAGGCTTCTCCGCTTACATCATTTACAGACTGAGCATAACCTTCAAAGCTGCCGGATACTGCCATTGATCGACCCGCTGCGACGATCAATAGGCCGAAAAACACTGAACGAGTGATCAGTTGGACATACATTACAATCGTCTCCGAAATTGAGGTTACTACGTGCATTGCGAATAGTTAATGTTCCCGGAATCGACAATATGGAGATTTTTATTTTCGGTCAAGAGAACGAGATTGAAATTTCTGAAATTTCCCCTGACAGTGCATTCGAGCAACAGTACAGGCGAATCGGCCGGCGAAGAAGTGATTGTTCACAACTATTCAGCCCCCGTGTCGAGGATGGCCATGAAGGCTTTTTGTGGGATGTCGACCGAGCCGATGCTCTTCATGCGTTTCTTCCCTTCCTTTTGCTTGGCCCACAGTTTGCGTTTGCGAGTGATGTCGCCGCCGTAGCACTTGGCGGTCACGTTCTTGCGGAGCGCGGGCTTGGTCTCGCGGGCAATGATCCGCGAGCCAATCGCGGCCTGCACGGCCACTTCAAACATGTGCTGATCAATCTCCTCCTTGAGCTTCTTGACCACCGCCCGTCCACGTCGATCCGAGTCGCGTCGATCGCAAATCACGCTCAGCGCGTCGACTCGGTTGCCATTGACTAGGATATCCATCCGCACCAAATCGGCCGGTTCGTAGCCGATCAGTTCATAGTCCATCGTGCCGTAGCCACGCGTGGCACTTTTAAGTTTGTCATGCAGATCGTAGATGACTTCCGCTAGTGGCAGGTCATAAGTGATCATGGCGCGTGTGGTCGATAGATACTCCGTGCCGCGTTGGATGCCACGTCGATCTTGGCTGAGCCTCATCGCTTGTCCGATCTGATCGATGGGGACAACAAAGTTGACGCGGACGATCGGCTGACGGAATTCTTCGATGTCCCCGGAATCGGGCACATCTTGCGGTTTATGAATCTCAAACGTCTCTCCCTTGCGATTGACCACTTCGTAGGTCACGTTGGGAGCGGTTTGCACTAGATCGACGTCGCATTCGTTTTCCAATCGCTGCTGGACGATCTCCATATGCAGCAGCCCTAAGAATCCGCAACGGAAACCGAAGCCCAGTGCCTCGCTCGTCTCGGGGGCGAATTCAAAGCTCGGGTCATTGATGCTCAGTTTTTCCAGCGCGTCGCGCAGTTCACTGAAGTCTTGTCCGTCGCTAGGATAGAGTCCGCAGTAGACCATCCGCTTGGGTTGCGCGTAACCTTCCAGCGGCTCGGCCCCGTGGGGCCCAGCCTCGATGACGGTATCGCCGATGTGGACGTCCTTGAGCGATTTGATATTGCAGATCAAGTAGCCAACCTGTCCAGCTCGCAACGTTTGGATGGGGCGGCGTTTAGGAATGAACTGCCCAATTTCCATCGCCTCGAAATCCGCCTTGGCTCGCGCTAGTCGAATTTTCTGCCCCGTTTTGACTGTCCCGGACATCAATCGCGCGTAGGTGATCGCGCCACGAAAATCGTCGTAGTGGGAATCAAATACCATGGCTTGCAGCGGTCCATCGGGATCTCCCGTCGGAGCTGGCACGCGTTCTATAATGGCTGCCAGCAATTCTTCGATGCCGATTCCCGCCTTGGCGCTGCATTTGATCACTTCAAAGGGATCGATCCCCAACGACTGTTCCATTTCGTCGATCACTTCGTCGACGCGGGCGTAAGTCAAATCGATTTTATTGATGACCGGAATGATTTTCAAATTGTGTTCCATGGCTGCGTAGGCATTGGCCATCGTCTGTGCCTCCACCCCTTGAAAGGCGTCAACCAGCAGCAGTGCCCCTTCACAACAAGTCAAACTGCGCGAGACTTCGTATTGAAAATCGACGTGCCCGGGAGTGTCGATCAAGTTGAGTTCGTACGTCTCTCCTTTGTACTCATACCTCAACGTCACCGCCTTGGCCTTGATAGTGATTCCACGCGAACGCTCCAGCTCCATGCCATCGAGCAATTGCTCGCGCATTTCGCGGAGTGTGACTGTACCGGTAAACTCCAGCAGCCGATCGGCCAACGTGCTCTTGCCGTGGTCGATGTGTGCGATAATGCAAAAATTGCGAATGTGCGAGATCGGAACAGGTGCGTCGTTCTTATTGGACAGGATCGTTTTCTCCAGCTATTTCGTACGTCAGGCTTTCTGGCCTGACTGTTTTTACGTACGTCAGGCTTTCTGGCCTGACTGTTTTCGATGGGTAGCCAACGTGAGTGTGGACTTGACATCTGTCGTTGCTCCGCGACTGTCGCACCCTGTTGAAGCGCCCCACTCAAACCAAAACCACTCAACCGTACTGCTTACTGAGTACTGATTTGTAAAAATCTTGCCGAGCGATGGCGGCGGCACCGATGTAACCAGCGTCTCCTCCCAGCGTTGCGAAATCAATTCTTGTCCCGGCAAAGACATTCGCAAAGGTGCGACGCTCAAATTCGTCGATCACCCCCTGCAAAAACCTCCGTCCGACGGCACACTCTGAGCCGCCAAAATCCATGGCTCCACCCAGCAGCACTAACCCTGGGTCGATCGCGTGGACGGCGCAGGTTACTCCCACCCCCAAATAAAAGGCAGCTTCGTCGATCAACTTCACTGAAAACTCATCTCCGGCCACCGCCGCCTCATGCACATCCCTGGCTGTGACCTCAATTTCCTGATTCTTTTCGCCGCTTGATTTGGCAGAACATAACTCGCTCAAACTGGTTGTCACTCCAGCTCGCAGTCCCAATTGGGCTTGCCTGGCCACGGCACTGGCGCTGGCGTAGGCCTCTAGTTGTCCCTGTCCTCCCCCCCAGGCACATAGTCGTGCGTCGGATCGACTGTCGACGATGATGTGTCCCAGTTCGCTACCGAAACTATTCACGCCGTTGATCAATTGTCCCTCGGAGATCAGTCCCCCGCCCACTCCTGTCCCCAGCGTAAAAAAGGCTAGCCCCCGGAGTCCCGCACCGGCCCCAATCCATGATTCACCGAGTGCCGCCGCGTTAGCGTCGTTGATATAGCTGACAGGTTTGTCGAGTGCCGCAGCGAGAGCAGACTGTACCGCAAAATTGTGCCAAGTTGGCAAATTGGACGGATTGAGCAGTTTTCCTTCGGCCAGTGACATTGGTCCAGGCGTTCCCAAACCGGCACGAACGACACCTGAAAGTGGTATTCCGGCATGCTGAGCGAGCTGTCGACATGCCGCTGCGGAGCGCTCGATCGACTCTGCTGGGCTCCCGGTGGGAATGCTATCAAAAGCCACGGTTTTCCCGTGGTCGTCCACTAAACCAATCTTGATGTTGGTACCGCCGACGTCAATACCGAAAAAATGGGGTGGAAGGGTGGGGGGGGCGGAGCGTTCTGGCGGGGAGATCATTTTTGGGAAACAGTCTCAGTGGGAAAGCTGAAAATGTAATGTCGCTGAATGTCCGGCAAGTATAAGAGCCATGGGAGTTTGTTGACAGATGTGTGGGCCTAGCCAGTTTGTCTTGACTTCCCCCCCAGCTATGCGTTATGTCACACATCGTTGGTCGATGATGTAGCTGAACGGATACCACAGTCACGGATAAGCCCATGTTAAATCTCGCTAAACTGCTCCTTAACAGTCGCCTGATGGCCAGTTTGAGCCTCGTGCTGATGTTTTCGCAATGGACATCAGCTCAAGAGGCGCAGTGGATCTGGTCCCCCGAGCATCCGCGAGGTCAAGCGACGGAAGGGGATTGCTACTTCCGTAAGACGATTCAGCTCGGTTCGGTGGAACAAGCCACCATTACAATCACTGCCGACGACCGCTACGAACTGTTCATCAACGGTCGCAAAGCTGGAACTGGGAACTCAATTCGGCAGATGGAGCAATACGATGTGACTGGGGCGCTGGTTCGCGGTCGCAACGTCATTTGCGTTCGCGCCACAAATTTAGCCCCAGGCCCCGCTGCATTGGCGGCGCGAGTAATGGTCAAGCCGCTCGGATCGACGGGTACTCCAGCGAACTGGCAAAGCTATTCGACCGATGGCACTTGGCGAACGACGATCGAACCGGTGGCAAATTGGTCGAGCAGCACATTGGATGATAGTCGTTGGAAACCGGCACTGGCCTTCGGACTGTTGGGTGAGACCGCTCCGTGGGATCGCCGCGAGGAAGTCAGTCCCTCCAACATTTCCGAGAATCAACGCTTCCGAATCAGCAGCGAATTTGTCGTGGAGGAGATCTTGGGGGACGACGTCACTGGCTCGCTCGTCAACTTGGCCTTCAATGAATTCGGACACATGATCGCCGCGCAAGAGGAGGGACCGCTGTTGCTGCTGTACGACAGCGACAAAGATGGCTTGGTCGACAAGAAACGTGACTACTGCGATTTGGTTCAAGGGATTCAGGGGATTTTACCTCTGAACGGCGACGTGTTTGTCACTGGCCAAGGACCCGAGGGCTTGGGGCTCTATCGACTGATCGACAAGGATCGCAACGGGGCCTTAGAAGAGGCCAAGAAGATCATCGGTTTCAACGGCACGCTCAGCGAACATGGCGCGCATGGTCTGACGCTCGGACCCGATGGACGCATTTATTGCATTCTTGGGAATCACGTCAGCTACGCTGGGCAATTCGCAGAGAGCAGCCCACTGAAGACAACCTACGAAGGGGATTTAGTCGGTCCCCGCTTCGAAGATCCGGGTGGACATGCGGCCGGTATCAAAGCCCCAGGTGGGACGGTGATCCGACTGGATGTCGAAGGCAAATCTGTCGAATTGGTGGCGGGCGGACTACGCAACGCCTACGACCTGACCTTTCATCCCAATGGTCGTCTGTACGTGCATGACAGCGACATGGAGTCGGACGAAGGTGCGGCCTGGTATCGACCAACAAGTCTGTACGAAGTGGGCGAAGGTGGCGAGTTCGGTTGGCGAAGTGGGTGGGCCAAGTGGCCGACTTACTACTACGATCGACTTCCGACGTTGCTGGAAACCGGACGTGGTTCACCCACAGGTGCCTGTGTCTACGACCATGTGATGTTCCCCCAGCGCTATCACGGTTCGCTCTTCCTGGCCGACTGGACGCAAGGACAAATCTTGAGTGTCACGCTAACGCCGGATGGTCGCGCGCAATCGGAAGTTTTCGTACAAGGTCAGCCGCTCAATGTCACCGATCTGACCGTCGGCCCCGACGGTTCGCTCTACTTCTGTACAGGCGGACGCGGCACGAAAGGTGGCATCTTTCAGATCTGCTGGCTGGGTTCAGTCCCCGAATCACTACGGGACATGGGGACCGGTATTGCCAAAGCGATCAAGCAGCCACAAATTGATTCGGCCTGGGCTCGGCAGTCGATTGCGGCGCTTAAACGCGAACTGGGGACAGCTTGGAATGACACCATCGCGGGCGTGGCCTTTAGCGATGCGAACCCGGCCAAGTTCCGGTTGCGCGCGTTGGAAGTGATGCAGTTATTCGGTCCAGCCCCCGCACCACCGCTACTCCAAGCTCTCGCCAAATCTCCCAACGAAGCAGTTCGCATGCGGTCCGCGCAGTTGATGGGCATGCACAAGGAAGCGAGCCAAGTCTCTCCAGCACTGTTACTGTTGCTAGCCGACAAAGACCCTGGCGTGCAGTTGGCCGCCGCCGAAGGTTTGCTACGTTCGTCCGAACTCCCCGCCGCCACGGAGCTGGTCCCCGCGCTGGTCCCGCTGTTGGCCAGTTCCGATCGACGCATTGCTTGGGCGGCCCGCCGCGTGTTAGAACGACTTGCGCCTGCTACTTGGCAGGATCAATTACTCGCGCATAGCGACCAACGCGTGCAACTCCAATCTGGCCTGGCGTTGGTGATCGCGGCTCCGTCGCGCGACAACGGTTTAGCCGTGGTCAAAATGGTACGGAGCATGTTGGCGGGCTTTGTCAGCGATCGCAACTTTGTCGATCTCTTGCGACTGGCTCAAGTCACGCTGCACCGCTGCAAACTACCTGCTACTGACACCACCGAGCTGGCCCAGGAACTTGTCGCCGAATTTCCGATTGGAGAGCCAATTCTCAATCGTGAATTGATTCGCTTGTTGGCTTTTCTTGAGGTCGATTCGGCAGTCCCCATAGCGATCGGTCTATTGCAAACCGATTTGGAATTGTCGGAGCGGATGCACATCGCCATGCATCTAAAATTTTTCAAACATCAATGGACCTCTGCGGAGCGCTACGCGGTCGTAAAATTCTTTGAAGAGACACAGCCCGCCGACGCCGGTAGCAGCGTGCCGTTGTACGCGATGAATGTCACGCGTGATTTGTGCCAAGATCTACCCTTGGAGGAAGCGCGTATTTTTGTCTCCGAAGGGGCCAAGTGGCCCAACGCTGCCCTGGTTTCGCTCTTTCGCTATCCAGATAAACTGAGCGACACGGATTTACTGACGCTCCGTAAATTGGATCAACAAATCGACCAACCTGGCTTCGAGGGAGAGCAATACAAACGCTTGCGAACAGGGATCGTGGCTATGCTCTCGCAAAACGCCGATCCCGAGTCGCTGAGTTATTTGCGTGAAATCTGGATTCGCTCACCCGAGCGTCGGCAAGCGGTCGCGTTGGGCTTGGCCCAGCAACCGAGTGACGAGGATTGGGATTATCTGGTCCGCAGTTTGCCAGTCCTGGAATCATTCGCGGTGGGGGAAGTAATGGATGCCCTCCGCAAGGTCCCGACGGCCACCGACGATCCCCAAGCCTTTCGCGAAGTGATCTTGCATGGATTACGCATGCAACAAGACGAGGAAAGCCCGGCGCCAGCCATCAAATTGCTCTCCTTCTGGACCGGCGAGAGCCATGGCACGCTGGCGGAGTGGCAAGCTTGGTATGCCGATAAGTATCCCAACACACCTGAAGCCAAGCTCCCCGAATTCGAACAACGCTCGCCGTGGAACGTGGAAACGCTGAGCGAATATTTTCTGTCGAGCGACGGACACAAGGGAGATCTGGCTGAGGGACAAGCGGTATATGAACGCGCCAAATGTGCGTTGTGTCACCGCATGGGTTCTAAAGGGGTAGCCATTGGTCCCGAACTGACCGCCGTCGCCAAGCGCTTTACCCGCAAGGAAGTGATCGAGTCGATTTTATTTCCATCGCACATCATCAGCGATCAATATCGCACCGAGCGGGTGTTGACCACGGATGGCAAGGTCCACAGTGGGCAAGTCTCCAAGAATGCCAATGGAACCATCACCGTTCGCGATTCATCGCTGGCCGAAAAGGTGATTGCCGTGCAGGATATCGACGAGATCCAGCCCAGCAAATCGTCGTTGATGCCGAGTGGTTTGTTCGACAATCTGACCGCTGCCGAAATCCGCGACTTGATGGCCTATCTCGGTTTCGTCCCTGCCCAGCAACAAACCGCTGCCCGTCCCGGTGCCGCGACGCGCTAAGCATTGTTCGGAAAATAACTGTCGTAGCTACGTTTTTTTCTGGTTCCCAGGCTCCGCCTGGGAGCCCACTGCCTTGCAGGCTCCGCCTGTTAATACTTGGCAGACGAGGCAGAGCCTGGGCTGTGCGACAAATAGCAATTCAGCGAGTATTTTCGAATTCTAATTTCTTGTATTTTGTTCCGCTCATGCTTCCGTCGGGTTCACCCCGGCGGAGCAACAACTGGCAGCTACACACGTCATAGGGAGCTTGTCTTGCTCTCCGTCCGATTTATTCGGGCGGAAGCAGCGAGTCTCTCAGGAAGTCGTTGCTTCCGCCCGAATAAATCGGACGGAGAGCGATACACAGCCGGATTGTAGTAGGTAGCCGCCAGTTGTCGCTCCGTTGGGGTAAACCCATCGGAAGCGGAACAAATCCCGACTCAACACAAAATTGCCAAACTGCTATTTGTCGCACAGCCCACCCTCGGCCTAGTTGCCCCATCCGATGTCAAGATTTTGCGCGGCGAGTTGAATCTGAAACAGGCCAAAACCGAAACGACGGATCTCGTCGTCGAAGATGGTTTACTTGCAAATTGCTAGCAACCTACCTTTGATTTCCGGAAGGCAAGCAGCCCATCGCAACAACTTGGGTTTGGCGATAAACGAAGTGCTTGTCAATGGGCGCAAAAATGGCGTTATATGCGTACGGCCAATGGACAATCGTCGCCGCTACGACTAACCACCAAAAATACTCGCGATAATTTTCAATTGAGATAGCGGGTGTTTACGATCTAGGAGGACTTCTATGGCGGTCCCATAACCACTATCCTCCATCTGGCCAAAACAAGGACGGAAAGTGCGACGTTACGCTACTTGAATTTCTTCCACTTCCGACTATCAATACGCTTAATCCCTACAGATGACCGAACCGGTAGTCCCCACCAACTAGTTTTTGGAATCAAATGCGGTGATTACGGTCACCCATGGGCACGAAGTACGCGCTGTCCGCATCAAAGTCGCGTGCTTAACGTTCAAGTTCAATCGCTTCCTTCTACACAAGGATGATATTAGTATGACAAGCTGGATGCTGTGGGGACCATTTCTGGTTGCGTTTGGCTCAACAGTCGCAGCTATTCCGCTGCTAATCCTCTGGGCTAATCGCCTGGGCATCGTCGATGCACCTTCTGCGCGTAAAGTCCATGCGCACCCCATTCCGCGAATTGGCGGGTTGGGAATCCTGTTGGGATTGCAGCTTGGCTTCGTGGCGACTCTGGCTCTGAGCTATGCTCTGGGCCAAGGGTTTAGCTTCGTTTTTCCTAAACAATTCCTGGCATTGGTTGCCGCCACACTCTTTGTGGCGATCGTCGGCTTTATCGACGACGTCAGGTCTGTCTCTTCCCGATTTAAGATGGTCGCACTCCTATTCACCGGCGCACTTCTGTGTGGCGGCGGGGCTAGCTTTGGCGGTGTTTATCTAGGGGGCCGGGATGTCGCTGAGCTGATTTGGCTGGATTGGATCGCTTCGGTCTTGTGGATTTCCGCAGTAGCTGTCTCTGTCAACTTTATCGATGGACTTGACGGTTTGGCTGCTGGCCTAGTCGCTTTGGCTGCAGGTGTACTGGCCTTTTTCTTAGCGGCAAGCGACGCGTATTATCTAGCAGCGCTCAGTCTCTCTTTGCTCGGGGCACTGATCGGATTCCTCTTATACAACCGCTTTCCTGCCAAAGTTTTCATGGGCGATTGTGGCAGTATGCTCATTGGAGTCTGCATTGCGGGTCTCATGCTGATTTCCAATGCTGAGATCGGTACGATGCGCGGCGTGGTGCTTCCGTCCCTGGCTCTCGCCGTTCCGTTGATCGATTGCACGCTAACATTCTTCCGTCGACGTTATCTCCAACGCAGATCTATTTTTTCTGCCGAGCGTGGGCATATCCACCATCGATTGCTCGATCGTGGCTTGCGACATCCTCACGCAGTTTGGGCTTTGTATGCTGTGTCTATTGCGTCAGTTCTCATTGGACTGGTCTCTCTGGCATTTGAAGGCTTGGCTACCTTCGCTGGTTTGAGCCTGCTTGTGCCACTGCTCTGGGGCACCTTCCGCATGGCGGGTTCCGTTCGCACCGCAGAGATGGTGCGGGCATTGCGATCCAAGCGAGACATGGATCGCGATTCCAAGCAGCAGCGGCAAACTTTTGAAGCTCTACAATTGCAGTTCGAAAAGGTGGAGAATTTCGCCGCATGGTGGCAGGCCGTCTGCGAGGCATGCGAACAGTTCGATATCGTCCGCCTAAATTTGACCGTCGGGCAAAATGACTCGAAACGCAAGTTGCGTTGGTATAATCCTGCCGAACTGCTCTTCGAGTGCAAAACCTTACATGTGGTCGTGCCAATCGATGATCTGCCCGAGTATGGCGGCAGTGCCCAAGCGGAAATCGACGTGGCCGTCACGCGTTGCATGGAACTGGCCAGTGGTAGACTAGCGCTGTTGGCACGACTGCTTACCGAGTTCAGCCTCACTCATGTACGAACTCGCGAGCGAACGGCGTCCAGTAAACCGCGCGCAGATCGCTCAATATCGCGAAGCATGCCGGTCGCCCAAGATGCTGGCCCCTTTGCTGGCGTAAAAGTCGCCATCGTCCACGACTTTCTGTACACCTACTGCGGCGCGGAACGCGTCCTCGAGCAATTGATCAATGTCTTTCCGCAATGCGACGTCCTCGCGCTCTTCGATTTCTTGCCGCCAGATCAGCGAGAATTTTTGAAAGGCAAATCAGTTAGAACATCCTTCGTACAGCGATTGCCGTTCGCGCGAAAGAATCACCGCAACTATTTGCCCTTGGTGCCTCTAGCCATCGAACAGCTCGATGTATCGCAGTACGACCTCGTAATTTCCAGCTCCTACCTGGCCGCTAAGGGTGTCATTACTGGACCGGATCAATTGCACGTCTCGTACTGCCACAGTCCTGTGCGCTACGCTTGGGATTTGCAGCATCAATATCTGGACGATTCCAATCTGGGTTTTGGCCCCAAGGGTATCTTCGTCCGCGCCATTTTGCACTATCTGCGAAATTGGGACGTACGTTCCTCGCTGGGCGTCGATCACTTCATTGCCAACAGCCAATTCGTTGCCCGTCGCATTCGCAAAGTCTATCGCCGCCGCGCCAAAGTCATTCATCCGCCCGTCGATACAGCCGCGTTTGCACTTAGCGAAAAGCCGCGAGAAGACTTTTATTTAGTTGCCGGTCGGATGGTACCCTATAAAAAGACCGAGATGATCGTCAGTGCCTTTCGCAGCATGCCCGATCGCAAATTGGTCGTGATTGGCGAAGGTCCTGAAATGTCCAAAGTTCGCGAAGTTGCCGGAGACAACGTGACCTTGCTAGGCTTCCAAGACGCAGAAGTCTTGATCGATACTATGCAACGCGCTAAAGCCTTAATTTTCGCAGCCGAAGAGGATTTTGGCATTGTGCCCGTCGAGGCCTTGGCCTGTGGAACGCCTGTCATTGCTTATGGCCGCGGAGGAGTCACCGAGTCCGTGATCGAAGGCGAGCATGGCGTCTTCTTCGAAGAGCAGACGCCTGAGTCTTTAGTTGAGGCCATTGGCCGTTTTGAGGCCCAACTCGAATTCGGCAAGTTTCAGCCGGCTGTACTTCGCCAGCGCAGCCAAGCGTTTTCCATAGACGAGTTCCGAGCGCAGATTATTGCAGCCGTAAGTGATTGGAAAAGTCAGCGCTGGAAAAACAGCGAACAGCCCGAAACAGCTGACTCGCCCACCTCAGCAGAGCGTACCAATCCAAACCATTCCGCCCCAACTAGCAACAACTTTACTCTCCCCGTGGGCTCCATAGGAGAGTCGCGAGGCCAACGAGCCGAGAGCGTGTAACCCCAACCCGCCGCACCTAACTCTCCCCGTGGGAGAGTCGCGAGGGCAACGCGCGGAGAGGGCAATCACAACCCGCCGCGTAAGCAAGGCCTACACAATCCCATCACAACCCGCCGCGTAAGCAAGGCATACACAATCCCATCACAACCCGCCGCGTAAGCAAGGCATACACAATCCCATCACAACCCGCCGCGTAAGCAAGGCATACACAATCCCATCACAACCCGC
>JBGSJT010000532.1:0-51259 GCA_041741715.1 Pirellulaceae bacterium | reverse complement strand
TGCGTGGCGGATATGGTCAACAGCCGACGCGATAGCATCCTCCAGCGACTTGGCCTCACGATGAAACCGCACCTTGGCAAAGCCATTGCCACTGCTGGGCGTTCCATCATCACAGCCTGCTTCAAAGAGCTTTTCGGCCATATCATCGGACAGGACGTCAATGCCTTGCAGGTAGACGGTGAATTGGTAGGTTTGCATGGTAACTCTCCGATTGCTTTAGTGATCGCACTCGTCGATGGCTCGGCGAATGTCTTTGGTGCATCAGGACTCGCGGACCTCGTCCACTACGACACTTATTTCCCGTTCGATGCTAAGTCGGCGCTGGAAGCTTGGAGACAAATGTTTTGCAACTGCTACGATGGAAGTCTAACTTGTCCGCAGTCGCTGCAAAGTGAGACAACCTTTTGCCCGATAGTGTAATTGGCAACACGAAAGATTCTGATTCTTTTATTCTAGGTTCAAGTCCTAGTCGGGCAGTTTGCGTCAGCCAAAACCAACGGTTTCCCTAGTGTTTCTGCGGTTTGTTCCGCTCGGTTCTCTTTTACCAGCGTCAGGCAGTCAGCAAGGGGAGCATGTTGGTTTCCAGCGTGACTTGCAGGGCCACCGCGCCACATGCGGCAAGTTCTTGGAGCGCGGAACCTACAGCGGAATCAAGTGTTTCCGCTTCTCTGTCGAACGCCGCCAACATCCGGCCCGATTGGTCACTGCCGATGGTGCAATCGTCACACTTGCCATAGATCGTATCGGCAAGCGCCTCGTTGTCGAATGGGTCTTTTAGTTGCACGGTGAATTCGTAGATTTGCATTGCTGACCTTTCAGTTAGCGCCAGGGCATTTGTCAACTGCCTTGCGAATCCGCTTGGCGTGATTCTGTGGATTGCGTGGCGTAGAGTGAACTCGCATTTGACAAGCTGTATGGCCAAAGCCACAACGCAGCGTTCCGTAGATGTGTGCCCTTGGCCCTGCCTTCAGGAACGTCCAGCCTTCCTCCACTGCGTATTCGATCGCTTCTCGAATGTGCTTGCTAGGATGCGAAATTTGCTTTACCTCGGGTGGCGGTCCACCTGTAATTCTAATTGCCGCGTGGACTTAACCATAATTCCAGCATTGTAGCGATTGCCTTCAATTCCGCCCCCTCCCCCGCTACAATTACCGCATCCAACACCCGATCGTTGCAGGGCAGGCTGACCGGGTTAGTCGGCGCTCGCGCGTGCACTTATACCCTCGTCTGCCTGAAACGCAGAGGCGCATGTCGGTCCCAAGTGAAACGCTTAGCATCGATCGGAAAATAAGTGTCCGATCTTAAAGGTAGCTGCTGTCGCCAGACGGCAGGGAGTCGACGTTCTGGCGAACGTAGCTACGACAGTTATTTCCCGAACGATGCTTAGACGATTTCTGGGGGGAGACTTGTCAACGTTTTCGAAGTTTGAGATTGATGAACATGGACGATTCCTACATTGGCCTCACTCAGATACTCACTCGGATACTCACTTGGGGTGAAAGCAGTTGCACCGCGTGGCAAGTTCATCGCACTCGAACATTAGTGAAAAGTAATGCTTTCTAGTTGGACAAATTAATTGCATTCGGTAAAATCTTAAGGTGTCCATTGTTTCACTATCTCGTTCTATTGGAGTTCTCTATGGCCAAGACTTTAGTTCGTTTCCGGGGTTTCACGTTAGTGGAGCTGCTTGTTGTTATTGCCATTATTGGCATATTGGTGGGGCTACTATTGCCCGCCGTTCAAGCTGCGCGCGAGGCTGCGCGGCGCATGCAATGCAGCAACAATCTCAAGCAAATGTCGCTGGCTGCACTCAATTATGAGTCGTCCAACAAAAAGCTTCCCCCAATGCAGTGTGGTACAGGCGCTCTGAACCCAAATACGTTTCAAGGTGCAGGACAGCGATTTGCCATGTCGGGTCACTATGCGTTGCTCCCCTTCATTGAACAGCAACCGCTGTACAACATGTTCGAGACCGTCAATTGGAACCCGTGGGAAAATGGCAACGCGGCACGAAAACTTGCCAACGAGTCACGCGTCTCCTACCTAAATTGCCCGAGCGCTGCGGGAGAGGCAGAGCCAACAAATGGCGGGCGTACTCGCGGGCTTTCGAGTTACGCGTTTTGCGCTGGCGACAACTATGCGGCTGGGCAGACTTTCAACGGCCAAACGCAAGAGCGAGATACCGTCACAATGGCTCAAACGAAAGCTCAAATCAGAAATCGTGGTGCTTACGGTAGAAGTTGGCCGTCAATCGGAGAAATTACTGACGGGACCAGCAACACGATTGGTATGTCTGAATTCAATCGTCCCAGTGCGGTCAATCACATCGGAATGGTTATCTTGCTGGCGGGTGATCCCACCAACATGCCTCCCCTGGGCTGCAAGGCTCAGTGGAGCGGAACGCAGTACATCACTCCGAATTTGATCTATACAAGTGATACGGCTCGGGGCTATCGAGCTTGGGCAGGAAATCCATTTTTCGCCGGAGTAACCACGATACTCCCACCCAACTCCCCATCCTGCATGGTGTGGCCAAGCGTTAGCAATCCGCATTGGATGGGTGGTATCTATAGCGCGGGGAGCAATCATACCGGTGGTGCCCAGGTCGGCATGATCGATGGATCGGTCCACTTCATATCGTCGAGTATCGATTCGGGTAACAATGCCCTCCCAGCTCCAACTGCGACCGGCGGCGGCATTAGTCCGTTTGGCGCCTGGGGTGCGCTAGGTACCGCTCGCGCGGGAGAAGTTGCCAGCCTTCCCAATTAGTCGATTGCTGATACCAAAGGGCTGGCAAGTTGCCAGCCCTTTCTTTTTTCGCAGCCGTTCGCGGAAAGTAGCCATCGTGCTTGAGAGTAGAACGATTGTCCCATTCGTTTCTCAAGCAATTGAGACCATCGCTCTACAAATCCCAACCAAAAATTTTAGGGTAGACAGAGCACTGGTACATTTCAATTCCCACGTTTGCCATGAACGGTTAGCATCGTTCGGGAAATAACTGTCGTAGCTACGTTCGCCAGAACGTCGACTCCCTGCCGTCTGGCGACAGCAGCTACCTTTAAGATCGGACACTTATTTTCCGATCGATGCTTATCTCTTTTCATCACGCCATTTAGGAACTGCAATATGCACAAATATGTACTGGTAACGCTAATCGTCGTCGCGGCCTTTTGTTCTGGCTGCGAAAAAGACAACCTTCCCAAAACGGTGCCTGCCGAAGGGGTCGTGACCCTAGATGGCGTCAAGATGGGTGACGTGACGTTGATTTTCATCGCCGAAGAAGGTACTTACAACGCCTCAGCAGTTACTGACCAGGAAGGAGTCTTTAAACTCAATGCTTTTGATACAAAGCCTGGCGCGGTACCCGGATCCTACAAAGTTGAACTCAGCAAGACAATCGCCAAGCCGCTTAGCGAGAAGCAAGGTGAGACGGCCGTAGCCCTGTCATATGGACTGCCGAAAAAGTACGCCAGCTTCATGACTTCGGGGCTCAAATATGAGATTGGCGCAGAGGGAGCAACGGACATCAAGTTCGAACTTAAATCAAAGTAGCCGATTCCTGCGGTCTGGCGACGGGAGCTACAGGTGGATTGCTAAGCGATGCGTCGGGCACGAATTGCGTTGGAAGCGGTGGGACTCTCCTCGGGCCGGACCGCTTGGTTCGCGGTTAGCCGCAGGGCATCGCGAATGGCTTGTATATCAATCCCCTCCGCGCGCCCAGAGACCGATTCGACTAATTCATGATTGATGGTTGCTAGCAATGGACGCAACTCGGTGTTGACCCGAGTGGCGTGACCCGACCAGTCGGATCGGCGCGATTTCAGACTATCGATGATCTGCTCGTGATGCTCAATCTTCTCGCGAATCAACCCAGCAATGTGGATCAACGCGTTCAAGCGGCTGTTAAGTCGAGTCTCGTCGCGCTGTAGTTTTAATTGCCACAACGCCACCACCAGCGCCACCACGGCAACGGTAATTTCCATGATCTTAGTCCATTCATCAACCTGGAATTTTGCACATCCACGCGACGCATTATTTAGAGTCAGACCGTGCGTGTGAAGATGGATTTGGGGGTCTGCGGAGAATTCGATGCAGATTACAAGATGTGTAAGTTGGGCAAATTCTCTTCGGGCCGAAGGCCCAGCAAATTATCTAGCCCAGGGCAAGTCAACGCGATTGGAGCGAGCGTTGACGTCGCCCTGGGGCAGCTATTCGTCGTACAGCCTGGGCTACAGTCCCCAAGAACCAAACAATTCCTGCGCGTTGGCGGTCGTCTGTTTAGCTAGAACTTGCTTCGATACGCCCCGCACCTCGGCCAAGTGCTCGAGTGTATGCACCACCAGGGCGGGATGATTGGGGCGCTTGCCGCGGAATGGATGTGGCGCGAGGTAGGGACTGTCGGTCTCGACCAAGATGCGATCTACAGGAGTTGCTTTGGCTATGTCGCGAATTTCGGCGGCGTTTTTGTAGGTGGCCATCCCAGCGAAGCTAATGTATAGCCCCAGTTCCAAACAACCATCCGCTACGGCTTGTGGGCCGGTAAACGAATGCATGACACCCTGCAGAGGGCCATGGCGAGCTTCATCGCGAAGAATGTCCAATGTCTCTTGGGCGCATTCGCGAGTGTGAATGACAACCGGCAAGCCAGTGCTGCGACTGAGCGCCAAGTGCCTGCGGAAATAGTCGACTTGCACCTCCCAAGGGCAATCGTCCCAATGTCGATCCAACCCTGTCTCACCCAGTGCGGCGACGCGCGGATGCCGACATAGTTCTTCAATGGCGGCCCAATCCCCGTTACCAGCGCGACAGCAATTATTAGGATGCAAACCCACGCTGGCGCGAATGGCAGGATATTGCTCTGCCAGTGCCACACAGGCTTGCGAGTTTTCTAGCATAGTGCCAACGCTGAGCACGCCGCGAACCTCAACAGCTTTGGCCAGAGCCAAGTAGTGTTCGATCTCTGGCAGCAGGCTTTCGTCCGTCAAATGGGCATGGGTATCGATAATCAAAACAGTGGTTATCCCGGGCTGGGTCGCATGGCGTCAGCGACTAAGTCTCGATCGAAGTAATTGATATTCATCCCCGCGTCGACCACGATCGACTGGGCCGTAATGCCGCTGGAGCGTGGGCTCAGCAAGAAAGCGGCCGTGTTGGCCACTTCGTCGGTGTGCAGGGCGCGCTTGCGGGGAATGACACGTTCGGCAAACAGATAAGCATCGACATAGCCAGGGATCCCGGCTGAAGCGCTGGTTTTCAACAATCCAGCAGCCACGGCATTGAAGCGGACTTCGCCAAAGCGGCTGAACGACTTGGTGAGGAAGGCGAGCGACGAATCGAGCGCTGCTTTCACAGGGGCCATAAAACCATAGCTCTCGCTGGCCATACGGGTGGTCGAAATGCTAATCGTTACTACCGAACCGGTCGATTCGAGCTGCTCAGCCAGCGCGCCCGCCAAGGCCATGAAGGAAAAACAACTGATATCGACCGCTTGTAAAAATTGGCGACGCGTCGTTTCATGGAAGGGATGCATGCCGTCGCTGTAGTCGGCGAACGCAATGGAATGCACGAAGCCATACAGACCATCAAAGTCCTTCTTTAGTTGTGCCGCCAACGCGTCAATTTGATCTTGGTGTTCAACGTCGCAAGTGTATATAGAACGATCAGCCAATAGCTTTGTAAGTTGTTGTCGTCGCTCTTCATTGCGGACGACGTAGATCACCACCGCGCCAGCTTCGGTCAGTGTTTGACCAACGCGAAAAGCGACACTTTTCTTATTGGCGACACCAAAGACCACGATGCGTTTGCCAGCCAGTTGCAAATAATCCATGAGCTACACGATTCAAGGTAAGAAAAAAGGGTAACCAGAGTAAAGCCATTGTCTCAATGGTTCACCGATTTGGTTTGCTTAAACCCGTCAAAATCCGACACTTCTCGCTGATCGCCGGTTTAGTTTCGGTGCAACTCACCCTCCCACCGTAAGTTACGTCGAATACGACGTAACTTACGGTGGGAGGGTCGGAGCCTAAGCGACGGGGAGGGAAATTCCAACAAAGCCCCCCTCTCCGCTCGCATTACTCGCGACTCTCCCCCCGGGGAGAGTTCGCCATACCGGCGATCAGCGAGAAGTGTCCAAAATCATGAACAATTGGGGACAATTGTTCTACTCTCAGCGAGTTTTGTACTATGGCGACCCACTCGGTGCGGCGACGGTGCAGGCGAAATCCAGTCGTGCGGCGAGCTTGCCACTCACAAAAATCTTGCCACTCAAAAAGTAGGCAGTGGAGACGACTTCGTTGAGAGTCGCGTGGATGTCGATGGTATCACCGGGACGGACCATTTGTTTAAACTTAACTCCATCCAAGCGTGTGGCCACTGGGACCGCACCGGTTTTCGGAGTTTTGCTGGCGAGCAGAATGGCTCCACTCTGCAGGGCGCATTCGCACAGGATCACTCCAGGGACCAATGGATAGTCTGGAAAATGCCCTTGAGTAAAAAACTCGTCCGGACGAAACGTCTTGCGACAATGAATGTCCGTTTCGCTTTGCGACACGATTTCATCGACCAGCAACATGGGAGCGCGGTGAGGAATGGCCGCTTCTATGGCTGCTTGTTCGGGAGATGGAGTGGGTTGAGTCATGCGTGGGAAGCTTTCATCAGATGCTGATCAACGTCGTTGGCTACGATGACGCCATAGTTGATTGCGCCCAGCCAACCCGACATGATGATGCCAACGCTCCCGGCGTGATACAGTCCTGGGATCTGTTCGGGGAGGGAGCGACTGACCGCCAAGCCTTCGAACTTCGTCCCGAAACTGGCGCCCGATAAATGCTTGGTATAGTGCTGAAAGGTTTTCGGCGTGGCCGCTTCTACGTGATCGACTTTGTCGCGAATGTTGGGGACATAATTTTCGAGTGCATCCAGAGTGGTTTCGATCAGTTGTTGTTTGCTCGCTTCGTATTCTTCGGGACCCAGGTTGGCCCAATCTTCGTAGCGCGCGTTGGTGCTGCTGACGATTGCATGTCGTCGCTTGTGCGTGGGGCGCGTGCGGGGGTAGTAGAAACTGAAAGTGCGGCTGGTGATATCACGACTCAGCAGAGCTTCGGTTCGAAACAGCGGCGCGGTGGAGCTGAAGAGTAGATCGCCGGTGTTCTCGTCGATCTCGACCCCTTCCTTGATGGCCATGTAGACTTGCGTGCTGCTGTTGTTCAATCGCACTTGGCGAGCCGTGTCGACGAAGTTGCGATCGAATTTCTCTTCGCCCACAAGATTGAAAATGGTGGCGTTCAAATTGGAATTGCTAATCACCGCCCCGCACGCGATTCGTCGATCATTGACCACAACGGCCGATACTCCACGCGGACCAACTTCAATCCGCGACACATCGCAGCGAATGCGACAGTCGACTTGGTTGCGTTTCAATTCGGCTTCCATCTTGGAGACCAGATCATCCGTTCCCCCTTCGTAGATGAAAACCCCTTTGGCCATGAAATTGGAAAAGACGATGCCGTAGGTTAGGGCTGGATCTTCTAGGGTGGAACCGTTGGCGTAGGTGATCGGCTCCATCAACAGCCGCACCACATCTTCCCGTCCTGGAAAGAATTTTTCGAACAACTGGCCGGTGGTCAGCGATTGATCGTCGTAGAAGTTCATCCCTCGCGCGTGGTCAAAGAACGCCTTGACGTTTTCGGCGGGGACTCCAAAATCGGATGACAGCAACCGCGTGAAATCGTCGCGATTGAAGGTGGTGGTGAGCGAAAACATCGGATTGTCGAAGCGAATGTTGTTCAACTGGACGATGTTATCGGATATTTCCGCATTCCAATAACGGCGGCAACTCTTGATCATACCCGCCGGGAAACCGTGCAATGAGATATCAAAAATGTGGCTACCTGGTCGGCGAAACCAAGTGGCTAGGCCCCCCAGTTTGTAGTGTTGTTCCAACAACAACACGCGATGCCCAGCGCGACCTAAAATATTAGCCGTGGTCATCCCCGCTAACCCGCTACCGATGACCACCACATCATAGTATTCTTGGCAACCTTTAAGAAAATCGCGCGGCATGGAAACGGTCGGTTAGGGCAAATTGGTGAGCGAAATGCTGGCTGAATGTCAGTTGCCAAGATACGACAGTTTAGGCGCACTGCCAAGGTAACCGGCGACACTTATTTGCCGCATGCAGGCTGGAGTTTGGCCAGGAAGACGTGCGACAAAAAAATGTGCGGCAAAAAGATGGACCGTCGAGTACCATGGACTTGCTCTATAGTCACATCAGACCAACAAACTAATGGCAGGAAGTCCGAGGATAAGATCTCTCCAATAGCCTCGGCCTGCCGTGAGTTTTGGTTTGGACGGTTAAAACGAACAAGATGGTTGGAGGACGCGTAGCATGCCTTTAGAATCTCATCTTTTTGCCGCATATTTTTTTGTCGCTCCTCTCCCTGGTTTTCAGCAGGCGCTTCCATAGCGGTCTGTCTGATCCGAACAGTAGGTAAAATGATGTCAGTAGAGAATCCCGCCGAACTTCGCCCGTGGGCAATCGTTGGCGGCATGTCTACAGGGGACAGGGCTGCTGCGGACAAAGCCAATGTTGGGAATTTAGCGGTGTGGCGAATCGCTGCGCCAGCAGACAGCCCAGCGGCTGAAACTCCCAGCGGCGAATTGGCGTTGGCCCTATTTACCAGCCACGAGACCGCAGAAGAGTACCGCGTGTCCCATGGCTCGCCCGTCGACCGCGTGATGCGACTGGACGAAGTGCAGACGCTGCAAGTCATACTGGCCGGATATCAGCAGGGGATTCGCTATGCGGCACTTGACCCAGGTGCCAACTCAGCCCGACAAATCTTCGTGCTGCGTGATGTCCTCAAAAGTGCAAAACAGCAGATGTCCAAAGGTTCCTGAGTGAACCTCAGACGCTAGACGTGGGTTATGGTCGATATCGATTTCGAACGTTCCATCTTTTTGCCGCACAGCATTTTGTTCAATTGCAATTGTACGAACACATTGGAGCCGCGTTGACGCCGACAGTCACTTCTAGCCAGCCACAGCCGTCTTCCGACAAAAAAATGTGCGGCAAAAAGATGATAAAGCAACAAAAATTGCCGAGAGTGCAACTCAGAGATCTACAATTGCCCGTAGTGAACGAGGTTTCGATTCCCTGACATCCACCCAATCAGACGGACTCGTAACCTCGTCCACTACCGGGCCTCATAACCTCGTCCACGACCCTAAAGAAATTGTTGACAAACCACTAAGGTACAAACTGAAACTCGGGTGAGTTGACCAGAGCCCAGATGGCATCTTCGGCGCGCTCGCGCCAATCGACGGCCAAGCGTTGGGTTGGGTCGGGACCGGCGGCGACCTCCAATTCGATATCGCGCATCAGTGAATTCGCCTCGACCGCGAAGTGATTCGACCAGGTGGCGAAGCCGCGACTGACCGGCGGTGGTTTTTCAGTTCGTGGTGGCTCCTGTACGCGATTCTGAAAGCCTGCGTGCAATTGACTGACGAAGGTAGTTTGCTCGGTAGGGCTAGGCTCACGCGTCAATACGGCCAGGAAAAGTTGTTCCACGAACTGTTCCGGTGAGTCACTGGCGATGGCCAATTCAGTGGCTGTCGAGCGATCGGTCAACCGCGTAATGGAACCGGTCAACGTGCCATTGGCTACGACACCTGGCTGAACCATGTTGGCTTCGTACTCGCGGTGTGTCAGTGGTGATTGCCGCGATTGTCGCCAACCGAACGCTTCCAAGCACTCGACAATCGTGGCTGCTTTGGGGAGCGACAGACTGGGACGATCTCGTTCATTGGAGAGCGAGGTCAACTGCCAAGCCCGCGAGGCTTCGCCGAGATTTAGAAAGTTCTGGATTTTCTGCGAGGCTTCTGGATCAAAGGTAATCGCTTCTGTCTCCATGGCCACGCCAGCCACGGAGTGCAACGAGTCGACGACCTGTTCGGCCGAGAGTCGATGCCGCCAGGGAGCTGTCAACGCCAACTCACGCGGCACTTCTGTTTCATCGATGGCGCGGCGCTGATAGGCGCGCGAACTCAAGATCAACTTGGCGACATGCTTGAAGTCGTAACCCGACGTTACAAGCTCGCGCGAGAGATAGTCGAGCAGCTCTGGGTAGCGGACTTCGGCTTCGAACCAATCGTCCGTGTCGTCGACCAATCCCCAGCCCAACAGACGTGTCCATAGGCGATTGACCAGGGTGGCGGCAAAACGACGGTTTTCAGCACGAGTGACTAGGGCCGCAAGTTCCTCGCGCGAGCTGGCCTTGCGTCCCAGCAGTCGAGCGTCCATCGCATCCCGCCCAAAGGCCATCAAGAAAGTCGATGAGAGAGGATCATGGGCCTGGCGATTATCAATCGACACGACGTCGCGGTCGAGCGAATCAGCGGGCCAAACAGGATCGACAATATCGCCCGGTTGGAGAGTCACTGCGATGGGAGAGTCATCCCCTTTGCGATCGAAAAATGCCTTCGGCACGCTGCTCGTGTCAGGGACTTTGATCGCCTTGTTCTCCAGCATCGCACCAATGCTGAACAGATCCTTTTGCGACCAAGGGTGATAGGGAGCATCGTGACAGCGGGCGCATTTCATGTCGATCGATAGAAAGGCACCAGCGATAATGTGAGCTTTCTCCGCCATCGGCAGATCGTTTTCTGTGGCCCAAGAGAAGCCAGCGGCGGCCCCAGCGTAGGGACTCCCCTCCATGCGAATTAATTCCGTGGCGAAGCGATCCATCGGCTTGTTCAATACCAATGAATCGTGAAGCCACCAGCGAAAGGGGCCAGTGTTATTAAGCTTGGGCTTCAGGATGTTGGGGTTCTCCGCCAATACATCTTGCCAATAACTGACCCAATGATCGGCCCAGCGCTCGTCGGCCAGCAGTCGCGTGATCGCGACTGTGCGTCGTTGTTGACTGCGCGACGTGGCGTGTTGAGCGTCATTGGGGAGCGAGTCGCTCCCTGCGGCCAGATAACTGTCGATCTCATTAATCGAGGGTGGCACACCGACAGTATCGAGTGTTAAGCGACGCAGAAACTCCAAGTCGCTGGCAGCTTGATCCATGTTCGGCGCATCGACATCCGCAGTCACCAGACTAGGCTTTGTCTCAAAAGGGGTCTGACCCTTTGGAGGCACGCCGAGTGAACTTTGAGTTTTTGTCTTGCCGGAGAGGGTCAGACCCCTTTTGAGACAAAGACTAACATTGATGAAGCGATCGACCACATTGTTTTCGCCAAATGCCCCTTGCGGTTGCGGCACATCCACTGGTGGTAAGCCATCAATCGTTTCCGTCGCCAAGCGATGACGCTCCTGCCAGAACGCATCCTCCTTGGCCGATTCCTCCTCTAGCGACTGACGGTCGATGCGATCTAGTTGCTGGTTGAGTTGTTGACGATAGGTATCGAACTCGGTATCAACCAAATGGACCGTGCGTGGCGCGTCGGCAGCGGTGTGAGCTGGTGCCAGGAGTGTGAACATGGCTTCACCCTGTCGCGCAGCGATCAGCGTTTCTCCCACTTCGCAGCGACTACTGTCGGAGCCGACCAGCGATTCCAGAACCAAAGTTTGTACCTTCCCCTCAGACTCGACTTTGACCCGCACTTCGTGATCTCCGACAAAAGGGACTCGCAACCACGGGAGGTCCGGTTCATAAACGATGAAGGGCTGGTGAGCGTCGGGAAATAAATGGCGGGGTGGAGTCTGGGCCACAATGACTCCATCGATCCACAAGCGAGTTAAACCTGGGCTACGAATGAGCAATTCATTGTCGCCGGTCGGCAGAGCTACTTTAGCGAACGCGCGCATTAAGAGGGGACCGTTCCAAGTCTCGCGCACACCACCTCTGGTGAACTTGAGTGGCAGGCGATGCACGGCCACGGCAGTCGTAGTAAAGCGAAAGGCCTCTTCGGATAGGGTGGCTGGGAATTTAGTTGGATTGCCTGCCGATTCGAACAGACAGATCGTTACCTGTTGTTCGTCGGCGGTAGCAGGCCAAGCGGGTTGAGCCGCGCGCGGCTTGGGGCGTGGAGGTTGTTCTCCCCACACGATTCCCACGCACAATAACGCAAGGGCTGGTGACAGTAGCAAGTGTTTCAATCGAATCGCTAAAGTAGTAGCGGGCATGGTTCATCCACCATCTTCGGTCAAATAGGAAGGAGTTGAGTGTTGTTTAGTAGCTGCGGTCGCCAGACCGCAGGGAGTCGACGTTCTGGCGAACGTAGCTACGACCAAGTCGACGTTCTGGCGAACGTAGCTACGACCAAGTCGACGATCTGGCGAACGTAGCTACGACCAAGTCGACGTTCTGGCGAACGTAGCTACGACCAAGTCGACGTTCTGGCGAACGTAGCTACGACCAAGTCGACGGCTAGCGTCTGAGCTTTCGTACAACGCATACAGCCATTCAGTATGACACAACTCGCGCCTAAGGGCAATTGCCAAACCGTTGTTAGGGAAAAAGCCCGTTGGGACGAAACTTCCCGCGACTAACGTCTTGCAAAATCAACCGCAGTGGTGGAAATAGTGGTGTAAACTTACAATGCTTGCACGCCTGAATCGCTTTCTGTTCCGCTTGATCCTTGAAGCTCATCCATTTGCTGGAGAATTGTTGTGTTGCATGCCGTCATTATGGCTGGTGGTTCTGGAACTCGATTCTGGCCAGCGAGCCGCGAGAAATATCCGAAGCAACTGCTCAAACTGGTGGGTGAAAACACCATGTTGCAAGCCACCTTCGAGCGGTTGGATGGATTGATCTCCCCCGAGCACACGCTGGTCATGACCAACAAGCATTTGGTCGATCCGGTGCGGCAACAGCTACCAACTGTGCCACCCGAGCAAATCATTGGCGAGCCGATGAAGCGCGACACGGCCGCCTGTATTGCCCTGGCCGCTTCGCTGATTGCAGTCGCTGACCCGGAAGCGATTATGTTGGTTCTCCCCGCTGACCATGTCATCAGCACTCATCAACAATTCCATGATTGCATGCGGCAAGGGGTGGAGCTGATTCGCCAATCGCCGAACCGCTTGGTGACCTTTGGAATCCGCCCCAGCTATGCCGCTGAGTCGTTTGGTTATATCCAACGTGGCGATGCGCTCAGCGATTCAAAAGTTGCCAGCGCCTATCGAGTGGCCTCGTTCCGCGAAAAGCCGGATCGTCAAACGGCGGAGCTTTATTTGCAAGCAGGTACTTACGATTGGAATAGCGGCATCTTCATGTGGCGTGCGGGGACGATTCTAGATGCCTTGCGAACTTTTGAACCGGAGATGATGAAACATATCGACAAGATTTCATCGCAAATGGGGACGCCGGGCTTCGCCAATACACTGCAACGCGAATTCGAATTGATCAGCGGTCGTTCGATCGACTACGCGGTCATGGAACGCTATCGCGATGTGGCGGTAATCGAGGCCCCGTTTCGCTGGGATGATGTGGGGAGCTGGCAAGCGATCGGACGCCTGACTGAGCCCGATGAACAAGGCAATTGTGTGCGCGGCAAGTACTTGCCGATCCAATCGCAACGGATGATTGTCTACGGCGACGACGGACATTTGCTCGTCACAATTGGCATGCAGGATATGATCGTGGTGCACACGCCCAACGCGACGCTGGTGGCACCCAAGGAAGCAGAGGAGCAGGTCCGCGAAGTAGTCAAGCAATTGCAAACTCGTCGCTGGGAAGATTTTCTATAACTGGTCAGCCGATAGTCGCTGACCGCTCCGCCGTTCAGCGACATTGCGTGAACGGTCGGCACCCTTTTGAAACAGAACCTAATGTGGTCAGTAGAAACCTGCGAGCTGAGCAAGAGTTACGGTCGGGTCTCTTCGCTGGTCGAGTGCAATCTGCAGATTGCACCTGGTTGTGTCTTTGGTTTGCTGGGGCCCAATGGAGCAGGTAAGTCGACGTTGATACGAACCTTGCTCGGGTTTCTTGAACCGACCTCAGGTTCGGCTTCGATCGCCGGTTATGACGTTCGCCGCCAGTCGCTTCAAGCGCGTCGACAGGTGGCCTATCTCCCTGGCGACGCGCGGCTGATGCGGTCAATGCGCGGGGATGACTTACTGAAGTTTTTTAGTGGACTGCATCCATGCGGCTCCCTCCAACAAGCTCTGTCCGTGGCAGAACGCTTGCAACTCAATTGCTCGCGACGGGTGATGTTCATGTCGACTGGCATGCGACAGAAACTGGCCATCTCCATCGTCCTCGGTTGCGGGGCCCCAGTGGTAGTGTTGGATGAGCCGACGGCCAATCTCGACCCCAATGTTCGAAGTGAGGTGGTCAAGCTGATCAACGAAGTTCGCGCACAAGGGAGAACTGTGTTGCTGTCCTCCCATATTTTCAGCGACATCGACGAAACCTGCGATCGCGTGGTGATCATGCGGGATGGTCGCATCGTGGCGGAGCAAGCCATGCAGGAACTGCAGCAGGCGCACATTGTTACGGCCCACCTCGATGCCGACACCTTTTCGAAGGGCCAAACATGGCGAGATCATATTGACGCTCAAGCGTTCGTCTCGGACGTGCAGACCAAACTCTCCGCTGATGGAAGTCGTCAGCTAGAGTTGCAGTTGAACGGACCACCGCAACAATGGCTAGCTTGGTTGGAGCGGCAGCCGCTACGTGACATGAGCATCACGCGGAGTGGCATTCGCAGCGTCTATCAGCGCTTTCATCGATCGGTGCTGGGCGAATGACGCGACTGCTAATCAAGAAAGTGATTCACGAATCGAGTCTGTTATTTGTGGCTTGCGCCAGCATGTTGTTTGTCTTTTGCTGGGCACGGGTGTGGATCTTGTGTCAATTCGATTTGCAGCAGTTTCGACCATTGCTCGAGCAACTGAGGCCCTTCGAAAAATACCTTCCGATTCCTCTGGAACAGATCCTCACCTACTCGGGCGCGCTGGCCATGACTTATCACGAGCCAGTTCTGATTCTGTGCATCTTGGTGTGGTCTGTGGCTCGCGGTTCCGACGTGGTGAGTGGCGAGATCAATCGTGGCACGTTGGAAATGCTGCTCGCCCAGCCGATCACACGTCTGCAATTGTTGTGGACGCATGCCCTGGTCTGCAGCGTGGGGCTGGGGTTGTTATGTCTAGTAGTCTGGTTGGGTTTAGCTGTTGGCATTCATACCAACACCGTGCGTGAGCAGATTGTACCGACGATTGAGCTGAACATTCCATTCACCCCGTTGCGCGTGCCGCTGCGGATTGGGGCGGCGCGGCAGTTTGATTCACCGTTGTCGGAGCACGTCGATTCGGCCCTCTTGATTGCCCCCAGTTGTCAACTCTTCGCCTTCGGTTTTTTCATGTATGGTCTGAGCGTTTTGTGCAGTAGCTTCGATCGCTACCGCTGGCGAACGTTGGGAATTGTAATCAGTGTGTATGTCATTCAGTTCCTATTGTTGTTGCTGAGCCGAGCCACTGACTGGACGGGGTGGATGGGCTATTTTACATTTTTGTCCGCCTATCAGCCCGATACGATCGTGCATTTCTCCAGACGCACTGCCACCGACGCATGGTGGCTGATCGTCCCGGCTGATCGACGGTCGGTCAGTTGGCCCTACTGGCTGGGGCCATTGGGGTTGACCGGTTTGCTGTTGGTACTCGGTTTGCTGTTTTTGGTGGGGGCGAGTTGGCGCTTTCGCACGCGCGATATTCCCGCACCGGTTTAACGAATTGCTACAACCAGTAGAATCGGACCTACGCTGTTTTCTTCAGCGGGTGATTTGGTGAAAATCCCTGCTTGGCCCACCACGCTGGTATCATGCTGTCAGACGCGGCTAAGTTTTAAAGTGGGTCAGCACAATCTCAGCTCGACGCTTTAGCGCGTCGAGCTGAGATTGAAGTGCAGATATAAAACGCGACACTTCAGAACTAGAAAAACATTTTGAGGGGACAGGTCCTATTTTGTCGGTGAAAAACGATGCGGGCGAGAGCCTGGCGGAAAAAGAAGCAAAAACACTCAGACGTATTCTCCCGCAACTGGAACGCGAGTTTTCCGATCGAGCTGATCCGGCGGAGTGGCACGCCTACGTTCGCCGCGTCCGTAAGACCTTTCCTCGGTTGTTCGAGAGGTTGTTCCAACTTTACGGATCGTATTACGACTTCTACTTTCATGTCGAAGCGGTATTGCAAACCACCACCGAGATGTGGTTGCAGCGGTCACCTGATTTGCGCGCGCAGGATGCACTTCGCGAAGCCGACCCACTGTGGTATCAATCGCAGCGGATGCTGGGAGCGATGTGCTATGTCGATTTGTTCGCTGGAGATCTGCAACGCATCAAGGAGAAGATTCCGTACTTGACCGAGATGCACATCACTTATCTCCATCTCATGCCCCTGTTCCGTTCGCCCGAGAAGGACAACGATGGCGGCTACGCGGTCAGCAGTTATCGCGAAGTCAATCCAGTCATGGGGACGATGGAGGAGTTGGCGGAGCTGGCCACTCACCTGCGACACCACGGCATTTCATTGTGTTTGGATTTCATTTTCAATCACACATCTGATGAGCATGAATGGGCGTTGGCGGCAACGCGGGGCGAAGTCGAGTTCCAACGCTACTATCGCATGTTCGACAATCGTGAAGCGACACTGGAATATGAGGAGTCGCTCCCCGAAGTATTTCCGGACGAGCACCCTGGGGCCTTCACCTATTGCTCCAAGATTGGCAAATGGGTCTGGACCACGTTCCACAATTATCAGTGGGATTTGAACTACGCAAATCCCGAAGTCTTTACGAGCATGTTGAAAGAAATGCTTTTCTTGGCCAATCAAGGGGTGGAGATACTGCGCCTTGACGCGGTGGCCTTCATTTGGAAAGAAGCTGGGACTAATTGCCAAAACCTGCCGCAAGCTCACTGGATAATTCAAGCCTTCAATGTGGCCATGCAGATGGCTGCTCCAGCGACGGTCTTCAAGTCGGAAGCGATTGTGCATCCCGATGAAGTCAAGAAGTATATCTCGGTCGACGAGTGTCCGCTCTCGTACAATCCGCAGTTGATGGCGCTACTGTGGAATTCACTCGCCACGCGCGAAGTAAAAGTGCTGAGTAGCGCCATGTCGCGCGGGTTTGTCATCCCCACCAACTGCGAGTGGGTCAACTATGTGCGCTGTCACGACGACATCGGCTGGGCATTTTCCGACGAGGATATCGCCAAGGGGGGATTCGATCCAACGTTGCACCGCAAATTCTTGACGCAGTTCTATACGGGTCAAGTCGAGGGCTCGTTTGCGCGCGGCCAACCCTTTCAGATCGATCCAGTCAGCGGTGATGGTCGGGTCAGTGGTACCACTGCGTCGCTGGCCGGACTTGAGAAGGGGTTATACGAACAAGATGAGGTGGAGGTCGATCTGGCGATCCGCCGCATTCTGTTGGTGCACGGAATCATTGTCACCATTGGCGGAATCCCCTTGATCTATCTCGGCGACGAGCTGGCTTGCGAAAACGATTACAACTACCAAGAAGTTCCTGAGAAAGCCTCCGATTCACGTTGGCTGCATCGCTTTGGTTTCGATTGGGACCGCGCCGCGCTCCGCAACGACTCGAAGACTCCTATTGGTCGCGTCTATCAAGGGCTCCTGCGACTGATTCAAATTCGATTGCAGAACATGGCCTTTCATCGTGGCGCGACCGAGATCATCAATACCGGGAATGATCATGTCTTCGGATTCTTTCGCAATCAGGAGTCACAGAGCGTGTTAGTGCTGGGGAATTTCACAGAGCACGAGCAATCGCTCTCCGCACGGCACTTGCGCCATCTTGGCCTCCGCCGCACAGTCGTTGATCAAGTCGCCGGTCGCACCGTCACCGCCGCTCAAGAAATGATCTTAGAACCCTATCAATTGATGATTCTAGCGCGGAATGTGTGAGCGGGCACTAGCAGACTAAACATTGAACTTTCGACGCCCCAAAAAAGCTGGACGCATTAAATTAATTTTTTGCAAGGCACCAGCACTGTCTGGCCAGAAACGCGCCTTAGTCGCATTGCGATAGAGAATGCAAGGAGACGAAAAACTTAACGCAATGGATGGATGCAACGCAAATCATCAGAAGACAATTGCGAATCGCTAATAATTAATAATCGGTAAGGTTTTGGTTGCGTCCGATTCGCTGACGATTCGCGTCGATTGACTCAACGGTAGTTAACTGTACTATAAATCGAGTCTGCGTTGCAGAACATCCCCTTCTCGCTTTTTCTATGGAGCCTCAGATGTCTCGTTATGCCTACAGACCCGCGTTTACGTTGGTCGAATTGCTGGTTGTCATTGCGATTATTGGAATCCTAGTGGGACTGCTACTCCCCGCCGTGCAAGCTGCTCGCGAGGCGGCTCGACGCATGCAATGTAGCAATAACGTTAAGCAGCTAGCACTGTCGCTGCACAATTATCACGATACGTACAAGAAGTTTCCCTATGGGCACAACTACCAAGGGACTATAGCAGGGAGCGCAGCAGACGATGGGGGAACGGGCTGGGGATGGGGTGTGGCAGTGCTGCCGTACATCGAGCAGGGGAACCTCTACAACCGCTTCAATCAATCCGTGGTTGCAGCCTTTGAAGTCGGCACGGCCAACCCAGACACGGACTTAAATGACAATAGGACTCTCTGCACGACTCCACAAGCAACCTTCAGTTGTCCATCGGACACGAAGCCCGCCAATTGGAACGACGGGGCTTTAATCAACCAAGCAACTTCTAGTTATCAAGGCAATGGTGGATCGTACACGGGTTGGCAAAACACGCCAGTGGGCACTGCTGCTAATAACCCTACCACGCGTCGCAACGGCGTCTTCGAGCGAAATAACCGTGGAGCGCCGTATGGAATTCAATCCATAACGGACGGCACCAGTAATACAGTGCTGGTTTGTGAGACGAAATGGGATATGGACAACAACCGTCGGAACCGCGCTCGAGTCTACGCGGCCCAGGATATTGCACTTCACGCTCGGGGAGCAACCAATGCATTACTGGTCAATGGCGAGCACGACATGAACCGCACTCAGCCTGAGGGGAACGGGCAACCGCATCGTACCGCAGCTAGCAATCACGTTGGCGGTGCCCAGTTCGGTTTTGCAGACGGATCTGTTCACTTCGTCAGCGAAAATATTGACCACACTCGCACCGCTTGGAATGGCACTGCCTACATGACGACTGCCAACGGCACCATTCCTTACGGCACCTACCAGCGACTTTTCTCGGTTTCTGATGGGCTCGTTATCACTGGCTTAGAGCTGTAAAGAAATTCAGTAAACGGAACCTTTCCTTAAGCCTTGGTTCGGAAACAGATTCCTTGCCAAGGCTTTTTCACATATCAAATAATCGTGGAGACTCGTATGAACGTTATAAAACTCGCAGCATTTGGATTTGCGTGCGCACAGCTATTTGTAATTGCTGGTTGTGGTGGTGGAGTGAACGTTGCCTCAGTAGAAGGGACGGTTTCCCTGGATGGCAAACCGCTGGAAGGTGCCTACTTGAGCTTTATTCCGGAAGTAGGTGGCCGACCAGCAGGTGCGGTCACCGATAGTTCTGGCAAGTATGTATTGAAGTTCACCAAGAGCCAGAAAGGAGCTATTCCCGGCAAAAACCGTGTTCAAATTACGACCAAAAGCGATCCGCTCGAGGGACAACCCGGCAAGCCTGAGTTGCTCGGTATGGAATATAACACGAATTCAACACTTGAGTTCAACGTGGAGGAGAAGAAGAGAAATATCGCAGACTTCGAGCTCAAGTCCGGGGGGAGAATCGCGAAAAACCAGAACGGGTATTAACAAGTGCATTGTCGTCATATCTAACCAGCTCACAACGGCTGAGATCGCGGGGTGCCAGCCGTTGTTCTATTCCTAACCACCTTTACCGGTGAAGGCACTTAGCATCGACCGACTAATAACCGGCGCGTCTTAAATGTAGCTGCGGTCGCCAGACCGTAGGGAGTCTACGTTCTGGCGAACGTAGCTATGACAGTTATTTTCTGCACGATGCTTGGCTGGAGCAACTTTCATTGGGGGAGACTGGGGTGCAACCCATTCATTACTGCGAGCGCTTAAGGAGAATCGGCGGAAGCTTCCAACTCGACTCCTTCGATCACACTGGCCCCAGCCAGTGCCACCCACTCCACTACTTCACTACTTCACCGCTCACAGGTGCGACTCGACCGGGCTGATAACCTTCCAGGGACGAAAACTCGGCCCATACGGGCATGTGCTCGCTCACTTCGCGCGCCTGCTCTAGCGACAAATTGTGTTTCCGCAAGAAGTCAAACGCGCCAGCGCGTCCTGTAAACTCCGTGGTGGAGCGACCGGAGAAGATGAGCGTGTCCAGCATCTGTGTTCCCGCGATATTGGTGGGGATGTCGCTGATGGCGAAGCGCGCTCCGATGCTCTCCAAAAGCGCGAGTTGTGCATTGCCACCAGCGAAGTCTCCGAGCAAAATCCAATCGTCTTCATTCCTTCCGTCGCGCTGGACAGCTTCGATCAGCCCCGGCAACATCGCTCGTTCCGCGTCGGCAGTTTGCGGGTCAATCGAGACGTTGATCAGCGAGAACGTGAATGCTTCGGACTGCGGAAGACCTGTACAACGAAACCAAGCCACCAGTGGTTCGTGATTCATCAGATCTTCTGGGTCATCGACGCTGTACAACTGGTAGCGATCCGTTTCCAAGCGACTGGTATCAAATACGAAGGCGAATTGCTCGTGTGGCGCGACGCGTCCGACGCGCGGACCGATGAGATAATCGAACGTGCCTCCCGATTGATTGAGTTTATCAATCAGCAATGGCAAGATATCGTCGCGGTTGCTTTCAATACCTTGCAGCGCTACCACATCGTATTGCCGCAGTATGGAGACCAGCATTTGTACGACATGTGGCTTATTCAATAGCGCCGTCCCTATCGCTGGGAGTTTAAAGGATGCGATACGAATGCTGCGTCCTACGTCGTTCGCCGGGCCCGAGAAACTGGGGGGGCTCCCGACTCCGCTAAGACTGGTCATGGTGCCCGCTGGTATCGAGTCAGGTTGTTGAGAACGGGCGAGACCCTGCACAGTGCCACCAGTGCTAGGCAAACCAAAATGCGGGGAGGCTAAGTCCTGTGGCAATGGGATCGGAGTGAAGGCTGGAAATGCAGGTCGATTGGGACTGGTGGCAGGGGACTGGCGATCAGCGTCTGTCAGTTTGTCTTGCCACAGGGCCAACTTTTCTCCCACGCTCAGAAGGTCCTTCCAGGCTGGCGAGCGCGATGAGCCGTTGTTGGCCGAGTAGGGATCGATGTTGAAATCGTTCCCGAGCGGAGGGGAGTTGCGAATGCCGAACTGAGTGAAGTCAAACCCCAGCGCACTTCCGCCCGACGGGTCAAACGATTGAGTGGTTGAGGTTCGACTCGCTTGCTCTAGCGGTTTCAGGTGGAGATGCTCCAAGCCAGCTAATTGA
This sequence comes from Pirellulaceae bacterium, assembly GCA_041741715.1. GTDB lineage: Bacteria > Planctomycetota > Planctomycetia > Pirellulales > Pirellulaceae > Aureliella. Next base: position 29,834 of record JBGSJT010000532.1, on the reverse strand, counting down.
TAGTTGTTGACTACATAAAGCAGAGCGGCTCCAGCAGCAGCGAGAGCGGGCCAACGTCGACGAATACCGAACATAAGCTGATGATCCTGTATGGAGTGCGATTGTGTCGATCGCACCGATGTTCAGCGTTTCGCAAATCAAGCAGCCATGCCAAGCGAAAACGCAGAAGCGAACCTAGACCAGGATCCGTCCAAGGTACACATCACAAGAAGTGATCGACGAGTGTGCTTGGCATGGAACACACAAATCGCCAGTGAGATGCTCAATTTCGTTGACAACGATCTATCTGTGGCTGTCGCGAAAAAGAGTGCGATCAGGTAAGCGGGGAGGGCCGTAGCTACGTTCGCCAGAACGTCGAATCTCTGCCGTCTGGCGACAGCAGCTACGCAGATGTCGTAGCTACGTTCACCAGAACGTCGACTTTCTGCCGTCTGGCGACGGCAGCTACAAGACTGATCAGCGACTTTCCAATGCAGGGGCCGATGATGGTAGGCACAATCGGCGCGATCGGCAATGAACTCAGGCCGATTGAAAGGCTCAATTGCTAGCTCAACAGTGACCGATAGCCGGTAGTGGGACGTGAAGGAATTTCACGCTTAAAAAGTCCTACAGCGTGGTCGCATCGAGCGGAGGGTAGAACGGTGGAGTTTGATCGCAATCGGTACTTCATGGTCGGCATATTGTTATTCCTGCTGGGGATGCAATTCCGCATGGTTGAATCGTTCGTGCTGAATGAAACGAGCACGCGGGCCTTGGCCAAGGTGGTCAAGGATTCGCAACTGGCCACTCAGGACTTCGGCACATCACTTTACCTCAACGTCCACCCCTCCCCCAAGAAGACCGTTAAGCCACCGCATTGGTTGGGTTGGGCACTATTGACTGGTGGCGGCGTCATTTGCTTACATGCAATGGTACTTCCTAAGAGAAAAGCTTGACGTCGATCTCTGTGATGGACGGGCGGGTAATCAACTTCTTTAACAGCCACGATTCGAGGCCTTGATGTTCTTTGTAACGCTCGCTGCGGCCTGCATCCGTCGCCCGGCTGTCGGCATCGGGATCTGCATACTTGCGGCCAGCGCGATCTCCAACCTACCTCCGGGGAGCGTTCGCGATGCGGTGGGTGCCGATTCGACTTTGAACGGAGCCACCGAAGAAGTTGGGACACACGGGACGTTGATGCGCGAAGGGACCCGAGTTAGCGAGCGACTGGCGACTTGTCGTAGCTCCGGGGAACGTTTGCTGATTAGTTTTGACGAAGACTCGCCTCCGCTGGCTGCGTTAGAAAATCTGACGGCCCAGCGCATCCTCAAAGCGGTCATGGATGATGTCGGCGATGATCGCTGGATCGTATCGGGACAGGTCACCGAGTTCCAAGAGCGAAACTATCTGCTGCTTGAGCGCGTCGTTCGCCAGCCCAAAACCAACTAGTTGTTGCATGTCATCTTTTTGCCGTACATTTTTCTTGCTGTAGAATTGTCTTAGTCCTCCATCACTTCCGTGCCGCCTTGATGTCGAAACCAGCGTCTCGTCAGCCGCTAGAGTTTTCCGACAAAAAGATGTGCGGCAAAAAGTTGAAGCACTTGGAGCTCAATTCGAAACAGGGCTGTCCAGTGCACCCAATTTCATTTGGAGCCTGTTCTGGCGACGGTGGTTTGAATGGCTTTTAGCATGGCACCGGCTTTATTGAGTGTCTCTTGATACTCGGCTGCGGGCACACTATCGGCCACGATGCCAGCGCCGCATTGGATGTAGATCTTGCCTCCGCTGAAAACAATCGTACGCAGTGCGATGCAGGTATCCATATTGCCTGAGTAGTCGATATAACCGACGGCACCCGCATAGGGACCACGTCGATGAGGTTCAATTTCGTCGATGATCTCCATGGCCCGCACCTTGGGAGCCCCGCTGACCGTGCCGGCTGGTAGACAAGCTTTCAAGGCGTCCATGGCGTGCATGCCTGAGCGGAGTTGCCCCTGAACATTGGAGCTGATGTGCATGACGTGACTATAGCGTTCGACCACCATCACATCGCTCAATTCGATCGACCCGTACTTGGCCACTCGCCCGACATCGTTGCGACCGAGATCGACCAGCATCACATGTTCGGCCCGTTCCTTGGGGTCGGCCAACAACTCCTCCGCCAGCTCTTGATCCTCCTTGGGGGTCTTGCCGCGTGGTCGGGTGCCAGCCAAGGGACGAACCGTGGTGACACCATCCATGACGCGGCACATGACCTCGGGCGAGGAGCCGACCAGCGTCACGGTCGGGGTGCGCACAAAGAACATAAAGGGACTCGGATTGATGACGCGCAGTGTACGATAAACCTCGAAGGGATCGCACAGCTCAGGTAGCTCCCAGCGCTGGCTGATTACGACTTGAAAGATATCTCCTGCTCGAATGTATTCCACGCATTTGTTGACTGCCGCTTCGAATTCCTCGCGCGTAAAATTGCTGCGCGGGCTGAGTTCCGGTTGCTCAGCGCCATCGAACTCGTCGGCGGAGACGGAATGGGTTGGCTGCTGGAGTTTGGCGGTCAGTCGGTCCAGTCGCTGCTCTCCATCGCGATAGGCGCGGTGAGAGTCAGGGAACTGGTCACAGTGCACGTGGGCGACGACAAACAACGATTTGGTGACATGGTCGAAGATGATCAAGTCATCGAAGATGGAGAAATCCAAGTCGGGAAGTTGTCGGTCATCGGTCGGAGCATGGGGGAGATGTTCCACATACCGCACCACATCGTAGCTGGCAAAGCCTATCGCGCCACCCGTCAGCGGCGGCAGCTCGGGCAAGACAGCCACGCGTTTGCCCGAAACGGCTTGCCACAGATAGTCGAGTGGATCACTGACCTCGATCGTTTGCTCATCCTGTTGTAACTGCGATTCGCGGGCTGCTATGCGGCTGCGAGGACCGACGGCGATGAAGCTGTAACGTCCAACTTTCTCGCCACCGATAACGCTCTCGAACAGGCAGGCCGCCCCGAGACCATCGTCGACCTGGCGAAAGGCTGACACCGGGGTGTGCGAGTCACTCAGCAGTCGACGATAAACTGGGACCAATTCGTGGTCTCGGGCCAGCTCGGAAAAGCGTTCAAAACTAGGGGAGCAACTCATCTTGTTCGTCCAAGTCTGTCAGCGGTCCTATCGGGGTCCATCCGACAATCAAGAATCGCAACCACATCTACCACGTCGTCGTTCATTGAGTAATAAATCGCAAATGGAAATCTGGCCGAGAGTTTTCGGTGGAATCCGCAGTGAATTTCATGAACACCAAAAGTGGTTTCTGGATTCCGCAAATCTTCACGGATGCAAGTTATGAAATAATCATCCAATCTACGTGATTAGCTTCCATAAAACTATCCGCCTTCCACCAAACTGGTCCAATCGCATAGTCGGGATGAATCGATTAAGATAAAGGTTTGGTTTCTCCGACAGCAATTAAAACTCGTTTCGCCCCGCCTGGCCGCCAATCATGTCTCCATTCTTTCTGTACCGAAACTTCAAATTCCTTGCGTTGTGCGTGTTGCTCCCGTGGATGCTGTTCGGCAGTTTAGCTAGTTCCAGTTGGGGACAGGGTTCTGAGGGACAGGAGGAGAGCTACCCAATTCCACCCGAAGCCCAAAAACAAGAGGGGGTGCCGGAAGGGAAGATCGAGGGTCCATTCAGCCTCGCCAGCAAAATTTTTACCGGTACCGAGCGCGAGTATTGGATCTACGTTCCCGCTCAGTACACGCCCGACAAACCGGCTTGCACGCTGATTGTGCAAGATGGTCTGAACCGCGCACGGGGCTGGAATTTGCCGCAGGTCTGCGACAACTTGATTCACTCGCAAGAAATGCCGGTCACGATCGGAATCTTTGTTACTCCAGGGATCGTTCCGGCTAGCAAGGAGAAATCGCAACCTCGATTCAATCGCAGTTTTGAATACGATTCTCTCGGAGATCGCTACGCGCGTTTCTTGTTGGAGGAATTGATACCTGAAGTGAGCAAGAAGTACTCGCTCAGCAGTGACCCGAATGACCGTGCACTGGCCGGTTCCAGCTCGGGAGGGATCTGTGCTTTCAATGCCGCCTGGGAACGTCCGGATGCCTTCCGGCGTGTGCTGTGCACCGTGGGGACTTTTGTGGGACTGCGCGGTGGTGATGCCTTGCCAGTTCTGGTTCGCAAACTGGAACCAAAACCGCTGCGAGTGTTTTTGCAGGATGGTAGTCATGACCTGAACATCTATGCTGGCGATTGGTGGCAAGCCAATCAGAGTATGCTCAGCTCGCTCACCTGGGCTGGCTACGACGTCAAACATATCTGGGGCGAAGGGGGACACAATGCCAAGCACTCCAGTTCCATCATGCCCGAAGCTTTGCGTTGGTTGTGGCGCGACTATCCACAGCCAATCAAGGTGGCTCCCAATGCGACCGTCGAACGCAGGATCGACGTGCTGATTCCAGGTGCCGCTTGGGAAGAGGTCAGTTCGGGTCATGCAATGGCTGAGGCTCCCGCCTGTAATGCTGCTGGTGAACTCTTTTTTTGCGACTCAAAAGCGGGGCGGATCTATCGCGTAGGTGAAGATGGCAAGACGCGCATCTTTGCTGATCAGACCGGACGCGTAAGTGGTTTGGCCTTCGGTCCCAATGGGTTTCTTTATGGTTGTAAAGATTCGAAACAGATTGTGAGATTTAGTCCCGAAGGGCAAGAGCAGGTCTTGATCGCGGACGCCAAGTCTCATTCGCTCACCACGCTCCCCAATGGCTTTTTTATCAACGATCAAGCGACCCCCATGATTTGGTGGAGCACTTACGAAGGGGCGATGATTCCTGCCTTGCAGTTATCCGAGCCGGTTTCGAGCATCGCCCCCACGGCTGATCACGCGTTCCTACATATGCTGGTGGCACCTAGCCAAACGACGTTGCAGGCGCGAATCGCCGCCGATCAAACCTTGGAGCATCGGCAGCAGTACGGCTTCCTGCACCTCCCCTACTTGAGTCGCAGCAGTGGTGCCAGCGGTGTGGCCGTCGATAATGAAGGTCGATTTTTCGTCACCTCTGCGGCGGGTATTCAAGTTCTCGATCAGCTCGGACGAGTGCATTTTATACTGGCTCCACCACCCGTGGGCATGGCCAATGGCCTGGCCTTCGGCGGTACCCGTCGCGATGTATTGTTTGTCACCACGGGGAGCAGCGTTTATCGACGCAACCTCAAAGCCAAGGGGGTCGCCACCTTCGAAGCCCCCATCGAACCTCCCAAACCTAGTTTATGACATCCGTGAACTTCAGGCACTAGCCGTGTGCACCTTCAATCCCACAGTCAAATCGATTGTTCAACTTTGACAGATGCGAAACAAAGCGGTGACACCATTGCCTTGTGCGCGCGTCTGAGCGCTGCGGCCACCGAGCTCGATCTAGCGGCCCAGTGGCCTGCGCGGCAAATGCAGTGGTGCGCCGAGGCTGGTATCTTTCGTTGGTTCATCCCACAAGCCTATGGGGGCTGGGGCTGGAATGAACAACAAATCCTGGCGGGATATTTGGCGCTCAGCAAGAATTGCTTGACGACCACCTTTGTACTAACGCAATGGCAGGCCGCCTGTCGTCGCATTCTGGCCAGCCACAACGCAGTGCTCAAACAGAAGCTATTGCCGCGCATGGCAGCCGGAGAGCTGTTCGTTACTGTGGGGATCAGCCATCTGACCACCAGTCGCCAACACGTGGCGCGGCCAGTGCTAACAGCCGACTTGCAGACAGATGGCGGACTACTGCTCAACGGCTTCAGCCCGTGGGTTACCGCCGCCAGCGCTGCCGATCTGTTTGTCCTGGGGGCCACGCTGGAGGACGGCCGACAAGTGCTGTGCGCGGTCCCCTCCAACCGCTCGGGGGTTACGCCCAGTCCCGGTCAGACGCTTGTGGCGCTGTCGGCAAGCTGCACTGATCAAGTCGCTTTACAGAATGTCCACGTTGCTGCCGACGAAATATTAGCTGGCCCGATCGAGCAGGTCATGACGGTTGGCTCCGGCGGAGGTGCTGGTGGTTTGCAAACGTCGACACTGGCGCTTGGACTAGCTCTGGCCGCTGTCGATTTTATGGCCGAGCAAGCCCAGCAGCGCAACGAGTTATTCCCGGTGGCTAACAAATTGCGCGATGATTGCGAGCAGTTACGGCAAGCATTGATCTATTTGACCGATGGAGTTGAATCTATCTCTACCGGTGAATTGCGGCAACGGGCGAATTCACTGGCGTTGCGTTCAACTCAAGCGGCCTTGTCGGCAGCCAAAGGGGCGGGCTTTGTGGCCAGTCACGCCACCGGTCGCATGGCCCGCGAAGCACTCTTCTTTTTGGTCTGGAGCTGCCCACAGCCCGTGGTCACCGCCAGTCTGTGCGAGCTGGCGCAGTTGAATTAAGAACCAGAATACCAGCTCGACGCGCCAGCGAGAGGGTCGTCGGAATGACAGTTCGCGGATAGCCATCCCCAACAAAGCAGGCGACCCACTGGCTGGCGCGTCGAGCTGGTATTCGCATCGAGCTGAGATTGCCCCAATCGGAGATAACCCAACGTGGATCAACCACTCCCAAGTTTTGCTCAAAGCGTCGTGGATGCCACGCAAGCTGTTTTTGGGGAAACGCCCCTGACGCTGGCCGTCGGCGAAGCGTGTCAGCATTACGCCAACGACCTAGTCAACATTCAGTCAGGGCGCGGCATCAACGCGTTGCTGATCGCCATCGTCGGTGCCAAGGGACAGGGCAAGACGTGGGCGGCGCAACAATTCGTGCGCGACGCGAGATTGCGGAGTTTGCTCCCCAGCGGAGATTTGAATGCCGACGCCACGACGCGTTTGGTGTGGATCGGACCGCTGGCCCCCGATGGACTCGACCCCAACTGTGAGATCTACCACCCCTGTCAGATTACTCAACTGGCCAAGATTGGTCAGCCTTACGTGTTGCTCGATACCCCCGGCCTAACCGATGCCGATCAGCGAGCTGCCGAGTTGGCGGAACAAGCGTTATCGCTGGCACCACTGAAAATTTTGCTGATCGCCCGCGATCAATTGCGGGCCGCCGCCAATCTGACCATCGCTCGTCAAATTGATGGCTCGGTCTGCATTCCTGTTATCAGCTCAGTCGCTCCCGAAGAGCTGGCCGACAGTCAAGCTGCAGGCGAACTTACCGAGGATCTGCGAGCCTTGCGTGAGCAACTAGCGTTGATGGCTCCTCGCTCTCAGATCATGCCTGAACTGTTGATCCCCGATTTCGAAATCAGTGGAGATGAAGCGGCTGCGTCGCAAGTCTTTCTCAGTGGAGTCCTCGATCGACTGAACGACTTGGGGATCACCGACCATAAACTGGGGACAGCCAAAGAGCAGCGGACCAAGGCCGCCATGGAACGCCTGAAGGCTGAGGTGGCGAAGCTAATCGGTGACGAATTGCCACAACTATCCGAAGCGGTCGAACAACTGCACCGCGAAACACAACAACTCCCCGAACGCGTGTTGGAGTCTTTGCTGGGGAGCCAAACTGTACTGGCTACTGGAGTGCGTATGCGACTTCGCGCGCGATTGGTTAACGATACCTCTTTGCTGTGGTTCCCCTATCGCACACTGATGTCAACGCTCAATTTGACGCAAGGGGCTTGGGATCGCGTGGTCCTGGCCATGTCCGGGAGTCTCCCCAGTTTGTTCGGAGCGTTGGCTTCGTGGGCCAAGAACGTGAAACAGAATCACGAATTCGCGAGCGAGGTAACCAATGGCATTCACCGTCGAACTCAACAACAAGTCGAAGAGCGGCTTAAACCATTGTGCGATCAGTTTCATCGTACGGTACTCAAGCTGCGACCTCGCAACCAACGAGAAACCAGTCAACCCAGCTCCACTGGCATGCGGCTAACAGGTGTTGAGGAATTGCAGAATCGATCCCAACAGATTTTTGACGCAGCCATTGACCGAAATGCCACCCGCACAGGCCTGGTTCAACTCTGGGCGTTGGTTGGCGTAGTCCTGTTTTGGATGTTTATGGCTGGGCCAATTGTGTTGATCTATCGCGAATACTTTATGGCTTCGTGGAGTGTCCTGTCCGGCGGCGACGCTACACGACTGGAAGATTTCCCGCACCCCACGGCTAGCCTATTGCTGACTAGTATGTTGCTATCGCTGCTACCGTTGGTGATATATTGCATGCTGATCCTGACGTTTTCGTTGAGCGGCAGAAAGATCAACCGCGTAGCAGGGGAGATTGTGAGCGAGCACCAGCAGGAGATAACGCGACTTAAGGAGCAACGCATTATTCAGCTTGAGTTCGATGATGAGTTGCTTCATCAGGCGAAGTTTTTGTTGACGCTAGAGCAAGCTCGCAGGGGTCTCACTAGAAATCCAACACGTCAAACATCTTGAACATGGGCATGTACATGGCCAACACAATCCAGCCGATACAGGTGGCTAATCCGACGGTCAACAATGGCTCGATCAAGCCCATGGCACCATTGGTTCGGCGCAACAATTGATTCTGCATAAAATCACAACAGCCTTCGCAGGCCTTGGTGATATTTCCAGAATGCTCACCGACCATGATCAACTGACGAACCGAGCTGGGAATAACGTGCTCAAGCTTGTTCAGGGCCACGCTCAGTTTCGTACCATGCACGAGCACGGCAGACATGTGTTCGAGCTGCTGACGGATATGTCGATTCCCGACCGTGGTACAGGCTTGCGAGATGGCATCGATGGGAACAAAGCCGGCCGCGCTGAGGGCATGGACGCTGCGCAGGAATTGCAGGACGGCGATATCACACACGAACGCGCCGATGAAGGGGACCCGCGTTATGGTGTTATCGAACAACAATCGCGCTTTGGCGCTGGATCGCACCCGCCACCACACGAACAGCATGGCGACCAGCGGTATGAGTGGCAGGTAGAAGTGTTTTAGCAGAGTGCGACTCAGAGTGGTCACAACGCTGGTGACCCAGGGGAGCGACACTTTCGATTCGGCGTAGATCGTTTCAAACTGAGGTACGACGACGGTCAGCATAAAGATCATCAGCCCGCTCCCGGCCAACGTGACCAGCGCCGGGTAAGAGAGCTTCTGTGTCAAACTATTGCGGAGCTTGACCCAGCTTTCAAGTTGATCGACGATACGTCGCAGCGTGGCGCTCAGATTGCCCGATAGTTCACCCAGCTTGACCTGCTGGACCACGTTGGCGGAGAAGGCATTGGGAAAGATCGCCAGGGCCGCGTGCAGGCTACTCCCTTCGACCAAGCGACCATGCAAACGGTTAAGTAACTTGCGATGTTTCCTTAGTGAAGGATCGCTGGCCAAGGCCCCTAACACTCTTTGCAAGGGCATGCCGTTATCGATCAAAGTGCAGAGCATATTGAGCAAGCTCGCCAAATCGCGAGCTGACATGCGCACCTTGTTTGGTTGCCTGCGATCGACGGTCAATTCCCGTACGACAACTTGCCAGAATCCCTTGGCGGGTAGGGCGGATTTTGATGGAGACATGCTATGGGGGCCTAATTCATGGTCTTAAAGTAGACTTCGTCGAGCGACGTAACGCCCATGCCAGCTTGGTACAAACCGGCTTGCAACAATTCCGTCATCCCCTCTTCCACCGCTAATTCGCGGATCTTGGAGACGGGCAAACCGCGTTCGATGGCGGTCATTACTTGGCCGCTGACGCTCATGATCTCGAAGATGGGTAGTCGTCCCGAATAGCCGGTGTTGAGGCACTTCTTGCAGCCCACCGGGCGATAATAGGTGTTGTTCGCCAGCGCTTCTGGACTGACGCGCAAGCGGCCGGTCAACTCGGTGTTGGGGGTGCAGGGAGCCTTGCAATGCGTGCACAGTTTCCGTAACAGGCGTTGTGCGATACTCCCTACCATGGCCCCTGCCAATTTGAAGTGGTCGATTCCCAAATCGTTCAAACGCGTCACCGCGCTGGGGGCATCGTTGGTGTGTAAGGTGCTAATCAGCAAGTGCCCCGTCAAGGCGGCTTGGACGGCGACGGTGGCTGTCTCTTGATCGCGTATTTCTCCGACCATGATGACATCGGGATCTTGCCGCATAATGTACTTGAGTGCATTGGCAAAGCCCAAACCAAATTCATTGTTGTTCTGAATCTGATTGATCCCCGGCAAGCGATACTCGACCGGATCTTCGACGGTAACAATATTGCGTTCAATCGCATTGAGCAGACTCAGCACGGCGTAGAGCGTGGTGGTCTTGCCTGAACCGGTGGGGCCAGTCACGATGAACATACCGTGCGGGCGATCGATGATCTGCTGTAGTCGCTTCATGTCTTTGTCGAGAATCCCGAGCTGCTCCAGCGAGAAAGTCTTGGAGCCCTCATCGAGCAGACGCAGCACCAGTTTTTCGCCCCCGACCGTGGGAATACTACTAACGCGAAAGTTGATCCGTTTGTCGTTGCCAGTCAGCGTAATGTGACCGTCTTGCGCGCGCCGCGTTTCGGTCGTGTTCATCTCCGCCATGACCTTAATCCGCGCTACGACCGCTGGTTCGATATGCGCGGGGATAGTCATGGTCTGTTGCAATTCACCATCGACCCGATAGCGGACACGCATCTCAGGTTGATGCGGTTCCAGATGGATATCGCTCGCCCCTGCGTCGTGCGAACCTTCGAGAATGCCGTGCACCAACCGCACCACTGGGGCTTCTTCATCTTCCACCATGTCGGCGTCGATGACATCCTCGATCAAGTTGAGTTTGGAGAGCTCCTCGAGTTTCATGTCAACAATGGTTTGTCGCGCAATGCTGCGACCGTCGTAGCCGCGATCGATCGCCTGCATCAGTTCCGCTTCTTGGGCGATGACCGGTTCGACAGAATAACCCGTCATCAACTCGACTTCGGCAATCGTCTCGATGTCATCGGGCGCAAGCATTGCCAGCCGAAGCGAACGCCGGTCGATGCCGATCGGGAGAATCTTTCGCGCGCGGACCAGCTTCTCTGGAAGCAAGCGAATGATCTGCGGATTGATGGCGCTGACGTCGAGTTCTTCGTAGGGAATCTCGAATTGCCGCGACAGGGCTTGGCCAAGCTGTGGACGCGTAATATCCCCACGCTGCAGCAGCCAGTCACCTAGCAAAATATGACGCGGCTTGTCGCGCATGCCAGCCGACAACTGCTCGTCAGTCAAAATGCCTTCATCAATTAAAATATCGCCCAGTCGCGCAACCATGGTTCACTTCTCTAAAGGATATTATGCTTGAGCATCAGCAGTTTGTCGGTTTTTGACTGCAGCGTGGCAGGGTCAAAGGGGGTGATTAAGTAGTCGTTGGCCCCCGCCTTGTAAGCCTGCTCCACCAAGCTCAAATCGGTGTCAATGGAAATCGCCAGAATCGGCAACACGTCGGCCGAGTGCACATGCCGTACTTTCTGGATCGCCTCCCAGCCCTGCATATCCGCTTGGTGTGTATCTACAATCAGCAAATCGATCTCCGCCGCGTCGACCTTACTAAGCATTTCGGCAGCCGTATTCCACAGCACCACTTCATGCCCCAGCAGCTCGAGCCGAAACGACACCAGATCGCACAGCAATTCATCTTGTTCAACGATCGCGATTTTCATGGAAGTAGTCCAGTAGCTAGTAGCTAGTAGCTAGTGAAGTAATGTGTAATGTGTTTTGTGTTGGAGTAAAAGTCTCTAGTCTCTAGTCTCTAGCCTCTAGCCTCTAGCCTCAAAAAAATCTGCAAACTTTCGTTTTGCGAGGAACGCGAGGTTGCGCGCGTAGCGGGGTCCGAGTCGGCGTGGGTCGGAGAGGGCGCGATACAACCATTCGCAGCCGAACCGTTGCCAACTAGCCGGTGCGCGGTGCGCGGTACCGGCTAGGAAGTCGAATGACGCACCCAGTTGAATACTCAACGGAACACCCAACTCTTGGTAATGATCGTAGATCCAATATTCTCCCTTGGGTTGACCAAAGGCGACGAACAGGATGTCGGTACGCGACTGGCGAATCATCGACAACATTTCATCGTGTTCAGCGGAGGTTAGCTGACGGAATGGGGGCGAATAGCAACCGGCAACTTGCAGGGCTGGGAACCGACGGCGCAGTTCATCCGCCGCTCGCTGTGCTACGCCGGGAGGGGCTCCCAGGAGGAAGACCCGATAACCCTGCGCAGCAGCCAGTTTCGACAGTTCGACGATCATGTCTGCACCTGCGACGCGGGCAGGGAGTGGATTGCCACTCGAACGACTGCGGTGAACGATGGGCTGACCATCTGCGATGACGGCGATGCTCCGCGCGTTGATTTCCGACAATCGTGGATGCTGTTCAGTGAGCATCAAGTAGTTTAGGTTGGCGGTGACAAAGAATTCTGGCGCGCGTCGCTTAATGACTGCCTCAGCCAGTGACAAAGTCTGTGGCATATTGAGTCGCGCGAAATCGGTCCCCCACACATGGCATTTCTCCACGCTCAGTGGCGTTAGCGGGAGCGTCACCGGCGTCAAATTAACGACAACAGCCGAACTGGCAATTGAGTTGTTAGTGTTAGTAGAAACTGAACTAGGAAACATTGGGTTTTTCTCTTAACAAACAGTTGCACTTTCGATATCTCGACGCGCCAGCGAGTCGGTCCGCCGAATTAGTTCGTTTTCGACGACCACAAGCCAGAGACTCGCTCGAATGGCGTGTACTTACGCGCTGGAGTCTAGGCTTTAGCCGATCTCTGTACCTCTCAGATCGCCTAAAGGCTAGACTCCAACGATTGCAGCCGTTGATACTCCTTAAGTACACGCGCCAATTCGGCGCCCCACTGGCTGGCGCGTCGACTGATAATGCCAGGAAAAATCGTCCGAGAGTCGTTCACGTAAACGTACATCACAGCTAAACTCTGGCGATATGATTTAGGTGCGTAAGTGCCAGCGAATGGGTGATCCGTATGGGTGATAACAGTTGCAACGACAAAGCCAGTTAAACAGCGCCGTGGTCATCGTGATCGAAGGCCTCGGGACGGGGCTGGTGGGAGCCTACGGATCGAGCACTGCGGTCACGCCAGCACTTGACGGTTTGGCGGCCGGTGGTGTGCTGCTCGACCAATGCTTCGTCGATTCACAGGACCTGGAGCTGCAGCTCAATAGTCTGTGGACCGCGCGGCATGCGATGCAGGAGGGAAAGCGAGATTGGAATCTGTGGCGTATGGCGTCGGACAACAGCAGCGATAGTTGGGAGCCACGTTTGCTGACCGACTGCGAACGCGTGGCGGCGGTGGCAGATGCGTATGGTTGTCCAACGGTGACGCTGGTTGAACCAACTCACTCGGACCAGCCCGCGCACGAGTCGTCCCAATGCGCAGTGATGGAGTTGTTCGCTGCGGCCGCTCAGGAATTGGCTCTCGGCGAACCTGGATTGGTGTGGATTCACAGCCGTGGCTTACGGCTCCCCTGGGATGCTCCACTCGATTTGCGAGCCCAGTTTGCTGACCCCGGCGACCCGCCTCCACCCACGCAAACGCTCCCACCCGCGTTTGATGTCGGCCCTGAGACCGATCCCGATTGGATCGTCGGCTGGGGACAAGTAGCTGCGGCGCAAAGTGCAGTGATCGATGAAGCCATTAGCGCATTACTGCAGTCTGTCGAAGTCCGCGACGATGCAGCGGCCTGGTCGTGGTTGCTAACTTCGCTAGGGGGCGTGCCACTGGGCGAACATGGGCGACTGGGCTGGGGGCGTCCTCAATTGCATGGCGAAGAGCTACATACGGCGACTATCGTTTCCCCTGCCGAAAGACTGCCAATTGGTCTCCGCCGCCCGGAGTTGTTCCAGTTGCCTGATGTGGCTGCCTGCTTAGCGGCGCTGCTGGGCTGGGATCTGCCAGCCGGCGCTTGGGGCCGCAATCCTCTTCTGAATGCCGCAGCCGAGTCCCCTCAGCGCTGGCCCAACGAGCTTTCACTAGCTATGATTGCAGGCCAAGATAAAAACTGGATTCGCTCTCCCGCTTGGAGCGCGCTCCTCCAGAAGCGTTCGGCGGAGTTGCAACCAGAACAACTATTGCCAGAACTGTTGTACGTCAAACCGGAGGATCGTTGGGAGGTGAGTCCAATCGCCGATCGTCGCCGCGAAGTATTGGCTCGGCATCGCGAATTGGTCGAACTGTTTTCCCACGCGATCCGCAGCAACGATCGCGGTCTGCTCCCGGTCTTGGAAGATGAATTAATCAATCTATTGAGGTAGTTTGTGTCGTGAGAACCGTCGAATCGATCCCAGCTTGGAAGACCCGCCGAAGAATCCTGGGTATGTCGGCAATTCTTCTCCCCTTCACGGAAGCGGGAGAGATCGATTGGCCGGGCTTTCGCGGCCATGTGGAGCGGACGCTGACGGCAGGGCTAGTACCCGCCGTCAATATGGACACCGGCTACGCTAATTTGATCGACGAACAAACGCGTGTGGCGGTGTTGCAAGAGACGCAGTCGTTGTGCGCCGGACAACGCTTTGTGGCGGGGGCCTTTGTCGGTGATCAACCTGGCGATCCTTTCAACGCGGAAGGGTATCTGAAACAAATTGAATCGATTCAACAGCACGCTGGGACGCCGGTGATCTTTCAATCGTTCGGCTTAACTGGACTGCACGACCAACCGCTGATCGACGCTTATCGTCGGTTGGGAACTGCGACCGAGCAGTTCATCGGATTTGAACTGGGCCAGATGTTTGCTTCTTTCGGCAAGATCTATTCCAGTGAAGTTTATCGCGAATTGGTCCGTATTCCACAATGTATGGGGGCCAAGCACAGTTCGCTTGACCGTGGTTTGGAATGGGAACGGTTGGCGATTCGCGACGCGCTCCGTCCCGACTTCCATGTTTTTACCGGCAACGATTTGGCGATCGACATGGTCGTCTATGGCAGCGACTATCTATTGGGCCTGAGTACTATGGCTCCAGATTGGTTCGCCGCACGCGACCAAATGTGGTTGGACGGGGATTCGCGATTCTTCGCTGTCAACGATTGGCTGCAGTATTTGGGCTTCTTCGCCTTTCGCGCACCAGTACCAGCTTACAAACACACGGCGGCTCAGTTCTTAAAGTTGCGTGGTTGGATCGCATCCAATCGCACGCATCCCGGTAGTCCTTCGCGGCCCGATAGCGACCAAGAAATTTTGGCTACGCTGCTCGAGGAGTTTCCAAAAGTGTGAGTGCGCTTAGCATCGAGCGGGACATAAGTTTCGTAGCTACGTTCGCCAGAACGTCGACTCACATAAGTTTCGTAGCTACGTTCGCCAGAACGTCGACTCACTGCCGTCTGGTGACGGCAGCTACGCTTAAGTCGCGACAGTTATTTTCCGCATGATGCTTATTTCCGTTGACGCCTGACTTCCTGCAAAATGAGGGCTTCGATTTCGGGAGCCCAGATGGTGGGCAAGCCGTAGTAGACCATCGCGCCGCCACCCTCGTATCCCCCCTCCGTCAACACGCGGCGCGATGGGATATATGCCATCACATCGTTGGCATAAGCCATCACCCAAGTGGAGCGAGTCGCTGGCTGTTCAGCTTTGATCGCCAATGAGTAGTCAACCACAACCTCTCCCCCCAACACGAACCAATCTAAGCTTTTACCGAGACTCCAACAGGCGATGGGGTACGGATAAGCAGGCTCCAGCGGCTTACCCGCAGCAATTTCGGCTAGCAGGTATCGCGCCCGCGAGGCTGTATAAATATTGTCCGCTTGGCTGTCATTGTTGAGTTGTTCTTCGCTGGGCAAATTCGCAAACGGGAGAGGTATCTCCTGATACTGCGTCGTAAGGACAGGCTCGATTGGCTGGAGTACGCCGCTCAGAACATCGATCACACCCTGCGCCAACTCGCTGCCATACTGCTGCGCCAGCTCGACCGTTTTTCTGGGGAGTGGATTTTGATCCGCGCCGCAACCAGCCCAGAACATGGCCGTACAGCCAGGTCGCAGCGACTCAAGCTCGTCTTGCGCGAACCCAGCATAGTCGCTTGACCATTCCATGTCGCCGAGCGTGGTGCAATGACACGCGTAACCGAAGAGCGTGGCGACTAACTCGTCGGCTTGAAACACGGCCAACACCGGTACGCTGTAATCGACTGGGCCAGCCAACAAGCCTGCCGCGCGACGGGCCAGAACCTCATCCGCTGGATTGTTCCTGCGATTGGTCGCAAATGTCACCACCCCACTCGCATGCGCCAACCGACTCGGCTTAAGACGCTCGCGGGCTTGGAGGGCGGAAGCTACCACCTGGTCGACCAACCAATTGGCGTAATCGTCGACGCGTTTCTGATCGGCCGCATCGAACATTTGATAGTGCATCGGTCGGAGGTTTTTGGCCACGACCGGTCCGCTGTGCGTATGTGAGACCGAGAGTATGATCTGTTCCCGCTGCAGACCAAGCTCGGCAGAGAGTCGCTCGCACATCATGTGCGAGAGTTCTTGTTCAATGCCACACAGATCCATCGTTACCAATAGACCGCGTTGCCCTTGGGCGTCCTCGATCAGCAGAGTCTTAGCCCACAAATCATTGAGCGTTCCGGTGGCGTGGGCACTGCCGCGCGCGGCATAGCCCGCCATCGGCATTGGCTCGGCGGGCGTAATCTTGACTTTTGACACGCCAGCTTGCCAGCTATCTGCGGCCCGTAATGGAGATGCCGCGCACCACGCGACGAAGAGTGCGAAGGGAATGTAACGGGCAGTAGGTCGCATGTTGAGCAGTCTCCTAAAGGTTCTTTTAGAGCATCGTGCCATCGATTCTAAGATTGGAACTGATTTTTATTTTAGAATGCGACTGTCGCGAAGTGCAGGGAATTTATCGCGCCACGCGCGCATGGCCGCGACATCCAACTCACAGTTTAGCACTTGTTCCCGCCGGTCGGCTTCGAATAGGAATTTTCCGAGCTGATCGAAGGCCACACTGCGGCCATCGAAGTCTAAGTTTGGTTCGGACCCACAGCGATTGACGCCGATCACCAACGCCAGATTCTCAATGGCCCGCGCCTGCAACAGTCGTACCCAGTGTTCGGAGCGGACGGCGGGCCAACAGGCGATGACCGCGAACATCTCGGCCCCGTCGCGGATCGCTGTGCGGAATAGTTCGGGAAAACGCAAGTCGTAACAAATAAAGGGTGCGATCTTGACCCCCTGCCACTCGAACAGAGTGTGACGCTCTCCGGCCGGATAGAGTTGGTCTTCCCCTGAAAGCGAGAAGGGTTGCATCTTGCGATAGCGGGCCAGCTCCGATCCGTCTGGAGCGAACACGACCGCTTCATTGGCCGCCGTCTCGCCGACTTGGGGTGCAACGACGCCCCCCAACACGGCTGCTCGATATTTGATGGCTAGGCCGCGCAGGAACCCTTCGCTTTCGCGTTGGGAACTCTGGGCCGTTGCCGCGACCCGCATGCTAAATCCTGTATCGAACATTTCCGGGAGTACGATCAACGCACCCGGTTCGATATGTGCGGCTTGCAATAATTCCGTTACGCGTTGATGATTGCGCGGTTTATCTTCCCACGCGATATCGAGTTGACAAGCGACAACTTGCACGGAGATTGCTTCAAGATGATTTGACGTTGATGGTTTAGCGTGCGAGCCTGCAAAATGGTTGCGGCCGCACGAAGGTACGCCGAGCTATTGTACCATATCCAAAACGCACAGTGCTCTGATCGCTGGTAACATAATGTTGGGCGACGTGCTTGAATTAGTTTTGAAACTCGACCGATGCTCGTACCGACAAAAAAATGTGCGGCAAAAAGATGGCTCTAAGGAAGAATTAGTGGGTAGTCAATCGATTCTAGAAGCAAATTTGATAGGTTTTCAAAGGCATGGCAGGGCAAAAAGAATTGCTTTAGGCAAAAATCATTCGATATTCAAAAACTAAACCTCGGTAAAACATGAGTCCTACCGAGGCCAAGCGAGTAATTCTTATCGCTAGCGAGCAGCCAACACCTCTTCGAACTCGGAGAGTAAGAAGTTTTCGAGCTGCAGTGAGCCAAGGATGGCGTCGTGGTTGTCTTCTTTCGACTTGGTCGAATCGACAGGCGAATTGCTCAATGGGAGTGGACCAGGAATTGTGGCGATCGACTGTGGCTCCGATTCGGGTGTCAACTCAACCGCGTTCACTCTTAGCGTCACCGCCGCTAGACGGCTCGAAAGCGCTCCGTCATTGGCACGGTAGAGAAACGAATCGAGTCCACTGTAACCCGGTGTCGGAGCGTAGATGAACGAACCATCGGGATTGAGAACCAGCGTGCCATGTTGCGGTCCACGATAAAAAATGGCTTGCAACGGATCGTCATTGACATCAGTGTCGTTCCGCAACACGCCATCGACCGCCGCGATGTTCAGTTCGCCCCCACTATTCACGCGATAAACATCGTTCTTGGCTGTCGGTCGCTCGTTCTCTCCACGAATCAGAATGGAGACGACTGCGGTCATGCCACTGCTGGCATCGCTGGCGCGGTAACTGAACTGGTCCGTCCCGGCATAGTTCGCGTCGGGTTCGTAGACGAAGCTTCCATCTTCGGCCAACGTTAGCGTACCGTGTGTGGGAGGGGTAACCAGCTCCGCTTTTAAAATGTCACCATCGCCATCTGTGTCGTTGCCAAGTACGCCCGGTCCTGCGACCACAAGCGTCTCGTTGATATCGGTGGAATAAGAGTCGTCCAAGGCCTGAGGCTCATCGTTGACCGCCTCTACCATGATTTCAACCACGATCAGATCGCTCGTTTCGGTCCCATCGCTGACTTGGTAGGTGAACGAGTCGGTGCCATTGTAATTCGCGTCGGGGGTGTAGGTGAATCCACCGTTGGCATTCAACTCAAGCATGCCGTGTTCCGGTCCGACACCCAAGAGGGCTTCCAACGCGTCGCCGTCCACGTCACTATCATTGGTCAGCACCCCCATTTCCATTGGCACGGTGAGAGTTTCATCTTCCAACATGGCGTAACTATCATTCATGCCTGTCGGCGCATCATTGACAGCCTCCACCATGATCTCCACCACGATCAGCTCACTCATCTCGGTCCCATCGCTGACATGGTACGTGAACGAGTCGGTGCCATTGAAGTTCGCGTCGGGGGTGTAGGTGAAACCACCATTGGCACTCAACTCAAGCATTCCGTGTTCGGGACCGACACCCAGGATGGCTTCCAACGCATCGCCATCCACGTCATTGTCGTTAGTTAGCACCCCCATCTCCATGGGGACAGCTAGCGCTTCATCCTCCAGCGTGGCATAGCTATCGTTGGTGCCTATCGGCAGATCGTTGACGGCGGAAACCAAGATCTCGACCACAATGAACTCGCTCATCGCAGTCCCATCGCTGACTTGATAGATAAACGCATCGGTGCCGTTGTAGTTCAGCTCTGGTTTGTAAGTGAAAGCACCGTCGGCGTTCAGTTCAAGCAAGCCGTGTTTCGGACCGACAGCTAGCACCGCTTCCAACGGATCGATATCAATGTCACTGTCATTGAGCAGCACCCCCGTGTCGACAGGAACGGTCAGCGTTTCATCTTCCAACATGGCGTAGCTATCGTTCGTTCCCAAGGGCGCATCGTTGACAGGTTCCACCATGATTTCGACTGCGATCAGATCGCTCGTCTGGGTGCCATCACTGACTTGATAGGTAAACGAATCGATACCGTTAAAATCTGCGGCGGGCAGGTACGTGAAACTGCCATCGGCGTTTAATTCGAGCTGTCCGTGTTCGGGTTCAGTGCCGAGGATCACTTGCAGTGGATCACCGTCAGCATCGCTATCATTAGCCAAGAGACCATGCGTAGTGCCGATGCCGAGCAGGCCATCTTCAGCCACGGAGTAGCTATCGTTTTCTCCTTGTGGAGCCGCATTGGAAGATGGAGTGACATGAATGGTCACCACGGCTAAATGACTCAGCGATGTTTCGTCGTCGACTTGGTAGATGAAACCATCGGTCCCAGTGAAACCAGGATTGGGGGTGTAGGCAAAAGATCCATCGGAATTGAGTGACAAACTTCCATTGGCAGGGCCACGGAATTCCAACGCCTTCAGCGTATCACCCTCCATATCGGAATCGTTGGCCAAGACTCCTGAAACGGCAACTTCGAGCGTTACATCGGCGACTGCGTGATACAGGTCATTGACAGCAACAGGCGCAAGTCCCGCGAATACGACGCGTTGTTCGAGACGCTCCAGACGCAGAAGTTGCTGCAATCCTCGGCGACGCTGCGACACGGGCTGGGAACGAAATCGCTTTCCAAAGAACATTAGTTATCTCCATAAGTGGGTCTGCGGGAGGCTGGGAGTGTTTCCACATGCCTACTTATTGGGGACAGATAAAAGGCGGAAATGTTTCGAAACGTGGGGAGATTTATTTAAGTTTTTTGCTTAGCAATAAATTGATAGCACTTGTTTCGAGTAAGATTCTCCAAGTGAACCTCAGACGCTAGCCGTGGGCGTCGCTACATGGGAAGCCCACGGCTAGCGCCTGAGGTTCAGGATTCTCGTTGAAACCATTAGGAAAACACTCAATGCCCACCCCAACCTGTGCCGTGCACGTGGTGTTCAATATCCATCCCGAACATGTGGCCAGTTTCCGCACCGCAGTGATCCAGCAAGCCAAGAATTCATTGGAGCGCGAAGCGTGGTGCCATCAGTTCGATGTGTGCACTATGCCCGAGCGGCCGCACAGTTTTCTACTGTATGAGTCCTATGATGATCGCGCGGCCTTCGCCAAACATCGCGAGACCGAGCACTTCGCCGATTTCAACGCGACGGTAGCACCGTGGGTAGAATCGAAGGAGGTCGGGATTTGGGATATCGTTTAGATTGGATGCCCGCAAGTTAAACCGGCAAACGGGGCGTGCGGTTAGGACGCCGCGCATTCTTCGTGAACCTCAGGCACTAGCCGTGGGCTCCCATAAGCTCAAATACTCCCCCAAAGCCCACGGCTAGCACCTGAGGTTCTTTAAATCAACAGCGGCGTTGAGGGCGTTTATTCGGATAGTTCCACTAGGTCGCGGAGCAAGAGACTGAGTCGGCCTTGGCGATCTTGTTCGAAAACAACAAATTCAACCGAGCACAAGAGTTGGTGGATCAATTCGGCTTGTGGTTCACGGAGGATACGATTGAGCTGAGATGGTCGAGTGACCTGACTGATCAAGTGCTCCAGCCAACCGGAATCGAGTACGCTGCGGGCACCGATCAGGATCAAGGCGTCTTGTGAGAGCGTGCTCTCAATGAGCCTTACGAAATCGCGGCTGCGATCATCAATGATGCTGCATACGCTCGGGGCATGCCAGGTCACCGACCCCTGCTCGACCAAGCTTCCCAGTTGCTGTCTTCCAAACCGTCCCAGACGTTCAACATCGACAATGGCTGTCAACACGTATTCGGGCTCAAGCCGCTGCAGCATTTCGGGGAGCAGTGATGACTTCGACTTGCG
The DNA here is from genome assembly GCA_041741715.1 of Pirellulaceae bacterium. Classification (GTDB taxonomy): domain Bacteria; phylum Planctomycetota; class Planctomycetia; order Pirellulales; family Pirellulaceae; genus Aureliella. The sequence continues at coordinate 8,481 of JBGSJT010000532.1, read as the reverse complement.
ATCTTCCGATTCGTCGAGCAGGCAGGGGACATCGGAGACTTGAAAGTGAAAGTCTGCCCACCAGGTATTGTTGCTAAGCACCGTCCCCTTACTCGAAAATGACTTACGCGGGGGTGGTACGCGCTTTGATTCGACATCAATCTGGCAGCGTTGCGTTAATTCGCCATCGTGGAATTGTACATCGTTGGACTCTAACTGCCGCACCGGCACCTCAGAGGGGACCAACGGAGTCGCAATGGACGATTCGAGCGAAGCACTGAACGAGATGCCATCTTTGCCGTGCGGATTCTCATCGTCATCTAAGACAGAGACCTCGAATGTGGTTTCGCCAGCCCGAATGCGATCTCCCGAGCACAGTTCAACCGTCGAGATCTTAGCGTTATTGACATAGGTGCCATTGGCGCTACCGACATCGCGCACACGAAAGGCCGAGACGGTTCCTTCCAGAATCAAATGCCGCCGCGACATGTGCGGATCAGCCGGAATAGGGAAATCAGCCGACGAAATGCGACCAATCTCCACTTGCTGGAGTGTGCGGAGCCAAAATCTCTTGCCGCGCGCTGGCCCGGAGGTGACGTCGAGTACACAGATCATCGGTTCTCGGTGACAAAACACTGGTCAATGTGGATGAAACCCAACCAGTTAGCTGGGCCATATCGAAATGGGCGACCTTGAGACTCATCATTTAGTATCGTCTGAGTTTATAGAAACTATACCGACTTTTCCAGATATTCCGGTTATTTGTAGGCGATTCCGGTCTTTGGACGCAAACTATTTTCTTTATTTCCCAATCCAATTAGACTTCAGTAATACTGCGCTCCCCCCAGCCCTGTGGAATCGCGACCAAATCCCCCCATTTTTGGTGATGCGATCCCGGTCGGGAGAGCGCCTGTTCGACAACGCATTGAATGAAGAGATGTCATGATTGGCTTTCGCAAAAGTCTCGTTGCAGTCGTTCGTTGGTTCAGCAACTTATTAGGTTGTGGGATGCTGAAGAGACTATGGCGACACACGCGCGTCGCGTCTAACCCCGAGATTCCGACGTCCGAGCGTCGTACACCTGCATGGCGGCGACGCGTGGCACAAATCAAAGCCACAGGGCCAGCGGCACCACCTCTGGCGTTTCGCTGTCTGGAGCCACGGCGAGTGTTGTCGGTCAATGCAGTCTTTGCGTCAGGCGTATTGGATATCACGATCGTGGATGACGGAGGCAATGTGGACGCCTCACTGCTCTCCGATGTCGGTGGCGAGTTTTTCGTCGATGCCGATGGCGACCAACTGTATAATCCGCTCGAATTGCGGGGGCTGCTGGCTGATTTGACGCAGGTCACTGTGATGGGGGACGCGGGAGTCGGCAACTTTTTCTGGCGCGACAATTTTTCCACCGCCGCGTTGTCAGCACCTGGGATGAATGTGCTCGATATCTCACAAGTGCTAAGCGCAGAACTCACCGCGACGGCTTCTTTAGATGGCAATGTCTCGATCTCCGCCGAGCAGTCGATCCAGTTCGGTGGCTCGCTGTCGATTGCGGGTGACTTGACAGCCACCACCGCGTTACCCACCAGCTCGATCACGGGGATTGCTGGCGGCTCGCTCGACGTGACTGGTCATGCGGCGCTGACTGCAAACACCATTTCCCTCGGTACGGCGGGGGGCGAACACTTGGCGCTGGGCTCTCTGACAGTTACTTCAACGGGAGTTGTGGATATCTCCGAGGATGGTACCGTCGACGATCCCGGCACGCTACTCACTGGGGCTAACACCGCCACCTCACTCAATATTGCCAGCGGCGGTTCGATCACTTTGGAGTCGGGGGCAAGTATCATCACCGATGACGCAGTGCAACTGATCGCCAGCAGCGCTGGCAGCGACGTGAATGTCGACGGCTCTATTACATCGACTGCGGGAGACATCACACTGCATGCCGCAGATCAAGTTGCCGTAGGAAGTGCAGCTTCCATCGCCACGTCAGGAGTTGGGGCCATCGACCTAACTGCGACCGGAGCGGGTATCACCTTGGCCGATGGTTCGCAATTGAGCACTGTCGACGGTTCCCTTGGTCTGACGGCGCTCGCTCCTGGGGCGGGCGATATCAGCCTGAGCCAACTGGCGACTGGCGCGAGTGGTTCAGTACAGATTGTTGCCAACGGAAACATTACCGACGGTACCGCGAGCGAAACAGCCAACATACTCTCACCAACGGGATCGCTGTTTGTGCAGTCCCTAAGTGGGAGCATCGGTTCCGCAGCCGATGATCTCAACGTCGATGTGCAGAACCTGGTCTTTGATGCTGGCACCGCTACGCTGGGTATTGTGCATATCAGCGATTTGGCGGGTGGTCTACGCATCAACGGACCATCCCGCGCGGCAGCCGGTGCGACGATTACCGCGCACAGTCCACTCATCATCGCGGCTGACGTCAATGTCGGTGCTTCGTCTACCTTCACCGCTGGCAACAGCGCTGCGGCCGGTGACAATTTGACGATCGAGAATGGTGCCACCGTCACTCTCAATTCATTGGTACCCGCTACGCTAACATTCAATGCAGGAGATGACATCGTATTTTCTGGTGGCGGACGCATCGTGACGACCGGCATCAATTTACATTCAGTGGAACTCAATGCCGACTTGGATCACTTGGGCGTCGGGGCCGCCGATGGTGATCGCGGCAGTATCGCGCAGGATGGCACAGCGATTGTCGAAGTAGCCACCAACCGCTTGACCGCCCGCGCAGCGGAAGGGATTGATCTAGATACCCAGATCGACAGTCTCGAAGCCTTCTCCAGTTTGGCTGGAGACATTCTGATCGACGAAGTAGATAGCCTGACATTGACCAATATCAGCACGGGCAATGGTGCGATTAACGTCATGGCTGCCGGGACAGTTCAGGCACTTAACGTCGATAGTTCGGGGACCGATAGCGACGACAACGACGTCACGATCATGACAACCAGCGGTGACATTGTCGCAACATTTATCCGCGCTGGATTGTTTCACGGCGACGTAACGCTGGACGCACAAGGGAATATTTTCGACGGAGACATGCTGCTGGATGATGTGGATGTGCAAGGGAACGACGTCACGTTGGTAGCGCACACCGGCAATATCGGCGTGGAGGGTACCTCCTTTTTTAAGTCGCGGCCCAACGGACTGGATGTCATCACCTACGCTAATCCCGTTTATCCGCTTGAGCCAGGCAATCTATCAGCCACGGCCTTGTTGGGGAGCATTTCGCTCAATGTCGCCGTCGCTGGCTCAGCAACCTTTGCCACTAACACTCTGTTTGTCACGTCCAACGGCGACCTGGACGTCTCCACCTCGACCTTCGCCGTCAGCAACTTGGCGCTTATCGCCGACGCCGATGGTGACGGAGTGGGGACACTGAGGCTCGGGAATAGTTTAACTGTGGCAGGCAATCTCAGGTTGGAAGGGGCTGACATTGTCTCGGTGGGACCTGGCGCTCCGCTACTCAATTTAAGTGCGACGAGATTGCTCTTCCTGTCCGGTGCGCAAGCGCGGATTGTCGCCGACGTGGACGCCATCGATGCCAGTGCGTTCGGCGACTTGTCAATTCTCGCGACGCGAACGGCCATCGAACTAGTCGATCTGAATTGCGACAACGTTGCGTTACAGAGCACGAACTCAATCGGCTCTATTCTGCTCGAGTCCTTTGGGACAATTACCGTCGCCGACGATGTCTTGGCGGGGAATGACGCGACGACAACCAGTACCGGTGATATCGAATTCCGTTTCGCCGTTGGTGCCATGGGCGATATTCTCATCCACGATACCATTTTGTCCGACCTGGGGAATGTATTGCTATCCGCCCCCGGTTCGATCCGACTGGAAAGGCCAGCCATTGCTGATCTGCTGGATGAAGATGGCGCAGATAACTTGGCAGTCATCTCGACCATCGATGGCAATATCGCGTTGCTCGCGGACAGCGATGCCGATGGCGGCGGAATTTTTATGGCGGATGGAGCACGCATCATCGCGGGACGCTCGTCCGTCGACTACGTCCCTGGTATTGATGGATTGCCGTCGCCATCGACGATCCAACTGGGGGCTGCCGCCAAGGGAACTGGATTGGCGCAGATCGTACTCTCTGCCACTGATGCAATCACTCTAGGTTCTCTGCAGTCGGCCAACAATACGACTAGCGCAATCCAAGTGACCAGCACCGCCGGAGCTATTGTCGATGGTGGTGACATCGACACGGACATCGTGGCTAACCAAGTGGGAGCGCAAGTTACCCTGTTGGCACAAAATGGTATAGGTTCTGCAAATGCGATTGAGACAGCCGCGTATCAGATCGATGCACAAAACCTCGGTCCCACCGGGAACATTGCAATTCATGAAGTTGCCGACGGCGGATCGCTCATTTCACTGGCCCTGCTCAACTCGGCCATCGGTGGAAGCGCGTTGATTGGTGTCGACGCTGGGAGTCTCGAAGTTACGGGGGCTGGTGCTATTGCCGTTGAAGGGGACGTCACACTATTGGCCAGCAACGACGTGCATGTGCAGTCGGCGATCAGTACCACCGGAGCTGGTGATATTTACATTTTGGCTGGAAACACAGTCGATGATGCGATCCTTCCCAATGTTGACGGGTTGACCATTGACGCTGACATCACGACCCAAACCGGTAGCATTCTCCTGCAGTCCCAACAAGATATCCGATCGACGGCCCAGATCAGCAGCCTCACTGGCGGCATTGGTTTGACCGCCTCTGGCAACATCACGCAGACCAACTCCACGATCACTGACGGAGATGTGTTGGTCGACGCTGGTGGCGACTTGTTAATGGAGATGGCCGCATCGATCGCCGGCGCAAACGTTTTATTGACCGCAGGGGGCTCGATTGGCTTAGCTAGAGTTTCGGCCGGTCGCGTGGCGATCGACGCTGGTAGCGATGTGACTGATAGGAATGCGGGCTCGAATAATGTGACCGCTGGCACGTTGCATATCAAATCTGGGGGGACGATCGGTCAAGCCGATCCGCTTAACGGTTTGCCCGATGAGAATCTCAATGCACTCGAGATCGAAGTCAATACGGTAGCTGCGGATAGTGCGGCTGGGATTTATCTGCATCAAACTGCGGATGGTGGTAGTCTAATCGTCGGGAGCGTCGCCGACCTGATGGTGAGCATCACTGCCGCTCAAGTCGGGTTCGATAGTAGCACTGCGCCAATCACTGCCAATCAACTTGTTAGTAGTGAAAACGGATTCTCGGCAACTGGACCGATCAAGATCCGTGTCGATACTGGGGACCTGTCCATTGCCTCCGGCGGTGGTGTGTCGACGACGGGGGCCAGCGACGTACTGCTGTGGGCCGCAGGTGACGTGATTGTCAACGCCAGCGTCACCAGCGGTACCGGACACGTCACCTTGCGCGCAGGAGATGATGTGCTGGTCAATGAGTCGATAAGCACGGCTGGCGCTGGGAGTTTGTATCTCTTGGCTGGGAACGCAAACGATGGCGATACGGCTCTCCCGAATGTGGATGGTATCAGTATTAATGGCGAGCTGACGACGGTAGGTGGAAGCATCCTGCTCAGTTCGGCGCAACATATTAGTTTGACCGCCGATGTTTCCAGTTCCTCGGCGTTGGTTGGCTTGGTCGCCACTGGAAATATCACGCAATCGGCGAATGTCACTTCCGGCGGCGATGTGCTGGTCGAGGCGGGCAATGCCTTCACTATGGCAGCCGGGACTTTGATCGACGCGGCAGGAAACGTGTTGGTCCAAGTGGGCGACTCGATTGGACTATCGACGATCGTTGGTGATCGCGTGGCCCTGGTGGCTGGACTTGACATTGTCAACGTCAATGGGCTCGATACGCTCAACGTCGAAGCGAGCGGGCTGAGCATGTTGGCTGGGGGAGCCATCGGTGGTTCAGATGTAGGGAACGGAGCCCCCGATCAGAACATGTATGCGATCAACGTTAGCACCAGCACCCTAGCGGCGCGTGCGGTAGATCGTATTTATGTTCAACAACTTGCCTCAGGTGGCGATCTTAGCATCGATAGCGTGGCGGCATTAAACGTCAATGTCAATGTTAGCGAAGTACGTTTCAACAGTACCCTCAGCGACGCCGTCGCCCTGGCCAGCACAGATCCACTGGATGATTTGACCAGCGACAATGGCCCCATCAAATTGGTCGTTCGCGGCGGGAGTCTAACTGTCAATGATGGCAGCCTCGGTGGCGGCTTGGGGGTCGTTTCAAGCGGCACGGGAGATGTCTTACTGTGGGCCACCGGGGATCTCGCTACTACGGCGGCGATCGACGGTGGCAGCGGACATGTCACGCTCCGCGCTGGGGACGATTTGTCGATCGGTGCCGCTGTTTCCACTACCGGAACGGGAACCCTGTTCTTGTCAAGTGAAAACTCCAACGAGGGTGATGCTGTCGGACCCGCCGTCGATGGGATCTTTGTGAGTGGTGCTCTGACAGCGAATGAAAGCATTTTGCTGGTATCTCGCGGAAACGTGAACACCTTTGGAGATATCACAAGTTCCTCGCAGGGGATTGGAATTGTCGCAACCGGGAACATCCTGCAAGGCTCAAACCTGAGTGCGGTTAGCGTGCTAGTTTCGTCTGGGGGGACCTACACGCAAATCGGGAACATTCTCGCTTCGAACGTGCAACTGGTAAGTAGTGGGACGATTCAGCTCGGCCAAGTAATCGCCGATACGGTGTCGATCACGTCAGTCGACGGAGACGTATTGGATTTCAATGGTCCGAATGTTCTCAATGTCCGCGCAACTACGCTGCGTCTGGAAGCGGGAGGGATTATCGGTGGTCCTGACTCCCTGGTGGCTCAAGATGAAAACGGTAATGCGATCGATATTGAAGTGGATACTTTGGCCGCCAAGAGTCGCGACGGCATTTATTTACAGCAACTCTCGACTGCTGGTGATTTAACGATTGATGTAGTCACGGTGGGGACAGGCATCACAGTCGAGCAGGTGCGTTTCAACAGTACGCTGACGGAAGAAACTGCCGCTGTGGCTGCGGGTACTTCACCTTTAGCCGATCTGCAGACGGCGAATGGCCCCATCAAGGTCGCGGTTCTCAATGGCAGTTTGACTGTCAATGATGGCGACGCAGATGGAGTGGGTGTGCTGGCAGGTGGCAGCGGCGATGTGCTTTTGAGAAGCACCGCTGAGCTGACCACGAATGCCTCGATATCGAGCGGCACAGGGCACGTAACATTGCAAGCCTTAACGGTAGTCGATCTAAATGCGAGCATCTTCACTGCTGGTGCTGGGAGCATTTATATCGCTGGTCAATCGATCGATGTCGACGGAGCGATCGACTCGGTCGCTGGTGGAATACTGTTACGTGCCACCAATGATATTCGCACGACGGCAACTATCAGCAGTACGGGCAACAGCCTTGGACTGATTGCAAGTAGTGGGGACGTTCAGCAAGGTGCTAGCGTGTCGGCCGGTGGTGCGTTGTTGGTCGAGGCTGGCGGTAATTATACGCAAGCCAATGCGAGTGCCACTGCATCAGCGGCCACGAACGTGCAAGTGACTGCGGGTGACTCGATCCGTTTGGTATCGATCACTGGAACACACGTATCGCTCACCGCTGGTCGCGACATTCTGGACAACAGTGCTACGGAAACTGCAAACATCAAAGCACAAACGTTGGGCTTGGTGGCTGGCGGCATTATCGGTGGAGCCGATATCCCCAATGCCCCTGATGAGAATTTTAATGCTCTCGATATCGAAGTTGGCGCACTGGCAGCGCGTGGCGCGAACGGCGTCTATCTGCAACAACTAAGCACGGCTGGCAGTTTGGTCATCGATCACGTTCAGGGGGCGGCCTTGGTCGAAGTTAATCAAGTGCGATTCAACAGCACGTTGACGGTTGCGAATGCCGGTGACGGTAGCCCCGCAGGCATGCGACCGCTGGAAGATGTGCGTAGCGACGATGGCCCCGTCAAGATTGTGGTTCGCAATGGAAGTTTAACTGTCAACGATGGTTTGCTCGGGGATGGAATAGGTGTCATGGCTGCAGGAGCGGATGACATCTTGCTTTGGGCTAGTGGCGATTTGACAACCAACGCCGAAGTAGCCAGCGGCGGAGGGCACATTACACTGCAAGCGGGGAATGATCTGACGACGAATGCCGCTGTTAGTACTCTGCTCTCCGGAAGTATTCTCTTTACCGGACGCGATATCGCCATCAATTCTACGGTGAGCAGTGTGGACGGTGACATGTTGTTTAACGCCACCCGAGACATTAGCACTTCGTCGACATTGACCAGCACGAATGGTAGTCTGGGTTTGATTGCCGTGGGGGAGATCCTTCAAACCGCCGACATCACGGCAGGTGGCGACGTGCTGTTGCAGGCTGGAGGTGATATTACTCAAGCTGACGTGCTTACGACCGCTGCTGGGAATCTACAAGTCAACAGCGCCACGGGGACACTCAGCATTGGAGAGTTGTCGGGCGTGCATGTCTCGCTA
>JBGSJT010000531.1:0-6279 GCA_041741715.1 Pirellulaceae bacterium | reverse complement strand
TGCGAACGGTTGATACAAATAAAGCCGTACCGCCAGCCATGGTTGCTCTACCTAAATTGGGCTCGATGCCGGAAACGCAAAGCATTGAAAGTGAGATTTTGGAGCTTGAAATCAAGGCCGGGGAGTTGCTGGCCAGGCTTGGCCCAGGCCATCCCTCGCTCGCACATGTCGAGGGTAGACTGAAACTACTACGAGAATTCGCCGACCGTTCGGGACCGCCGGCTAGTTCAAGCAATCCACCCATTTCCGAATTGATTTATGAAGGCAAGACACTAACGCAGTGGCTGGGAGTTTTGGCTCACGAGCGTAGCCCCGATGCGCTTTACAGTGCATTTACCGCAGTGGAAGCGCTGATTCTGCCGGAATCACACCAACAAATTTCAGAAATACTGTTGAAAGTTCTTCCCACGCTTAATGGAAAAATGAGATTCAAGAGTGGAGGCGATGACCGAACGAGGTACTTGGACACGGAGGCCTTTGGATTATTGGTGCGAGCTACACCCGCTGCAGAGTACTATCCGCTTCTCGCGCGCGAATGTGAACGGTCTGAAGACCTAAAATGGAGTTCCCGGATTCTCAAATCGTGGAAGGTTGCAACCGCAGATTCGGCACCGACTGCTCTGGTCGACTGGCTGCAAGCGAACGTTTTTGAATCTAAAGAGCGTCATCCGCTCCTCGACGAAGCGAAAGAGATTTTCGCCGAGGTACTACTGTATAAACGAGTGCCGATCGATCTCGCACTGGAGGATCGCATGCTCAAAACGCTCGAAGACTGTAAATTCTTGGGGCACGATTTTTGGCTCGGAAGTTTCATTGGTGGAGCGCTGAATAACGATCACACGCTTACTGCTCCCGGCACGAAATTCGCAGGTCGAGTTTGTATGCATGCGATTGCCGCGCTGGACGACCAGGAAACTCCACCGCAGTATGCGGTTCAGGCAATCTTGTTACTCGGCAGTGTTCGTGGGAGCTTGGCTGAATTGGTAGGTGACTACGGTTCGGCCACGTTGAATACGGCGCTTCGCAAGCGACTTGCAACTCTGTCGACCAGCAGCGAGCTGCTCTTTGAATTGGCAGAGTTGAAACCGCCGTTTGTTCGATCCCGAAATCACGATTTGATTCACATTCAGCACGGCTACATGCTTACCGCCAGAGCGAACAGTAGTAATGATCGAGTTGCATCGCTCGCGATCGAGTTTTTGAGATTTGTGAAGGATTTGGACATCGGCTTGACATTGAGCTCTGAACTTACATCGATTTATCAATCGACTGTCCCGCTTTCTCGCGACCTATACCTTTCGCTTGTCGACGCCAGTCCCTATCACAAAAGAAATGCTGGCACTCGCTTTGATCTTCGCTGGCCTGAATTGATAGTGCCAGAATCGTGGAGTGCTCGATTTTCTGCGGAGCCGACGCAAAAACACTGGCTCGCGATCATTATCCGAACAGAGGCTCTAAGTGCATTGCCAGCCAAGATAAGCGTACAGCTACAATCTGACGAGTCGCATGCAACGAATTCAGCGTGGACCCAAGCGCGATTCGCGCAATTCGACAGCGATAAGGATGACAAGTTGAGCTTGGATGAATTCGCCATGTTCGCTACAGAACTGAAGTTGCAATTGAGCTTCGCACTGGCAGATAAGAACGAGGACAAAGCAATCGGTGTGGAGGAGCTCTTCGAATATCTCGAAAGCGGCAGCCCCATGCAATCGAGACTTTCTCCCGAGACAAGTTCTTCTTTCGGATCAAGCGCTTTGGATTGGGCCAAACGGCAAATTGGCAAGTACGATCTCAATAGCGATGGGGTGTTAACCGCTAGCGAGTGGGAAAGGATGTTCATCAAACCGACGGGTGCCGACGCCAATAACGACGGCATCATCACCGCCGAAGAGTACGCCACCTTCCGTGCGAAATAAAAAGTAGCTGCGGTCGCCAGACCGCAGGGAGTCAACGTTCTGGCGAACGTAGCTACGACCATTATTTCTCGCAAGATGCGAATAGCACGCTACAACCACTCCGGACATGCTCTATCCGACAAAAAGATGTGCGGCAAAAAGATGAAGAAGAACTAAGTGGGGTGATCTTGCTGAGCTCGCCGCTCGCCGCCCCCTCGCCCGCTTGCCGGGCAGGAGCGAAAGTTTTGTTCGTTAGGGCGCACAGCCAACCCCTTCGCCCCGCCGCCCCCATCGCCGGCTTATCCGGCTCGAGAAATTCTCCAAGGACATCCAACGCGTCGCTGAATTGGGCCTGGCGGCAAATTGACAAGTACGATCTCAACAACGATGGAGTGTTGACCGCCAATGAATGGGAAAGGATGATCGTCAAACCGACCGGTGCCGACGCTAACCACGACGGCATTATCACCGCCGAAGAGTACGCCGAGTTCCGCGCGAAATAGCTGTAGTTTGTTCGGCTATCACGGAATTGAGGTAGGAGGTTCTTGCCATCTGCCTTCAATAGATGCAGCCAGGATTTTGGCTAAAGCCATTTGATCCTCTTTCGCCGGTGGGTATTCCGCTAGGTTGGCATGATTGGGATTGTCCGGGAGAATTGGATCAGGCAAGACATCCCTCGAAAACCCGAGCGATCTGATCAAGAATTATGTTTGGAATGCGATCAATGTACCGCATCGCTCCGCGAGGTGATTCCGTTCCAATCAGCGCGGCCCAATGCAATCGGTTGTTGGGGGCGATGCTTACGGAAAGTACGCGACGCAGATTGCGATACCATTCGAAGTTGATATGTCCATCCGCTTCAGCCGAGACCACTGGCTGCGGGAAGCCCAGTGGCAAGTTCTGAATAAAGCGAACTGCGGTATCTCGAACTTCCCCGGAAACTTCGATTTCAACGCCGGATAGCTTCCAAGCCTCGTTAGTCGACTGCCAAGCATCAAATACGCCCTCTACGGCCTCGTAGCGTGACAACGTTACTGAGCGGTCGCAGCGCTGGAAGATCTCGTTACGAGCGTGTTCAAGCAATTTCGCGGCATCGCTAGTTCCAAAGTTCATGGTAATCATTGTTTCTTCAATCTATCTATTTGAAGCGCGTCTCCGCGTCTTTCATGTAGGTGTAGAAAACCTTGTTTTTAATGTAACGCATTTCGTCCAACGATTTACCTAACTGGTCGAACGGAACTGCCAGCGTGGTTGAGACATCAATATCGACAATCAGCAAACTCTTGCTGCCGGTTTTCTCGGCGGCAGGTTGCATCGCGCGAATAAGCTTCACCTCGTAAGGGTAACCTTTAAACGGGATACTGTCCTGGTGAAAGAAGGAATCGGCTCGTAGTCCCAATCCCTTCAATGGTAACGGCACTTGTTGTACGTACTTCGACGGTTTCTCGTTGGATCGCAGCGGAATTTGCGAGATAAATCGGACTCCAATTGCCTCGATGATTTCTGGTTTGCCCAACTCGAGGTATGCATCCCAAAATGGCATGGCAGCCTTTGCGAATTCATTCCATGTTTCATAGGGCTGCAAACGGCTAAAAATTAGACAGCTTCGTTTCCATTGGCAAATATACTTTTCGTCCTTGGAATGTAACCGATAGCCGTCCCACTGTGGCTTGAGGTGCATCTCGTCGCTCCTCTCGTCCGCTCCTCGGAACCCTGTTTCCAACTGCAATTGATCGTGGACAGCATAGCCCTCAAATCGTTTTGACAGCAAATTTCTAAGTTCCTCCTGTTGAAACCGCCTGACGGGGGGCGCATTGATCTGAATGACCGCCTCCACAATTGGCGCATGACGAAGCCTGGGGAATTTTTCGTCAAGGTTGATTCGAAATCTCGGTGCGGAGTTCATTGCAGGTCTCGGAAGTGCCGTCTAACACGTTCCCTGCTATTCTATCGGAGATTTGAGCAAAGGGGACTCTTGCCGAGTGCGACTGTCAGAAAAGCTCGCCGTTCATTAGAATGCTGGGTTCGATTCGATGCACGGCAACCCGGGAATAGATCGCTGGCGATGAAACAAATTCGTAATTTTTGCATTATTGCACACATCGACCATGGCAAGTCGACACTGGCGGATCGGCTTATTCAAGCCTGCGGGGGTGTTACGCAGCGAGAATTTCATGACCAAATGCTCGATTCGATGGATATCGAACGCGAACGTGGAATCACCATCAAAAGCAATACTGTCACGCTTTCCTACACGGCCGCCGATGGATTGCTGTACCAATTGAACTTGATCGACACCCCGGGACATGTCGATTTTTCGCACGAAGTTCGTCGCTCGTTGATGGCCTGCGAAGGGGCCCTGATCGTGGTGGACGCATCGCAGGGGGTCGAGGCGCAGACGGTTGCCAACCTTTATCTGGCGCTCGAATACGACTTGGAACTTCTCCCGATTATCAACAAAATCGATCTGCCTGCTGCCGATGTCGATCGCGCGCGGGAGGAGATCGACGCGGATCTGGGGCTCGATCCCTTTGCGGCCATTCCGATATCGGCCAAAACAGGAGTCGGGATCGATCTGGTTCTGGAGGGGATCGTCCAGCGTCTGCCGCCGCCCAAGGGAGATCCAGACGCACCACTCAAAGCGCTCGTCTTCGACGCGCACTTCGATAAATTCCGCGGCGTGATTCTACAAGTACGCGTGATGGAAGGGACACTCAAGCCACGCGATATCATTCATTTCATGCACGCTGGCCACGAATACAAAGTCGATGAATTGGGAGTCAACCAATTCAAACTTGTTCCCAAAGAAAAATTAAGCGCTGGTGAGGTCGGTTATATCGTGGCAGGAGTGAAGAGTGTCCAAGACATCGAGATCGGCGATACGATCACGCTGCTCGATCGCCCCGCCGCCGAGCCCATCCCCGGCTATCAACCAGCCAAACAAGTGGTCTTTTCGTCGGTCTATCCGATGAGCACCGATGAGTATCCCGACTTGACCAAGGCGCTCGAGAAACTGGCGATCAACGACGCGGCGCTCACATTCGAAAAGGATAGCTCGGCGGCACTCGGTTTTGGTTTCCGCTGTGGCTTTTTGGGACTGCTTCATTTAGACGTCATTCAGGAACGCTTGCAGCGCGAATTTGATATCGGGCTGGTCATCTCCGCTCCCTCGGTCAAGTACAAGTTGACACTCAAAGATGGGTCCTCCGTCGAGGTCGACAATCCCAGCTACTGGCCCGATCCTTCCACGATCGACTCCGCAGCCGAGCCCTACATCAAAGCGTCGATACTAACACCCGAAGAATACGTCGGGCCCGTGATGGAGCTGTGCCGCGAGCATCGGAGCGAGAGTCAAACGATGAATTACTTGTCGGCTGGTCGCGTCGAAGTGAGTAGCGAAATGCCACTAGGGGAAGTGTTGTTCGACTTCTATGGCAAGCTCAAGATGATCACGCGGGGCTATGGGTCGTTCGATTACGAAGCCACCGAGTATCGATCGACGGATATCGTCAAGGTCGACATTTTGGTCAACAAGGAGCCGATCGACGCGTTGGCCTATTTGGTGCACCGCGATAAATCCCGCGCGCGCGCATTGCATTACTGCGAGCAACTGGCCGAAGCCATACCACGCCACCAATTCAAGATACCCATCCAAGGCGCTATCGGCGGCTCAATCATCGCCCGTTCGACGATTCAACCCTACCGCAAAGATGTGACCGCGAAGCTCTACGGTGGCGACGTCACGCGCAAGAAAAAGCTGCTGGAGAAACAGAAGAAGGGGAAAGCCAAGATGAAACAGTTTGGCAGCGTCAATATTCCTCAGGAAGCTTTTATTTCTGTGCTGCGGGCTGAAAAGGATTAGTGGTTCAGGCTGGTGCGACGTCGCGCGGCATCCCGAGCTTACCTGCCTTGCGATTGGTTTCCAACCACGTTTGCACCGCGTCGGAAGTCGCCGCGTGCCAGTCCCGGAAAAATAAACAGTGGCACGCTTTGAGTGCTCTGTCCCGGCAGTCCAACTAAGTTGGCCGTGACGGCACCGCTGGTCCTCATGATTTTGGCAGTATAACTATCTTCCAAGTTTCCGATGTTGTCGACCAACTGTAGAAACGATCAAGCGTGGTGACTGTGAGGTTACCGATAATGACACCAGCCGGATTATCCTGGAAACCCTGTGGGCTGCCAACCAAACTGATGTGAGCCAACATCGGACCCACCAACAGCACTTCTGCCTGGGTAGTCTTATTTCGCTAAAGATTCTTTTGGTCCAGCCGATGATGCTTACTGAGGTAAGTCCTAAATCCTGGTCGCGAGCTAAGGTTTTGGAAATATCACTTCCTAACAATTGAAACTTATCCCCTAAAGTGCAGGTCCCGTAAAGCCCACG
>JBGSJT010000530.1:0-12005 GCA_041741715.1 Pirellulaceae bacterium | reverse complement strand
CCACCTCCTCGGTGGCTTTGTAGGAAACGTCGACTCGCGTCCAATGGTTCCTTGCAATCACCGAATCGATCTCTCTGATCTCGCCATTCAACTCCCGTTTGTCCGCGTAGTGAGGTACTTCGTGCTTGCCCGCAATACGGTTCAATCGCACTTGCCGTATCTGGGTCAAATGCGCTGCGTTCATCGTTAGCCCGAACACCTTACGTGGATCAACAGCGGCCAGTTCCGAGGGAACATCCACGCCTGGTACAAGCGGCACATTGGCAGCACGAACTCCTCGGGACGCCAGATAGAAACAGGTGACGCTCTTGGAGACACGTGAGAGCCCGACCAAAACCGCATCCGCTGTGTTCAAATCATGCAGTCTTTGTCCATCGTCGTGGGCCATGGTAAAATCGACTGCGTCCACGCGATCAATTTCCTCACGGTGCAGTTCGTACAATAAACCTGCTTGTCCGAGTGGCGCGCGCGACATGCGTTCTCCAAGCATGGTCAGAGTTGATCCTAGTAAATCGACACAAGGTACCCCTTTCTCAAGTGCAGCCTGAAACAGGGTCTGCCTTAAAACTGGATTTACCAAAGTATGGCACATGACTGCTTTGTCAGCCGCCGCTTGCTCCACAACTTTTAAAGCGAACTCCGGCGAGTCGACTGGGTTCCGATGCCGCAATTGGGCGTTCGACTCCGGGAACTGTGCCAAGCAGGCGCGGAGAATCTGGCCAGCCGTTTTCCCGCTCCCCCCTGAGACCAAGTAAATAACCAACATTTGGCGAATCTCCCCAACATGCCATACGGGCGTTGACCTCGGACTCCGGAAGGATAAGCCCACGCCGGGATGGTTGGAATGTGCAAGTCCAATGCCGTATGAAGTCCTAGCTCACGCGGCGGGTTAGAATTTTGGGGCAGATGATATTGAATCGCAACGAGTCAAAATTCAATCGACTAAGAAAGAGCATATATGAACACACTTCCGATGCATGCTGAGGGGATGGAGGACTTGCTCGCGCTGGCATTGGACCTTCGCTCGTCCTGGCACCATGCACCCGACGAACTATGGAGGCGACTTGACCCCAGGCTCTGGGAGCTGACGCACAATCCGTGGGTCGTCTTACAGACAGTCTCACGAGACCAAATCGAGTGCGCATTGGCGGATCACGACTTCCGATCGAAGCTTGAAGACTTGACTGAACAGCGACGGCAGTTGCATGATTCACCTGCGTGGTTTCAGCAACATCACGCACCAGAGTCGCTCAGCAGTGTAGCCTACTTCAGCCTGGAGTTCATGTTGAGCGAGGCACTGCCAATATACTCGGGCGGATTGGGGAACGTGGCTGGTGATCAACTCAAGGCGGCCAGCGATTTGGGAGTGCCAGTCGTGGCCGTGGGGCTACTTTACCAGCAAGGCTACTTTCGCCAGGCGATCGACCAAGACGGTTCGCAACAGGCGCTCTACCCATACAATGATCCGGGGCAACTACCAATCACCCCGTTGCGTCAAGAGAATGGCGAGTGGTTGAGACTCGAGATCGGCTTGCCTGGCTATTCCGTATGGCTTCGGGCTTGGCAAGCTCAAGTGGGGCGCGTGCGATTGCTGCTCTTGGATAGCAACGACGCCGCGAACTTTCCCGTGCATCGGGGCATTACCAGCGAGTTGTATGGCGGTGGTCCCGAATTGCGGTTGAAGCAGGAATTGGTATTGGGAATTGGCGGTTGGAGACTGCTCCAGCGACTTGGTATCCAACCTGACGTTTGCCACTTGAACGAAGGGCACGCGGCCTTCGCCGTCTTGGAACGCGCGCGGGCGTTCATGGAGACCAGTGGGCAACCTTTCGAAGTTGCGTTGGCTGTCACGCGGGCTGGAAATCTATTTACCACACACACTGCAGTTGCCGCCGGTTTCGATTGTTTTTCACCCGCGCTGATCGATCACTATCTGAGAATTTACGCCGAGCAGCAACTTGGCATCTCGCTCATGGATTTATTGGCTCTAGGTAGACTCAATCCTAGCGATGATTCCGAGGGGTTTAATATGGCCTTTCTGGCATTGCGTGGCAGCGGTGCGGTCAACGCAGTTAGTCGCTTGCACGAACAGGTAAGCCAGCGCATTTTCCAGCCATTGTTTCCACGTTGGCCACGGGACGAAGTGCCGATCGGACATGTGACCAATGGCGTCCACATGCCCAGTTGGGATTCCGAGGAGGCTGACGAGTTGTGGACACAAGCCTGCGGAAAAGATCGCTGGCTTGGGACCACGGAGGGACTCGCTCAGGGGATCAGCCAGGTCTCCGATGAAGCATTGTGGCAGTTTCGTCAGTCCGCAAGTAAGCGCTTGATCGAGTTCATAAGAACACGGTTGACGCGTGAGTTGGCCGCTGCTGGAGCCCTCGCACAAGACGTCGAGGAAGCACTTGAGCTGTTTGATCCGTCGGTTTTGACGCTCGGATTTGCTCGACGTTTCGCGACCTATAAACGCCCCAATCTAATGCTCCATGATCGCAAGCGCTTGCTGAGAATTCTCAATAACGCAGAGCGCCCAGTACAGCTAGTCATTGCCGGCAAGGCTCATCCACAAGATATGGCTGGGCAGCAGTTGATCCGTGAGTGGATTCATTTCATACGACAAACGGAAGTGCGCCCCCGTATTGTCTTCTTGAGCGACTACGACATGCTCTTGACCGAGCACTTGGTCCAAGGAGTCGATGTGTGGATCAACACCCCACGCCGTCCTTGGGAAGCTTGCGGCACCAGTGGCATGAAAGTTTTAGTGAACGGGGGAATAAATCTGTCGGAGCTCGACGGCTGGTGGGCGGAAGCCTACACACCGGAAGTGGGCTGGGCACTAGGCGACGGCGAGGAGCACGGGGACGATCCAGCTTGGGATGCAGCCGAAGCAAACGCTATGTACGATTTGCTCGAGCAACGCATCGTCCCAGAGTTCTACACTCGCCACCAGCGCGACATTCCGATCGCTTGGGTCGCACGGATGCGCGCCAGCATGGCCCAGTTGACGCCACAATATTCGGCCAATCGCACGGTGCGCCAATATACGCTGCAGCACTATCTCCCCGCCGCAGCTGCGTACCGCAGTAGGTCGGCTGAAAATGGACTGGTGGGGGAGCGAATTGTAGAATGGCAGCGGTCCCTCACCGCGAGTTGGTCCGGCGTCCACTTTGAATCGACGCGAGTTGAGACTGTCGGACATGAACATGTGTTCGAAGCGAGAATCAACCTGAATGGGATCGACCTTCGATCGGTTATCGTGGAGTTGTTCGCCAGCGGCATCGCAGGCGGTCCGCCTGTTCGTATTCCAATGCAATGTTTGAGCCGAGGGCCAGGGAATATAGAAACGTTATTCACGGCGACCACTTCCGCCGAGCGCCCTGCGGGGGACTACGTCACGCGATTGTTACCGCAATTTGCGGGCCTAACCGTTCCGCTGGAAGAATCTCACATTCTATGGGAACGCTAGTGTTGATGACTTAGAATCCAAAGCTATTGCCGTGGGATGGTGGGACTGCGTTGCTGAGCACCTGGAGACGTTAGGCAGCGGAACAGTTGAGGACAACTGTTCTACAGAACGGAACGGTTGAGGACATCCGTTCTACAGAACGGAACGGTTGGGGACAACTGTTCTACAGAACGGAACGGTTGGGGACAACCGTTCTACAGAAATTCTTTCGAAACGCAAACCACGTCTGCCGCGACGGTGCGATCGAAGCGAAAGCCGCGATTTTCGAATATCTTTAACATGCGCCGATTCTCTGGAGCTACTTCGGCGACGACTCGATGAATCCCCCACGTACGGCAAATCGTGAGACA
This sequence comes from Pirellulaceae bacterium, assembly GCA_041741715.1. GTDB lineage: Bacteria > Planctomycetota > Planctomycetia > Pirellulales > Pirellulaceae > Aureliella. The sequence continues at coordinate 8,186 of JBGSJT010000530.1, read as the reverse complement.
CTCGTCGGTCAACATCGCCCCTAAACCACGTCCTTGCCAAGCGTCCGTCACCAACACTGCGAATTCGGCTGCGGTGTGCACAGCGTCCGCCACCAACCGTCCCACACCGATCACCTTTGGAATTGAATCGCGCGTAATCTCGGCAACCATCGCCAATTCACGGTCGTAATCATTGAAACAGAATCGCGATGCCAATTCGTGACTTGAGCCATCAAACAAGCATCGAAAACGCAACCGCATCGTCTCCACCGAACAACTCTCAATCATCGCCCGCCACATCGGCTCGTCCTCACAACGGATTGGACGTAGTCTCACCTTGGTTCCGTCCTTCAACGTTACTAGCCTAATGAGTTCGGAGGGATAGGGACGAATGGCTAGATGCGAGTAAGCTCTCGGTAGTGCACTATGCGGCGTGGCTTTGACGACCATCCGCGCGTCCAACGCGATTGAATCCTGAGCGGTGACTAGCAGCGGATTCACGTCCAATTCCATGATCTCGGGGAAATCAGCGACTAGGTAAGAAATGCGAATCAGGATTTCGATTAGCCGGTCAAGATTGACTGCAGGCTTACCACGGTAGCTGCCCAACAGTGGCCACAGTCGCAGTGATTCAAGCATGTGTCGAGCGAGTCGCTCATTGAGTGGCGGCAGCTCGAGTGATCGGTCGTGCAAGAGCTCCGCGTTCGTTCCACCTGCCCCAACCATCAGCACGGTTCCGAAAACGGGGTCGCGTTTGGCACCCACGATGAGCTCGCGTCCTGCTGCATCCACGAACATGCGCTGGATCGTAACACCCTCGATGCGAGCTGCCGGTTTGGCGTTTCGACAACGCTTTGTGAGCGTTTCAAACGCCGCGCGGGCAGCGTTTTCATCGGCCACATTCAACAAAACACCACCCACATCCGATTTATGCGTCACATCAGGTGAATGGATTTTTACGGCCACCGGGAACCCCATGTTAGTGGCTACGTGAGCTGCCTTATCTGCGGTCTCAGCGACAATCGGCTGGCTAACTGGAATCCCGTAAGCTTCCAGCAATGCCTTCGAATTTGCCTCCGACAAGATATTCGGTTCTTGGGTAAAGTACTGCCGGAACCGCTCTCTGAGACTCTCTGGATCGGGAGTAAATTCAACGGGCAATGAATGTGGTGTCTCGTAGAGCGCCTCACGCCGCCTCGCATACTGCACCAGATACTGAAACGCTTCAATGGCTTCTTCGGGGCTGCGATACGTCGGAATCTCGGCTTGGTTGAGCTTATCAATTCCTGCGCGCACTCGAGAACCACCCATCCAGGCCGTCAAGACTGGTTTCCGTGTCGCTTTGGCCGTTTGAATGACTGCTTCAGCCGCTTCCGTCGGATCCGTCATCGCTTGCGGTGAAAGCACGACGACCAATGCATCAACGCACTTGTCATTCAAGACGATCTGAGTTGCATCTGCGAACCGTTTGGGTGGAGCGTCACCGAGAATGTCAATTGGGTTGGAGTGCGACCAAGAGGTTGGCAGACAATCGTTAAGACGTTGCATCGACTCAGCGGACAACGTCGCCAGAGTTCCGTTGCGTTGTAGTAAAGCGTCCGTAGCCATGACACCTGGCCCGCCGGCATTGGTCACGATGGCAAGCCGTGGTCCATGGGGTAGTTTCTGCCGAGCAAGCAATTCAGCGCAGTCGAGCAAGTCATCGAACTCATCGACGCGCACGATGCCAGCCCGCGCAAAGGCCGCGTCATAGACATCATCCACTCCCGCCATCGCGCCAGTGTGCGAAGCGGCTGCTTTGGCCGACTCAGCGAACCGACCAGCTTTGTAGGCGATAATCGGCTTCGTGCGAGTGAATGCGCGGGCGGCGGACATAAACGCCCTCGCATCTTTGATCGATTCGACGTACATCACGATCGCATCGGTATGAGGATCTGTGTCGAAAAAGTCGATCAGGTCGGCGACGCCCACATCGAGCATGTTACCCACGGAAACAAAATGCGAAAACCCAACTCCTTCGTCAATTGCCCAATCCAAAACGGCGGTACAGAGCGCACCGGATTGAGAAAGAAAGGCTACATGACCAGGCCGAGGTGAATCGCTGGCAAAGCTGGCATTGAGCGAATGCCAAGGCGACATGATGCCCAGGCAGTTTGGCCCGATGATTCGCAATTCAGGATACTCTTTCGCGACTTTGGAGAGTTCATCCTCCAACGCCGCCCCTTCCTTGCCAGCCTCGCGAAATCCAGCCGATAGAATTATCGCGCCACCCACCCCCGCATCACCGCATTGCCGTAGGATGCCCGGTACAGTCGTCGCAGGTGTGCAGATGATGGCCAAATCAGCGCGCTGAGGTAGCCGAGTCACACAGTCGAAGCACTCGACTCCTTCAACATGCTGGTACTTCGGGTTAACTGCAAAAATCTTTCCACGGAATCTACCTTGAGAGTTGCCGCTCACCAAGTTTTTTACTACGGTATTGCCCACGCTCGACGGTTGATTGCTGGCCCCGATGACGCAGACGACTTCAGGTGCAAAGATACGTTGGAGATTATTAGTTTTCACTGTCTTGCATTCCAAATTCAGTAGTCAACTACTTTTGGCGCCTCCAGCCACATTTATTTCAGCTAGCGAACTGGACGAAGGCGATTTCGACGATGCCAATGTTGACGATTGAAATTGTCGTGCTCCAAAATCGCAGATCGCTGCTCTCACGACTGTGTTGCGATTGTAACATAGGGAGTCGGCACCAATCACATCCCAACTAGAGACAAGAGCGAAGTAGGGATATTTACCGTCGAGAGTATCAGCAACCGCGAGACTACGTTTGAATTGACAGCGTCGTTAGCGTAAACTAGAGGATATCTCACCTCCCTCCTACCGAAAACCTGTCCCACCCATGGCCCGACTCCATTTCGTCGTTCTCTTCGCAGCCTGCATCGCCGTCATGGACGCAGTGGCAAGCGAGCCGCTGCGTTTCAATCGGGATATCCGTTCGATCTTGGCGGACAAGTGTTTTGCCTGTCACGGCCCAGACGCCAAGACAGTGGAGGGGGATTTGCGGTTGGATCTGCGCGAGAATGCAATCGAGTCCGCCGCGATCGTGCCTGGCAACCCCGACGAGAGCAAATTGGTGCAACGCGTTTTTTCTACCGACGCGGACGAATTAATGCCACCTACGAAAGCCCATAAACCGTTAACAGATCGCGAACGACAGCGACTTCGAGAGTGGATCGACGAAGGAGCCGAATACGAAGCGCATTGGGCTTACACACCAGTTCTTGGCAATGAGACCAACGATCCAACAAAGTCGACCGCGATCGACCGGTTTATCTCGCGTCGCTTGGTCGCAGCAGGAGTCGAGCCCACGCCACCGGCCGACAAGGTGACGTTAATTCGCCGACTTTGCCTCGACCTCACCGGCCTGACTCCCACCTTGGCCGAAGTCGATGCCTTCGTGAATGACAACTCCGCAGATAGCTACGAGAAATTGGTCGATCGACTTTTGGATTCATCGCGTTACGGAGAACGGATGGCGATCTATTGGTTGGACTTGGTACGCTATGCAGACACGGTCGGATATCACGGCGATCAAAACGTTTCGCAGTCGCCGTTTCGCGATTACGTGATTGACGCATTCAATAGCAATATGCCCTACGACCGCTTCGTACGCGAACAGTTAGCGGGCGATTTGCTACCCGACGCAACCCTAATGCAACGCGTTGCCTCGGGCTACAATCGACTGAACCAAACGACGGAAGAGGGGGGCTCACAAGCCAAGGAATACTTGGCCATCTACTTTGCTGATCGAGTCCGCAATGTGTCGCAGGTGTTCATGGGCGCGACCCTAGGCTGCGCTCAATGTCATGATCATAAGTACGATCCCTACACGACTCGCGACTTCTATTCATTGGGTGCATTCTTCGCTGATTTAGAAGAACTTGGCGTATATAGCGGACGCAATCGTGAGCCGATGATTCGCGTCCCCAGCGAGCAGCAGCAGCTACAATTGGACGCAGCAGAGCAAAGTCACGCAGAGCTAAATTGCAAGTATCTGTCGCTACGTGAGAAACTGCTGGCAGCGCAAGCCGGTTGGGAAGCCGCCATGATCGCGCGGATGGCAGAAGTTCGTGAGACCGAATCGGAATGGGTCGATGATGTCGGACTGGCCGAGGGGAGCGAAGTCAACGGCATGGCGTTGACTCAATTCGGCGGATTAGCTTACTGGGACAAGGCGGACTGGACCACTTCCGAAATTCAACAGGAAGTCGCGGATGCGTTGCTCATCGATCCGGCACAGCGCAACGAAACGCAGTCCGAAGCAGTACAAGACTACTTTTTGGCCAATGCTGTTGCTTTGGAAGAGCTGAAACAACAGCTCGCGGATTCCGATTTAGAACGCAAGCGCATCGAAGAGTCCGCGCCCTTGACAGTGGTCAGCAAATCCGTTCCGCCTCGCGAAATCCGCGTCTTGCCGCGTGGCGATTGGATGAACGATTCCGGGGAGATTGTTGGGCCTGCGATCCCCGCGTTTTTAGGGAAGTTGGAAACGGAGGGGCGCAGGCCGACGCGTTTAGATCTGGCGAACTGGTTGTGTACGCCAGACAATCCCCTGACTTCACGCACGTTGGTGAATCGATTATGGAGTCTGCTGTTTGGTCGCGGAATCTGTAGCAGCGTCGACGACCTTGGTGGCCAAGGATCCTTTCCGTCGTATCCAGATTTATTGGATTGGTTAGCTGCCGATTTCGTCGAATCCGGATGGGACATCAAACACATGCTGCGAACTATCGTTAACAGCGATGCTTACAAGCGATCATCAAAACCGACGCCGACATTACGCTCCAACGATCCGTACAACGACTTGTTTGCGCGGCAAGGTCGCTTTCGCATCGATGCCGAAATGGTGCGTGATGCGGCATTGTTAGTCAGTGGATTATTGGCCGAAAAGGTCGGTGGGCCAAGCGTGCATCCGTATCAACCGGTTGATTACTACGCGCAGTTGAATTTCCCCAAGCGCACTTACGTCGCGGATACAGGCTTTAACCAATATCGGCGCGGTGTGTACACGCATTGGCAACGCACGTTTTTGCACCCGATGCTCAAAGCTTTTGATGCGCCTAGTCGCGAGGAGTGCACTGCGTCCAGGTCACGATCAAATACTCCTCTGCAAGCATTAGCCCTGCTAAATGACCCGACGTTTGTCGAAGCTGCCCGCGTCTTCGCAGCCAGAATTATGACCGAAGGGGGGAGCGGCACTCAGCAGCGAATTGAGTGGGCCTACCGCAGCGTGGTCTCGCGAAATCCAGAAGCCGCAATTGCAGGCGAACTTGAACAACTGTTCAATCAACATCGCGCTCACTATCGGGAGCATGTTCAGGAATCCCAGAAGCTAATCCGAGAGGGGACCGCGCCGGTGAATGAAAGTCTCGACGCCGCAGAATTGGCGGCTTGGACCAGCGTGGCCCGAGTCATCTTAAACTTGCACGAATCGATCATGCGATATTAATTCGACGCGGGACTGACCAGCCTAAGCTTATAAGATTCACACCCACCGCTACGCAGATCACAAAATAATGAATTCGCTTGAACAACTCCCCGCACGACTCGCTCGACGCACCTTCCTGCGCCGCACTGGAATTGGTTCGATCGCGCTGATAGCCTTGGTGAATCGCGAGCAATCCAGCCTGGCGTCGGACGTTACTTCGTCTGGACTGGCCCAAGGCATTGTCTCACCCACTGACTTTGCACCGCGAGTCAAACGGGTGATTCATCTTTGCATGGCGGGCGGACCGAGCCATCTAGAAACGTTCGACTACAAGCCTGAATTGGCCAAGCTGGACGGGGAGCCTATGCCCGAATCGGTAACCAAAGGACAGCCGATCGCCCAATTGCAAGGTAAAGCATTGAAAATACTGGGACCACAGCACCCTTTTTCGCCGCGCGGCGAGAGCGGCTTGGAGATGTCCGATGTGTTCGAGCACATTGGCGAGCTGGCTGATGACATGTGTGTGATCAAGTCGATGCATACGGAGCAGATCAATCACGACCCGGCGCACACCTTCTTTAACACGGGCACGGCGATCAGCGGGCGACCATCAATGGGGTCGTGGGTGATGTACGGACTTGGTGCTGAAACACAAGACTTGCCAGGTTTTATTGTGTTAACGAGCGAGGGGGGAGGGCAGAGTCAACCGATCAGCTCGCGACAATGGCATTCCGGCTTCTTACCTAGCCGCTTTCAAGGCGTGCAAATGTTCGCAACGGGGAACCCGGTTCACTATGTCGGTAATCCTGCAGGTGTTGGTCGCAACCAGCAACGCGAGATCGTTGATGCCGTCTTGAAGATCAACAATATTCGCAATCAGGAACTGGAAGATCCCGAAATCACGACGCGATTGGCTGGCTACGAGATGGCCTTTCGAATGCAGGCTTCGGTGCCTGAGCTAACCGACATGTCCAACGAACCTCAACACATTGTTGACTTGTACGGCTGCACACCGGGGGATGGGTCGTTCGCCAGCAACTGCTTGTTGGCCAGACGTTTGGCCGAACGCGGCGTTCGCTTTATCCAACTGTATCATCGCGGCTGGGATCATCACGGCGGCGTAAAGGATGGTGTATCCACTACCGCCAAACTGGTCGATCGCGGCACCGCAGCGTTAGTCAAGGATTTGAAGCAACGTGGAATGCTGGAGGACACCTTGATCATTTGGGGGGGCGAGTTCGGACGCACGCCGATGGCCCAGGGCAACGGTCGCGACCATCACATCAAGGGTTATTCGATCTGGATGGCTGGCGGCGGGATTCGCGGCGGAACCAGTTATGGTGCAACGGACGAATTTGGATACAACGCGACGGAAAATCGGGTCCATGTACGAGACTTTCACGCGACAATGTTGCACATGTTGGGAATCGATCACAGCAAATTCACTTACAAGTTTCAAGGACTGGACTTCCGCTTGACCGGTGTCGAAGACGCACGCGTGCTGAACGATCTGTTGGGCTGAGACGCTGCCACCGACGAGCGTGCCTGAGAACTGCAATAGCACAAGGCAAAACAGCGTCAATCCGACTGAGCTTGTGGCCGGTCGTCGGGAGGGGCGGCATCGTCGCACTTTTTGCAGTTGAGTTCGTGCCCTAGCAACTTGCCTCGGCCATCTTGGGTGACGACCCAGGGATGATCCATCCAAGGCGGATCGTGACGCACATGCTGGTTGTGGCCACACGCTAATTGGGCAACCCAGTGTTCTTCGTCGTCTACGTGATACCCAGTGATCGGTTGTTGCATGGCGTTGGTTCACTGGATAAGCGAAAGTTGTTCATACTCAGACGGACGAGAAGATTGACCAGGCAAGCAGGACTACTTCTTCCAGTTCTGCAGCCGATCGAGATACAAGTACGATTCGACAAACTCGCGATGTGCTTTTGAATAGACGTTGCGTGGGAATGTTCGACGACAATTGAGACATCGAAATATGAGGGGACTCTTGCTATCCTATCAAAGATAGCGCGGCAGTGGCGGGTCCGAGTCGCCGGTTAGCATGCTAGTAAAACGAATTGTTCCAGGTGATGGTGAATTGCAGAACGGTCGCAATCGAGACCCAGACAAAATAAGGAATTTGCGCTAGGGCTACCCAGCGGTGATGTTTCCAGATGACGAACACCATCCAAGGTATGGTGAACCAGACAATCGCGATGTCTAGGGCGGCCAGGGGAAGACTGCGCAGGCCGAACTGAATTGGGGTGAAAGCGATGTTGGCAAGCAAGTTGATGGCAAAAGGAATCGTGGCTTGCCACGGAATTTCTCTGCGAATTGCGCGGTATAAAACGTAGCCAAATGTCGCAAAAATAATCGGATAGAGAATCTTCCAGATCAGGCCAATCGTCGACGGCTCAGGTGTCCAAGATGGCTTTTCCAACGCAAGGTACCAAATTCGCCACGTCATGTCGCATTCCTCAGGTTAGCATCGTGCGGGAAATAACTGTCGTAGTTACGTTCGCCAGAACGTCGATTCCCTGCGGTCTGGCGACCGCAGCTACATTTAAGATCGGACAATTATTTCCCGCACGATGCTTAGTTGGACAGCGCCACTTTGAACGCTTGGATTGTAAACATTCGCCGAAGGTGTGGGGAGTAGTATAGCGATCTAGCGACGGGAGGCGAAATATTCTAATTGCGGGGCATGATGAATGCTTCGCTGCTT
>JBGSJT010000529.1:0-41282 GCA_041741715.1 Pirellulaceae bacterium | reverse complement strand
CACACGCAACCATTGAACACCCGAGATATGCCTCAAAAAATCCAACGCACGCAGCACAAACCAACTTGCGGTAAAACGGAATTCAAAAATAATTTTGAATCTGCTATTGCCAAACATTAAGACCGTCGCTGACCCCTTTGAGTTCTCTAGCCGACACTTTACCAAGGCCAGCTGTACCTGACAAAGGAACGGACTGGGACCGTGACGTCGTTGGATGCTAAGAGCGGCAAGGTGTTGATTCCCCCTACGCGCCTATCCTAAATCCGAGACGTTTATGCTTCGCCCGTGGCCGCCGACGACAAAATTTACCTTATCAGTCGCGAAGGGGTGACAGTCGTCATTGGCCATGGGACCACACTAGAAGAATTGGCGGTCAATCGACTCGACGAGCCGGTTGACGCCTCCCCGGCTATTGTCGGTAACCGTTTGATAATGCGCGGTGCCAAGCATTTGTACTGCATTGCCGAATAGTACTAAACAACTTCGACCGTAAACGTTTTATTGTCGCTACCACCCTGGCCATCACTGACCGAAACAGTCACATCAAATTTTCCGCGGAAACCCGCCGTGGGCTGGATCACCACTTCATTCCCGCTGATGCCCAGGCTAGCCGGCGGGCTATTGGCTGCGGCGTTATATAGCAGTGCAGTGTTCTGGTAGTAGCTGGGGCCAACCAACGCTATCAACGGGTCGGAGCTCAAACTCCCTCCCTGCCAACGATATAAACTGCCATCGGGTGTAATGTAGTACCAACTTCCGCCGGAGCCGGTCAGCCATTTTTCGTTCTTGCCACCCCAATTCAAATACTCGTTGCCACCGGCCGAGCCTAACCCAAGTTGTTGATCGAGCTTGTAGGCCTCACTTTGACCGCTCACGGCAAATGTCAACGGATCACCATTTGGATCCGACGCGCTGAGTGCAACGCGCAGGGTTTGACCTGCTGGCATAGTTTGGTTGGGGATGTTCGCCAGCACAGGAGGCATGGGTTGCGAACCCAATTGGACGGTAAAACTCCAGCTAAAGGGAGCCAGGTTATTGTTGGCTGCATCGCGAATGTCCTGTGCGTCTGGGGCTAACGTCACTTGGACTACGCCGCTTGCGAGTGCTGAGACTGGAAATCGCCAAGTATTGCCGCTAACGATGCTGGCTGTGCCAACCACGGCATTGACGGCCCCCGCTCCGGTCAACTGTAGGTCGGAACTGTCCACTCCCACCACGACTTCCGAAAAAGTCACGTCGATGGAAACGCTGCTGCTGGTTACCACCTGACCATTCGTGGGTGCATAGCTGAGCACGGTGGGGGGAGTCGTATCACTTGCCCCACCACTTTGAACCGCGACTTTAAACGTTTCGCTGGCGGATCCTCCACGCCCGTCACTAACAGACACCGTCACATAAAACTTGCCGGTGAACCCTTGATTCGCGGTGACTACCAAAGTGCTGCCGTTCACTACCACCGTCGCGGGTGCATTGTTGGCTTGGGCGTTATAGAGCAACGCGGTGTTGGTGTGGGCAGCAGTCCCCACCGTTTCTACCAACAAATCATTGGCTGCAGCACCGCCATTCCAACGATAAACCTGCCCGTTCGGCTTGATGTAATACCAGGCGCCCCCCGTGCCTGTCATCCATTTTTCATTGAGGCCCAACCAGTTGTAATACTCATTACCCCCTGCAGAGTTGAGGCCCAATGACTGATCAAGGTAATATTCCACACTGTTGGCTGTGGCTGAAAAAGTTAACGGATCTCCGTTCGGATCCGTGGCAGAGAGCGCAATGGAAGAAGCGCTCCCAGCGGTAACCGAGCGATCGCCAATACTAGCCAGTACGGGCGGTTGCTGAGCGGTTCCCAACAAAACGGTATATGCCCAGGTTGATGGGGCCAAATCATTGCCTGAAGGGTCTTCGATGTCATTAGCGTCGGCTGCCAAGCTGACATTCACTGCTCCGTTGGAAAGTCCGCTTACGGGAAATCTCCAAGTATTGCTCCCCAGATCCAGCGGTTGTCCGACCGCGGCAGAGACGGCTCCAGCCCCAGTGATTACAAGGTCGCTAGCGTCCACTCCCACGACAACCTCTGAGAAACGGACATCGATGTTGACGGCGGAGGTGGTAATTGTCGCACCGGCAACGGGTGTCTGCGACAACACGGTGGGGGCCGTGGTATCTCCAGAACCGGTCGATGAGCTGAGTGTGAGCTGGTACATTTGAGCCGTGTTCTGCGCACCGGTGACTCGCACCAAATACTGGCCTGCGCTCAAGCTAATCCCCGTCAATGTTTCGCTGGCTCCTAACCCACCCGCCGAAGCATTGGCGATGACGTTGACTCCAGAGCTATCGTACAACGTCAGTGCCAGATTGCTCAGAGCTTTGGAGTTGATGGTTTCGGTGGCACTCCCTTCTGCCCCCACGCTATACACAAAACCGATGGGGTCGAGCGAAATGTTGACTTGGGTGCTTGCCCCAACCGTAAACTGAAAAAAGTCGATGTCGGCCGCATCGTCAATGCTGAGATTGCCTACAACCAACTGATTACTGCTAACGGCACCGAGCGCACGGGCTGTCGACGGGCTATCGTTGCCTTCAAACCGATCACCGTAACCACGGTTGGCTCGCAAGATGTCATCGTGCTGAGGGCCGTCAAACCCCAAGCTGAGGCTCGGTTCCATTAATTTTGAACCCACACTTGGGAGCGTGTGTCCCAAACCGATGCCGTGGCCGATTTCGTGAGCCAGCGTGTTTCGCAATCTGAGCGAATTGTTCGATAGCGAGCTGAAAAACGAATCGCTGGTGTCGATCACCATATCGCCAAAATTGGGGTACCAATTGTAGGCCAGGATGCCACTATTTCCGTCAATCGCGTGTCCAGCCAAGCGAATGTCGCCGCGGACACCGAGCCCCCCTTGATTGGCGTTAGAATAACTCGCCCCGTCATCAGCCGACTGGTACACGAAATCGATTCCCGTGGCTGCTTCCCAACTGTCGAATGCCTGTTGCAACACGGGTAACCAGTTGGAGCTGGAACCATACAGTCCATTTAGGAAAGCTCGCAAGTTGCTGGGCGCATTGGGCTCTCCTGCTCCGGAACCTAACAACGTTCCGTCTGGCACTACACTCCAAGTCAGCTTGGTTGCATGTCCCTGAGCGAGACCGCTGCCATTGGTGGCCGTTCGAGTCCAGCGAGTTCCATCGACGGCGGTAACATCACCACCCGCCAGCCCGATAACGCCGCGACTATCGTCGAACTCAGCAATCACCGCATTGGGAGTATCGGGGGCCCACACTACGTGAGGAGGTTCGCTATTAAATGCGTCTAACAAATCAGCGGTCAGCAGCCGCCGCCCCTCCAGCTGCTCGAAGCGGATTCTCCGCTTGGTAGAACGAACAGTTTTTCGACTCGGACGGCTTGAACGGGTAAACTGCGATAACAACTTAAACATAGCGGAAACTGGTGCCCCAGGAAAAAAACAATAGAAGAACTGAGAACGAGGAAGTAAAGGACGCTGAGGCGACGATCGCAACGTCGATCAGCACATCAGCCAAAACATTCAGCTGGAGAACGCTGGTAACAAGTGCTTTGAAAACAATCCGGTTGTTTATCGCCGCGGGCGCCGTGCGCGTGTCATCCTTGCCGAAGTTTGAAAAGCCACTGACTGCAAGCGCAGCTCAGAATACTTATTGTTCGGAGGCTCTGTAAATATGTCAAGAAAAAATCCCTGAGCGTTCGCGAGCCCTTCCGCACAGTCGCACTCAGGGCAGATGCTCCAAATCAATTTGATCCTGGGGCCGACCGGCGGCGCGTTTCATTTTCTTTAGCCATTCCAGACTGGCGAACCGTCGCTGCCCACTCACTTCCGCAGTAGCGAACAACTCGTCAAAAGAGACATCCGGTAGACCGGGGATAAAGTCGAACAAGTCCACATAACCGGCACTGGTACCTAGCATCAGAAAATGATTACTTCGAATGTAGTCCAGCGAAACAGGCACAGTGATCTCCAACCCGGTAGTGGGATCGATGTTGTCGGAAATCCAATACGCGTCCCAATCACCGAGAATCCGCAGTAGGCTTTCGTCCACCCCCGCGACGCGGCGAAAAATGAGATCGATGTCCTCAGTGGCGCGAAGATATCCATGGAAATTGACCGCGTGCCCACCAGCAATGACTACTGGGACGCCGCCAGACTGCCGTGCGTCAACCAAATCAAGTGCTTCAGGCTGACTCATCGCGACCTTTTCTCATTACGGCCACTAGTTGTTTAGCTTTCGATTGCCGCCGAGCGGAATGATTGCGGCGTCGGAATGCTGCCAGTACCGCCGGATTGGACTGAAGTGTCGCGCAAGCGGCAGTCTGCAAAGCGAAAAATCTTACTAATCGCTCTTCAGTCGAACTCAAAGGGGTCAGTCGAACTCAAAGGGGTCAGGCCTCTTTGATCTTCTATCGGCATGATGTAGGATATGGCTTTCCCTCGTTGGAGAGCCAAGCCAATGCCCAGACCACCACGAGCCGACGAAGCTGGCGGACTGTACCACGCCTTGAATCGCGGCAACTTGCGCGCGACTATCTTTCATAAAGATGCCGATTTCGAAGCGTTTGAACAAATCCTCCACGAAGGTTTGCAGATCCATCAGATTGAACTCTATGCGTACCAATTGATGCCCAGCCATTATCATCTTGTGCTGCGCCCGTTGGTCAATGGCGAGATGAGCCGCTTCATGGGTTGGGTGGGCGGCACGCATACCATGCGGTATCATTCCCACTACCACACCAGCGGCATGGGGCATGTCTATCAGCAACGCTACAAAAGTTTTCCAATTCAGGACGACGAACATTTCTTCGTAGTCTGTCGGTACGTAGAGCGCAATGCCCTCCGTGCTGGGCTTGTCAAGCGCGCCGAACAATGGCGATGGGGTTCCCTTTGGCGCTGGTTGCGCAAGCCCGAACCGCACCCACCGCTGCTATCGCCATGGCCCCTGCCACGACTTCCCGGATGGGTCGAGCGGGTCAATACACCGCTCTCGGCAGCAGAGTTGGCGGCGGTCCGGCTATCAGCCCAGCGCGGCAAGCCGCTCGGTGACGAAGGGTGGGTCGAGTCCATTGCACGTCGCCTCAATTTGGAATCAACCATGCGTCCGCGCGGTCGTAAGCGAGTGCGTTTCCCCAAAAACAACAACAAAGAGGCCTGACCCCTTTGATTCGGTGCCAAAAACAACAACAAAGAGGCCTGACCCCTTTGATTCGGTGACGCAGGTCAGGCAGGAAAGCCTGACGTACGGGGAAAGTGATAGAATGAAAGGCCCTCGGTGCGGGCCGAGCCTATTGTACTGATCCGAAAACAAGCTGGGAGAGATTGCGTGTCAAGAACAACTCACTTTTATGCAGCCACCGTCGGGCTGCTCTCGATTACCGCCTGCTGCATGCCGAGCTGGATGGCACCGACGGCGTGCGCGCAACCAGCCAAGCCGAACATTGTGCTGTTTTTGATCGATGACATGGGTATCATGGACACTTCGGTACCGTTCTTGACCGATGCCTCGGGGAACCCCCAGCGGTATCCGCTCAACGACCATTACCGGACCCCTAACATGCAACGCTTGGCCGAGCGCGGGATTCGCTTCAATCAGTTCTATGCGATGAGTGTCTGCTCGCCCACGCGGATCTCCATCATGACGGGGCACAATGCGGCGCGGCACCATGCGACCAACTGGATCAATCCCGAGAACAATAATCGTGGTCCGCACGGGCCAACAGATTGGAATTGGGAAGGTCTAAAGTCGAGCGACTTGACTCTCCCCAAACTCCTACGCGAAGTTGGCTATCGCACCATCCATGTTGGCAAAGGGCATTTCGGGGCGAGTGGTTTCGAAGGGGCAGAGCCGCTGAATCTCGGATTTGATGTCAACATCGCGGGAGCCTCTTTTGGCGCACCCGGCAGTTACTACGGCGAACAGAATTACGGTGGCAAGGGAAAGAACCCCAACCATGCCGTTCCCCACTTAGAAAAATACCATGGCTCCGATACGTTCCTTAGTGAAGCTCTGACGATCGAGGCTCAAGCGGCTGTTTCCGCGTCTGTCGCGGACCAACAGCCCTTCTACTTGTACTTCGCGCACTACGCCGTACACGGTCCCTTTAATTCCGATCCACGGTATGCAGAACACTATCAAGCCTCTGACAAATCACCCCCGGCACAAGCCTTCGCTACGTTGATTGAGGGGATGGACAAGTCGTTGGGAGATATGCTCGACCAGCTCGATACGCTCGGTATTGCTGAGAACACGTTGGTCTTTTTCCTGGGTGACAATGGGTCGGATGGTCCACTGGGGCACGAGCATGCAGTGGCCTGCGCGGCACCGCTGCGAGGCAAAAAGGGCTCGCACTACGAAGGGGGCATGCGCGTACCGTTTTTAGCCGCCTGGGCCAAGCACGATCCGAAAAATCAATGGCAAAAAGGACTTCCCATTCCCGCTGGCGCGATTCAACCTCAAGTTGCTTCGGTGGTCGATTTACTCCCGACGATCGTTGGTATCACTGGTGCACCGCTTCCCAAAACGTATACGCTCGACGGTGGCCCCTTAAACAAACTGCTCAGTGGCCAGCCCGATCCGAGTCGCCAGCAAACGTTCCTGATGCACTATCCTCATTCACCGCACCGCAGCGATTACTTCACCGTATATCGCGATGGCGATTGGAAAGTCATCTATCACTTCTATCCATCCGAGGCGTCAGAGGATTCGCACTATCAGCTGTACAACCTGTCTCAGGATCCTTTTGAATCGACCAATGTCGCCCAGCAGCAACCAGAACAGCTGCGGCGCATGATGCAGCACTTGGTCGCCGAACTCGAGAAAGCTGGCGCACAATATCCGCTCAGCGAAGATGGCCAAAAAGAACTACTCCCCGTCGTACCGTAAAGCGAACGCAGTGGGGCGTGAGGCACCGGGCAATGATTGCTGCCCGGTCGCTTACGCGTCACGGCTCACTAAATCATCAGCCCTTTTAGTGCAACACGGCTTATTCTCGTGGCCGTCTACCTTTGGGCGGCGGCTTTCGAGTCTTTCATTTTTTTGCCGCACATTTTTTTGTCGGAGAATGTTAACGCCTGAGGTTCACGACAGGACGCTTCTAGCTTGTTGGATGCGAATGTCCACATCTACCCAACTCATCAGCGTCCCCGGCCAAAAACGCGCCGGCAAAAAGATGTGCGGCAAAAAGATGAAGAATAGGCGTTTCAGTATGAAGAGCTACGCCAACCAGGTTGTCGCTATTCGTGAATAGCGACTTACCAATGGAGCGGTCAGTGACTTTTAGAAGCTCTTATGCCTCGTCGGAGCGGACGCAGTCGACGTAGTACTTGAGCTCCCCATCGACGCTTTGCTCGATCAAACCGTGAATGTCGGTATCAAAACCCGGAAACTGTCGATTGAACATGCGGGCGAACTGCAAATACTCAACGATTAATTTGTTGAACCGTTCCCCCGGAATCAAAAGTGGAATGCCCGGCGGGTAAGGGGTCAAGAGCACGGCGGTGGCGCGTCCTTCCAACTGATCGATTTCCACGCGATCGATCTCGCGATGAGTCATCTTATCGTAGGCTTGCCACGGTTTCATGGCGGGCTGCATGTGGGACAAGTACATCTCAGTGGTCACGCGCGCAATGTCGTGCTTCTTATAGGCATCGTGGATTTGTTGACATAGATTCTTTAGCCCGGTCCCTTCGTACTGTGGGTAGGCCTGGGCAAACTCGGGCAAGATTTTCCAGATTTGCAAGTTGCGATCGTAGTCATCCTTGAATTGTTGCAACGCGCTCAGCAGTGTGTTCCAACGCCCCTTGGTAATGCCAATTGTGAACATGATGAAGAACGAATACAGTCCGGTCTTCTCGACGATCACACCATGCTCGGCCAAATAGCGAGTGACAATTGAAGCGGGAATTCCCCACTCCGAAAACTGACCTTTGAGATTCAGACCAGGTGTCACCACCGTAGCTTTGATGGGGTCGAGCATGTTGAAGCCGTCGGCTAAATTGCCAAAGCCGTGCCAGTTGTCATCGCCACGCAGCATCCAATCCGACTGCGTGCCGATCCCCGATTCGCAGATTTCATCTGGTCCCCAAACTTGGAACCACCAATCGTCGCCCCACTCCGCGTCGACTTTTCGCATCGCGCGGCGGAAGTTCAGCGCTTCGGCGATCGATTCTTCGACCAGCGCCGTCCCACCTGGTGGTTCCATCATGGCCGCCGCCACGTCGCACGACGCGATGATCGCATACTGTGGCGAAGTCGACGTGTGCATCAGATAGGCTTCGTTAAATATGTGGCGATCGAGTTTGGTGGCCTTCGGTTCCTGCACCAAAATCTGCGACGCTTGCGAGATCCCCGCCAATAGTTTGTGAGTCGAGTGAGTGGCAAAGAGCATCGCCGTATCGCAGCACGGTCGGTCTCGCCCGATGGCATGCATGTTGCGATAAAAGTCATGAAAAGTAGCATGCGGCAACCAGGCTTCGTCAAAGTGCAAGGTGTCGATGCGACCATCCAACATGCTCTTCAGCGTCTCCACGTTGTAGATGATCCCGTCATAGGTGCTCTGCGTGATCGTCAGGATGCGTGGCTTGCGATCTGGGTGTTTGGCTTGTGCTTCGCGGGCAAATTGATTGGCGTCGATCTTCTTCTGAATACTTTCGGGACGAAATTCGTCCAGTGGAATTGGGCCGATCAATCCCAGATTGTTTCGCGTGGGTGTCAAGAATACCGGGACCGCGCCAGTCATAATGATCGAGTGCAAGATCGATTTATGGCAATTGCGATCGACGACCACAATGTCGCCGGAAGCGACGGTCGAATGCCACACCATTTTGTTCGACGTCGACGTACCGTTGGTTACGAAGAAACAGTGATCCGCATTAAAAATCCTGGCCGCGTTGCGTTCCGAGGCGGCCACGGGACCGGTGTGATCGAGCAATTGTCCCAGTTCTTCCACGGCATTGCAGACGTCGGCGCGGAGCATGTTTTCCCCGAAGAACTGATGGAACATCTGCCCCACGGGACTTTTCAGGAATGCCACCCCACCCGAGTGACCTGGGCAGTGCCAAGAATAGGATCCGTCGCTGGCGTAGTGGACCAGCGCGCGAAAGAACGGAGGTGCCAAGCCATCTGTGTAAGCCCGCGCTTCGCGCAAAATGTGTCGTGCTACAAACTCGGGTGTATCCTCGAACATGTGAATGAACCCGTGCAGTTCACGCAAAATGTCGTTCGGGATATGGCTCGAGGTCCGTGTTTCGCCATACAGGAAAATTGGGATGTCGCTATTCTTGAAACGAATCTCCTGAATGAACTCACGGAGCTTGGCGATCGCTGGCTCTTCGTCCCCCCCGGCGGTAAATTCTTCATCGTCGATCGATAGAATGAAGGCAGAGGCGCGCGATTGCTGCTGGGCAAACTGAGACAAATCACCGTAGCTGGTGGCGCCAATCACTTCGGCACCTTCCCCCTCGATCGCTTGTGCCAACGCGCGGATTCCAAGTCCCGATGCATTCTCGGAGCGAAAATCTTCATCGATAATCAAGATCGGAAAACGGAATTTCATGTGTGGTTCTCTTAGAGAGCGAGCGGACTGAGAACCGTAATTCTAACTTGCCTGCTGAGTTCTGTCTTCGGCACTCGATCCGCTCGCCGCGCCAGCGAGTAGGTCCGTAACTGGCGGTTTTCCTAGCACTACTCGCTGAACGGCACAAACAACTCAAGCTGGGATATCTTCTTTACCCCTAATTTTCTGAAACTTCTCGCTGATCGCCGGTATGGCTAACTCTCTCCAGGGGGAGAGTTGCGACGGGCACCGACGAAGTTGGTCGGCGAGCGGAGAGGGGGGCTTTGTTGGAATTTCCCTCCCCGTCGCTTAGGCTCCGACCCTCCCACCGTAAGTTACGGCGAATACGACGTAACTTACGGTGGGAGGGTGAGTTGCACCGAAACTAAACCGGCGATCAGCGAGAAGTGACAATTTTCTTACCTAAAGTACGAACGCGGTGGAATGTCCCTGCGACCAGTACCTCAGATTTTCGAGCGATGAATTATTGGTAAAAATATTTGGGGTAAGAAAACGGGTAACCGTTCACGGGAAACGCGGGAATTGAGACAGAGTAGAACCATTGTCCCCAATGGTTCATGGCTTTGGATTGCTTAACCCCGTCAACATCTAGAACCATTGAGGACAATGGTTCTACTCTTCAAACAAGCGTGAACGGTTACGAAAATGGAGTGTTAGTGATCGGTGGCAATTGCCGAGAAGTGTCGTTTTTCGTGGCTGCGGTGGGAAGAACTGGAAGCCCACTTGCTGGCGCGTCGAGCTGATACTTGCGCAGACGGTTATTTTGTTTGGCTGCGGCGCGCGTTTAATTCGCGACTGGCCGAGAGGAGCGCTTGTTGCTCACCATCGGAAAGCGCATCGCGTCCTTCGCGATGCAGCTTGCGGAGAATTTCGTCGATGTCCGTACCAGCTAGCATTGTTTGCTCGGCGAATTCACTGGCGACTGCGTCCGCAGCGGATTGGGCGGCACTAGAATCAACCGGAGCGAGCGCCTCGTCACCGGTCTTGCGACGAGCGGGGTGTTTTCGGCCGGTCTCGGGATTTCCCGGTTCTACGCCGAATTGCAAGTGAGCTGACTTGACACCGGATTGGTGGCGCGAGTGTCGATGCAGCACGGGTGCATATTGCTCTTCCAACTCTTCAGCACGCGACGACTCCCAGCGACCAGCGACAAACAAGTACACTGCCGCTGCAACGGCCGCATACCAGCCAAGAATCTCTTGCCTCAGTACTAGGCTCGTCACCATCGTCGATAGCCCAATGCCCAACATGAACGTGGCCAAGTGCGACACGAGTGTTGCCAACCGCCGAAAGACATGAGGTTCCTGCGCCATGCGATGCGGAAAACTGAACACTGCAAACAGGACGGCGCGACTATCAAAGGGGACGGTCGGTAGTAGATGTAGCACACTTAGGAAAAGATTGACCCACATGATTTGCGATGCCCACGCCTCGCTTCGCCAGCCACCCTTTAAATCAAACAGGTTAGCCATCGATGTGACGGGAGTCTCCCCCGCCTGCACGAGAGCCGCGCTAACTGTAAAGCCAAGCAGGGCCAACCCCAGCGTCGCCAACTGTCCCGCCAGGGCATACACCAAAATTCTCTTGGGAGGTAAGTATTCGTAGTCGGTCGACAAATTGCCAGTCGGCCCAACCGTCGTTTCCATTTCGATCGATGATTCACCCAGCACCAACTGTTGGGCTGCCACGCGAACCGCCAGACTGAGTACCCACACCACGGGAAGTGTCATGGCGACCGGAATCAGTTCCTCAAAGCCAGGACGCGAAAACCCCACGCCAGCGGTCAACAGCGCGAGCACGCCCAGCATGATCAGCAGCGACGAATGTATTTCAGCTTGGCCCAGCCCCCACACGTTGGGAAGTCGCAGGGTCCAATGCCTCACGCGCTCAAGGGGGTTCATAGCGATTTGGGTTTCTACAGCGGTGTGGAGATGACAGAGTCGTCGCGACTCAGCATACCATTTTGCGCTTGCCGGTGATTTAACACAACTATTTTTGAGACGGCTTGCTCAGGCGCCACCCACCGGTTCCCACGCTCTGCCTGGGAACCCAAGTTATTGCAGGCTCCGCTTGCCGAAGCGTCGCTGTTTCCAAGGACACGGGAGGAGGAGCCTCCAAGACAGGGCGTTCCCAGGCAGGAGCCTGGGAACGAGCCTGATCGCCGGTGCTCCCCAACCTAGGGGGGGTGTGTGGGTCGCGACGGGCACCGACGTAGTTGGTCGGCGAGCGGTGAGGGGGATTGCCCTCCCCGTCGCTGGGGCTCCGACCCTCCCTTCCGAAAGTCGCGTCAGAAAGACGCAACTTTCGGCGGGAGGGTGACTTACGTCCGGCCTTACCGGCGATCAGCCAGAAATGTCGAAAAAGCTTGACTTTTCGACTGAATTTGGATTAGGCTAAGTATTGATCGGGAGATAAGTTTCGGAGATTCAACGTAGCTCCGGTCGCCAGACCGCAGGGAGTCAATGTTCTGGCGAACGAAGCTACGGCAGCAATTTCTCGAACGATGCTATGTGGTTTGGGCCCTGTTTGCGACTCTTCTACGAGATTTCGGCTATGTGGTTTTACTTCTGGGTTCTAGTCATGCTCGGCTTGATCGTGACCACCACCGTCGTCGCCATGCGCGAGAAAAGAGCTCGCAACGCGGCCATTAAGAAGATGACACCCCAGATTTCCGGTAGCGGTTCGGCCAGTCCCGTTGCGTCGAACGACGACGGATTCGGCCAACAAGATCCATTGGCTGGTTTCGGTGACGAAGCGGCTGCGTTTGACGAGGGGGCTTTCAAGTAGTCGTCCTAGAGCGTCCGACGATTCTAATTTGGTTCGGCTCTTAACGAACCGCTCAACTACGCCTATACTGAGCTGCGGTGTGGTACGTTGTCGCTCTGCGGTGGAGATATTCTGTTGAGTCGTTCTGGAAAACCGGCGTTGTTGGTCTTGGAAGATGGTACCGTTTTTCAAGGCATGGCCGTTGGTGCTGAGGGAGAGACGTTTGGTGAAGTTGTCTTCAATACGTCGATGACCGGCTATCAGGAGATTCTGACCGACCCCAGTTATTGCGGTCAGATCGTGGCCATGACCTACACCGAAATTGGTAATTACGGTACCAACAGCCAAGATGTCGAAAGCGACAAACCGCAGATAGCCGGTTTCATCGTTCGCTCCGAAAGCCGACTGGCCAGCAATTTTCGCTCGCAACAACTTTTGTCAGACTATCTTCGCGAACATCGCATCGTCGCAATAGCAGGACTGGATACACGCGCGCTAGTGCGGCACATCCGCAGCCAAGGTGCGATGAAGGGTGGCCTGTCCACCAGCGATCTCGATCCACAGTCGCTGCTGGCCAAAGTTAAGAACAGTCGGGGATTGGTGGGCTGCGATTTGGTGCGCGAGGTTATTCCCGAACGCGCTCGAGAGTGGAATGAAGCTCTTCACAGCATGGCTCGGCAACCGGGGGAAAGCCAAGTTGTTCTTACCGACTCGGCAACGGAGGAGCGTCGTCCACATGTGGTCTGTCTCGATTTTGGGATGAAGTGGAATATCGCCCGACATCTGTTTGAGCGGGGTAATCGAGTGACGATTCTCCCCGGTACCTCGACGGCAGATGAAGTGCTGGCGGAGAAACCCGACGGTATTTTTCTTTCCAACGGCCCAGGTGATCCAGAACCGCTAGAGTATGCGATTGGAACAATTCGCCAACTGCTTGGCCAACGCCCCATGTTTGGCATCTGCCTCGGGCATCAACTACTGAGCTTGGCGGCTGGAGGAAAGACGTTCAAATTGAAGTTTGGCCATCGCGGTAGCAATCAACCTGTACTCAATCTCGTAAGTGGCCGAGTCGAGATTACTTCCCAAAATCATGGATTTGCCGTGGAAGAACAATCGCTGCCAGCGGAATTGAAAGTCACCCACCGCAATCTGAACGATGACACCGTGGCTGGCGTTCGACACAGCAACGACATGGCCTTTAGCGTCCAGTACCATCCCGAAGCATCCGCCGGTCCACACGATAGCCAATACTTGTTTGATCAATTCCAGCAGTTGATCGAAAAGCATTTGGCGTCCTGATTCAAAAAAACTCGACGTGGCTTGTCCCTAACAAGACATGCGAGAAAAAAATGTGCGGCAAAAAGATGAAGTGCTCGATGGAAGCGTTGTGTCGATACGCATGTGTTTAGTTGGACAGCGTCACTTTTGGTCCCAATATCAGCTCGACGCGCAAGCGAGTGGGTCGCCAGGCCACCGCGAGTTGACCATTATTTCAAATGTCGTGATCGGTTGCCATTTTTTTGAACTTCATCTTTTTGCCGCACATCTTTTTGTCGCTCGTCTGCTTGGTTGTCGCCTGAGGGGAGACGGCAGTAGTAGTGGGGAGCGCATTGTTGGGAGCTCTTTAGTTGCTGCGGAAATACTTGGAATTCATCCGCTTTAGCCATACTGTGTTCGCGCTCCCATTTGCGGCGCTGGCTTGTGTGTGGGCATTAACAGTGCCGCTGACGGTCGAGGTTCAGCTATCACGACTTGCAATTGGACTGCGTTTGTTGGCGGTCTTGCTGTGCATGGTCAGCGCGCGTTCGGCGGCGATGGCCTTCAATCGTTTGGTGGATGCAAAATTCGACGCGGACAATCCGCGGACTGCGGGCAGACATCTACCAGCGGGCGAGTTGACGCGTGGGCAAGCTTGGCTGTTTTTCGCAGCGATGGTGTTGGTCTTTGTAGCTGCCTGCGGCATGTTCTGGCCAAACTGGTTGCCGCTGGCCGGGGCGGTCCCCGTGTTGCTGTGGATCTGTGGTTACAGCCTTGCCAAGCGTTTCACTAGCTTGGTTCATGTGTGGTTAGGAGTCGCGTTGGCCCTGTCACCTATTTGCGCGTGGGTTGCGCTGCGCGGCGAACAAGTGATCGCCTCGGCCAGCGATCTTTGGCCAGCGGTTGGTTTGGCGATAGCCATCGCTTGTTGGGTGGCTGGATTTGATGTCATCTATGCCTGTCAAGACGTAGACTTTGATCGGCAGCAAGGTTTGCATAGCTTGCCAGCCAAGTTGGGGATCGTGGGTGCTCTACGATTGGCGGCGTTACTGCACGGGATCATGTTGGTAGTGTTGGGAGTGCTTCCCTGGATTTTCCCGCAACTTTCGCTGGGTTGGTTGTACGCGTCGGCTTGGTTGTTGGTCGCGGTGCTAGTCTTACGACAGCATGCGATCCTCCGACCACGTACTGAAAGACATTCAGGAGGAGCTGCTGCGGTCGATTTGGCCCGAGTCGATTTGGCCCGAGTCAACGAAGCCTTCTTTCAGATCAATGCAATTATCAGTTTTTGCTTATCGGCGGCCGCTGCGCTCGATTCTTGGCTGCGATAAATCGGCTACTGTATAGTCGCCCGACGCTCCGCCGTCGTTCTTCGCATGGCAGGTCCTTTGCGTCTGTCGAGAGCCTCATCTTTTTACCACACATCTTTTTGTCGGAAAGTGTTTAACGTCTAAAGGTGAGCACCTGCCACCTTTTCGGCGGCCCGGACTGGCCGCGACTAACGCACGGTCGACAAAAAGATGTGCGGCAAAAGATAATGCAGTTTGTATGCGCATTTAGCCAGCGACACGCTATTTGACAGTCGCTGGCCGACAAGCAGCGAAGTTTTTCGAGTAAACTTCAATCTAGCTTCCTCAACGCTCTCTCACAGATTTTATGAATCAAGGATCGACCATGCTCAAGCACCATCGTCTCACGCCATCCGCGCTACTTTTATCAGTGGTCTTACTCCCTATCGGCTCAATGGTGCAAAACCACGACGTACATGCCGACGAACCGGGGACGTCGACAAAAAACGTGGCCGCTGAGACTCCGCCACTGAAAGTATTGTTGGTGGCTGGTGGCTGCTGTCACGACTATCAAACGCAGAGCAAGCTCCTCAAGGATGGAATCGAACAGCGCATCAAGGCCCAGGTTCACGTGGTGTTGAGCACTAGCACCACCACGGACACCAAGTTCGAAATTTATGAAGCCGATGATTGGGCAAACGGCTTTGACGTGGTCATACACGACGAGTGCTCCGCCAATGTGACGGAGCGGCCCTATATCGATCGTATTCTCAAGGCGCATCGCGAGGGAGTGCCAGCGGTCAACCTGCACTGCGCCATGCACAGCTATCGCTCGGGTGACTTCCGCAGTCCAGTAGAGTTGGGAGCCGACAACGCGGGCTGGTACGAAATGATCGGTGTGCAATCAACGGCGCACGGTGCAAAAGCCCCCATTGATGTCATTTACTCCGAAACGCAGCATGCAATCACTGTTGGAATGGCCTCTTGGACCACGATCGACGAGGAGCTTTACAACAACATCAGCGTGTATGGCGGGACAACAGCACTGGTTAGCGGTACACAGGTAACGCCACCGAACAAAAAAGAGCTCCAGCAAAACCCGAACGCACTGGCAAAGGAATCGACGGCGGTGGTCGCTTGGACTAGCGAGTACGGTCCCAAGAAGACTCGCATCTTCAGTACTTCGCTGGGGCATCAAAACGAAACTGTCGCCGGCGAGAAGTACATGGACCTTGTTGCGCGCGGGTTGCTCTGGGCGACGGGACACCTGGGGCAAGATGGGAGGGCAATGTCGGGCTATGGGAAATAGATGAGAAGAATGGGAATCCTGAGAGGGAGGGCTGTGCGACCTTTTGTCACGTTGCCGCACACCACTTTGGCGAGCAGGTGGCCTTAACAAAAACCAAGTGTCAAGTGATACTGTCCCGCTCGTAAGTCGAATCCTCATTGTCGTTGCGCCGTGGAGCACGCTCCGCGGGCATGAATTCCAATCATCGTCAGGGCTATGAACCGATTCTTATTTCCGCGATGGACTAATAAATTCCTGCCGATGCTTGGCTTTTTCGCTTTAGCAGGGGGGGCCTACGCGGGGGCAATCTTTATGGGTGCCACCGACCCGCTGACGCTCAATCCTGGTTACCAGCCAACGCAGCCGGTCCCGTTTAGCCACAAGATTCACGCTGGCGAACTGAAGATGGATTGCCGCTACTGTCACGTCAATGTGCAGAAGGGGGCTCATGCCACAGTCCCGCCGACGGCCACTTGCATTAATTGCCACAGTCCCATCGGTCCTGATGGTGCACCGAAACTATCGGCCGTCCATCCGGCCAGTGAAAAATTGCGAGCTGTGCGTGAAAGCTGGGAGAGTGGCGAGTCGGTTCCTTGGGTGCGGATTCACAAGTTGCCCGATTTTGTCTTCTTTAATCACTCGGCTCACGTCAATCGTGGTGTGAGTTGTGTAAGTTGCCACGGTCGCATTGATACCATGGAAAAAGTTTACCAAGCCAAGGAGTTGTCGATGGCGTGGTGCATCGACTGTCATCGCAACCCAGAGTCGCACATTCGCCCTGTCGAATTGATTACTAAGCTCGATTGGGAGCCGGCTGAGGGGGAGGGTACCCGAGCTGAAATTGGTGCCAAATTGCGTGAAGAGCTTGGTATTAACCCTCAGACTAATTGTGCCGTTTGTCATCGCTAGGCTCCAGTTGAGCTAGGCGATGTCGTCCGTACCGCGCGTGTAACCGAAACCACAAGACAAGCAAATAAGATGCAGGCTAAGCAGCTTCCTATTACCAGTAATGATTCGAGTGGTCGCGTGACCAGTGGTGGGGCAATGAGTAGTGCGGTGGATATCGCGGTTGCTCAGGGGGAGCTTGGTTCGCCAGCGCCGCGGCGGTTTGGAGTTGCCGGTGGCGGAGCGTCAGGTCACTTTAAGTATTGGCGCAGTGTCGATGAGCTGCAGCAGACTCCGGAGTTCGAGCAGTTCTTGCATCGCGAATTTCCTCAAGCGGCCTCGGAGTTTCCTGAAGGTGTCTCGCGCCGTCGCTGGTTGAAGCTGATGAGTGCGTCGCTGGCCCTGGGTGGCGTGGCGGGTTGTCGTTATGGGCCTATCGAATTTGCTTCGATGGTGGTTCGCCCTCCCAATACTGTGCCGGGTGTTCCCAAGCACTATGCCACCAATTTCGAATTGGCGGGTCGCGCGGTCCACCTGTTGGTGAGCAATATGGACGGTCGACCGATTAAAATTGAAGGGAATCCTGAGCATCCGCTGATGCGGGCTTCCGAGCCGAATGATCTGTCGGGTGGCAAGTCGCGATTTGCTAGTGCCGGTACGGACGTTTTTTCTCAGGGGTGTATTTTAGGGTTGTACGATCCGGATCGCACCAGTCGCGTGACGCGCGTCGTCGATGGAAAAGCCGAGGAGGTTACTTGGGACGACTTTGCTGCTTTCGCTGGTGACCACTTGGCGAACCTCAAGGAGACTCAGGGGGAGTCGCTGGCGATCCTGATGTCGCCGTCGCTCTCACCGTCGGTCAATCGCTTGGTGGCGGAGACGGTTAAGCTCCTTCCTAAAACTACGGTTGCCTCCTACTCGTCAGTCGATAGTTCTTCGCAGCAAGCCGCTTGCGAGCAAGCAGTTGGACAGCCAGCGGAGCTGCTGTTTGATTTGAGCCAGGCCAAGCTGATTTGTTGCATGGATAGCGATTTGCTTGGTAATGATCCAAATATGGTCGTTTATTCCCGGCAGTTCGCTAAAGGTCGCACGCCAGCGCTCGGGAAAATGAATCGTCTGTACGCGGTTGAATCGCGGTTCTCGATCACCGGTTCCGCCGCTGATTCGCGTTTGGCGATTCGCAGTTCACAGATTGGTCCGTTTATCGCCAAGCTCGAACAGCGCGTCGACGCGCTGCTGGCGGGTGGCTCTCCGCAGGCTGCTGCCGGTGACGAGCAAGCCTTCGATAAGGTCGCTCCTGCTGAGCAATTGGAGAGATTCGTCGAGGCGCTGGCTGATGACTTGGTCAAGCATAAGGGAGCGGGTCTAGTCTCAGTTGGAGGTCACCAGCCGCTGGACGTCCAGTTGGCCGCGCTAAGATTGAATCAGAAGTTGGGCAATGTTGGCAAGTGTGTGCAGCTTCGTCCTAGCCGCTTGGCCATCGAGGGAGTCAAGCCGGTTAGTCTTTCAGATTTTACCGACACGCTGGTCAAGGGGACGGTCGACACGCTGTGGATTCTGGGGGACAACCCGGTCTACACGGCCCCAGGAGATTTGAAATTGGGTGCCGCGATCGAGCAAGTCCAGGACTCGATCTACTTCGCTGAGTTTGAGGATGAAACTGCAGCGGTCTGTAAGTGGCGTTTACCGCTTGCGCATCCCTTGGAGAGCTGGGGTGACGTGCGAGCCGTCGATGGTACTTACGGCATTTGCCAGCCACAGATTTTGCCGTTGCTCAATGGTAAGAGCCAAGTCGAAATCCTATCCATGCTGCACGGAAAAGCAGACGGTGGTGAAGCGATCGTAAAGGCGACTGCCAACAGCTCTGGGCAACCATTGCCGGCTCGGCAGTGGCAGGAGCTGCTGCACAGCGGCTTCTTGGCGGATTCCGCTGTCGAACCAATCGGCGGCGAATTGAAAGTCGAAGGGGCTCAGCCTGCTGGGACGCTAAACCTGGACAGTTTTGAGAATGGCAGTCTGGAAGTGTTGGTCACAGTCAGTGACACATTGTACGACGGTCGATTCGCCAAGAACGTCTGGATGCAAGAGTTGCCACAAGCGATGACCAAGCTGGTGTGGGACAATGCGGCAATTGTCAGCCCGGCTACGGCGCAGACTCTCAAGCTCAAGCAGGGTGAGATCGTGCGATTGGTTCGTGGCGAGCATTCCATTGAGCTCCCTGTGTTCCTGATGCCAGGTCAAGCACTCGGTTCGATCACTGCTCATCTGGGCTACGGTCGTGTCTGTCGAGACGAAGCGGTCGACAGTGATGAGCAAGTAGTGATTGGACAGAATCTTGCCCCGTTGCGGACTTTCGAAAACCTGACCTTGATTGCTGGCGTGGAAGCGCGTGGTACATCGATTCCATACAAGCTGGCGACCACTCAAGATCACTTTGCCATCGATACTTTGGGGTTGGAAGAAACTGCCGAGCGAGCGGGGATGTTGATTCGCGAAGGGACCGTCGAGCAGTTGGACGAAGGTGGGGCCGACTATGTCGAGCACCTCGGTCTGCACCATCCCCCACTGGAGTCGCTGTGGGACGAGCCGATCAATGCATTTGAAGAGGATCCGAAGATCCCTTATCAATGGGGCATGACGATCGACTTGAATAAATGCACTGGTTGCAATTCGTGCGTGGTGGCTTGTCAGTCAGAAAACAATATCCCGGTAGTGGGTAAGGAGCAGGTCAGTCGCGGCCGCGAAATGCATTGGATTCGCGTCGATCGCTATTTCCGCGGAGAGATGGAGACGCCGCAGATCGTTAATCAGCCGGTCGCGTGTGTGCACTGCGAAACAGCTCCTTGCGAACAAGTCTGTCCAGTGGCTGCCACGGTGCATACCGAAGAGGGTATCAACGCGATGGCGTACAATCGCTGCGTTGGCACGCGATACTGTGCTAACAATTGTCCCTACAAAGTCCGCCGTTTCAATTACTTTAACTACGGTACTGAGTATGGCTACTTCTACGGTTGGCAACAGAAGGGGAAGATCGAAGAAGCGAGTCGCAAGCTGCAGCAACTTGTTCTTAATCCTGAAGTAACCGTCCGTGGTCGCGGTGTCATGGAAAAATGCACCTACTGCATTCAACGCGTACAGAATGGAAAAATTACAGCTCGTAATGCTGGTCGTCCGGTCGAGGATGGCGAAATCCAGTCGGCTTGCCAAACGGCCTGTCCAACTCAGGCGATCGTCTTCGGTGATTTGAAGGATCCCGGTAGCCGCGTCTCCAAATTGCAGCAGGACCCCAGGTCGTACGCCATGTTGGCCGAATTGAACATCAAGCCGCGTACGTTGTACTTGGCCCGCGTGCGGAATACGCATCAGCGTTTGAAGCTTGCCCAGCAATTGGTCGAAGCCCATCATGCCGAACACGCTGGTGCCGAACACGCTGGTGAGGAACATGGTGAACCACATGCAGCACAGGACGACACGCATGGTAGCGATGTCTCAGCGGTAACGACCAAGCACTAGTAGTCACAGTTCACCGAGCATAATCGGTGGCGCTGGTTTTATATTTTATTTTTGTCCACAATCTACGGAATCTGGCGCGGCCCATGGCGAGCATAGCTAGTCACGCAATTGACAACACCATCGACACCCCAGGTAGGCGGACACCGCTGGTTACTGGGAAGCAAACGTATGCGTCGGTGACTCATATGATCGCGCGCATAAGCGAAGAGCAGCAGCCGATGATATGGTGGGTCTCTTTTGCGATCGCCCTTCCCGCGATGTTGATGTTCGGCGGTCTAATCGGCTATTTGTTACTGACCGGCGTCGGCGTGTGGGGTAACAACTCCCCTGTCTTTTGGGGTTGGCCGATTGTCAACTTCGTTTTTTGGGTCGGTATTGGTCACGCTGGCACGCTGATCTCCGCTATTTTGTTTTTGTTCCGTCAGAATTGGCGGACGAGCATCAACCGGGCTGCGGAAGCGATGACGATTTTCGCTGTGATTTGTGCCGGTACGTTCCCGGGGATACACGTCGGTCGGGCTTGGTTGGCGTTTTGGTTGACTCCCTATCCGAGTTTGAATCTGTGGATGTGGCCCCAGTTTCGAAGTCCACTGCTATGGGACGTGTTCGCGGTCGGCACATACGCTTCGGTCTCTTTGGTTTTTTGGTACATGGGAATGATCCCCGACTTAGCCACCTTTCGCGATCGCTCCAGAAGCAAATGGCGGCGGATGATTTACGGTTTCTTGTGTCTGGGATGGACCGGTTCATCGCGTCACTGGATGCGATACGAAAAGGCATATGGAATTCTCGCTGCTCTGGCGACGCCGCTGGTCTTGTCGGTGCATACGGTCGTTAGTTTCGACTTTGCAGTGTCTCAATTGCCAGGTTGGCACACAACGATTTTCCCACCCTACTTCGTGGCTGGGGCGATCTTCAGTGGCTTCGGGATGGTGCTGACGCTGCTGATTCCGGTTCGGGCAATTTACAACTTAAAAGACTTGATTACCCCGCGCCACCTGGACAACATGTGCAAGATTATTTTGGCGACCGGTTCCATGGTTGGCTTAGCGTACACGACCGAGTTCTTCATGGCTTGGTATAGCAAAAACCCGTATGAGTTCTTCACGTTTTGGAATCGTGCTTTTGGTCCGTACTGGTGGGCCTATTGGTCGATGTTCCTGTGCAACGTGATCACGCCGCAGTTGTTCTGGTTCCGCATCTTCCGGACCAACACAGTGATCATGTGGATCGTAACGATCTTCGTCAACATTGGGATGTGGTTTGAACGCTTTGTAATTGCGTGTACGTCGCTGAGTCGAGATTTTCTGCCGTCGAGTTGGGGGTACTTCTCTCCAACTTGGATCGACATTGGGATGCTCGTCGGCAGCTTTGGATTGTTCACCACGTTGTTCCTATTGTTCTGTCGCTTCCTGCCGATCGTGGCGATTAGCGAAATCAAGGGTGTGATGAGCCAACATGCGCATGCTGAGCACCGACAGTCCCATGGCGGAAGTCACCACTAAGCGCGCATTGTTTCATTGTTAACTTTCACAGTATTCGTTTCAGCAATCATTCACAGCCTCGGGTTGTCACTTAGATGAGCGATCACGCCAAGTTAAAAAAGACAGCGAAACCGCCGCAAGCCTTCGGTTGGATTGCCGAGTACGCTGATGAGAATCAACTGCTCGACGCGGCTCGCCAGGTTCGCGATTCCGGATACACGCGGACCGATGCATTCACACCCTTCCCGGTGCACGGTATCGACGAAGCGTTGGGTATCAAGCCGACGGTACTTCCCTGGTTCACGTTGTGTGCGGGTTTCACCGGCATCACCGTGGCTTTGGTCATGCAGTGGTGGATGAATGCGGTTGACTACCCATACATCATCTCGGGTAAGCCGTATGCTAGTTGGCCAGCTTTCATTCCGGTGGCGTTCGAATTGACAGTGCTTTTCAGCGCATTCACAACTGTGTTTGCAATGCTTGGACTCAACGGTCTGCCACGTTTTAGCAACCCAGTGTTTTCGAACCCAAAGTTTGACCGCACCACCGACGATCGCTTTTTCTTGTGGATCGATTCACGCGACAAGTACTTTAACTCGGACAAAGTCAAAGGTTTGTTAGGAAGCACTGGTGCTATGACCGTAGAGGAAGTTCGCGAAGACGATAGTCCTGCGGATGTCCCCAAACCGATCTTGTTCGCCATCGCAGCGCTGATTCTGGCGACGTTAATCCCGGGTGCGATCGTTCTGAATATGCGCAATGCCAAGAGTGGCTCATCACGTTTCCATGTCTTCTTCGACATGGATTTCCAGCCGTCCAAGCATGCTCAAGCGACGACAACAATTTTCGCTGATGGTCGCGTGCAACGTCCACCTGTGCCTGGAACTGTGGCACGTGGCGAACTCGGTTTGAGCGACCCTTATGTGCTGGGTTACGATCCAGACACTACAGCCGGTCTAATCAGCGGAGATGAGAGCGCACGACTTGTGAGCTTTCAACAAAACGCAACGGTTGCCGAATCGGCGACAGCCGAAGGTGAGCACGCTGCAACTGGGACCACGGGCGGAGGGGATGATGCTGCGCCAGCTCCTGCCGCTGCTGAGGGTGAGCCGAACTTCGATTGGGTTACTGAGTTACCGGTCGAAGCGAATGACAAGTTATTTGAACTGGGGCGACGTAAATTCGAGCAAAACTGTGCGGTCTGTCACGGCTTCGCCGGTTACGGTGACGGTCTCGCTTCGCAGCGCGCCGCCAGTTTAGCGCAAGGTTATTGGTTGCAGCCGACCAGCTTGCACGAAGGTCGCATTCAGGCGCAACCTGTCGGGCGGATCTACTACACGATCACCAATGGCAAAGGGAAGATGGGGGGCTACGCCGCTTCACTCAACCCCGAGGAGCGTTGGGCGGTGGTCTTTTACGTCCGCGCCCTGCAACGCAGTCAGAACGCTCAAGCGGGTGATATTCCATCCAGCGTTAGTGGTCAAAACTAGTTGATGGCGGTTCGTTATCGCTGTTGAGATTACACTCGGTTACAATTTAGAAAAACTTACGGTTGGTAAACAGTTCAGGCAAAACGATGGCAGCCCAGATACCGAATGACAATTTGACACTCCCGGCCAGTTGGCGTGGTTTAGCACCAGTGCTCATCGCGGTGGGGGCGGTGTGTGTGTTGCTGAGCTTAGGTCTGTTTTACTTCACGGGGAGTAGCGAGAATGCGGGAGTTGGCTTCCGTGCTTTCTTCCATTCTTATTTAGCGAACTTCATGTTTTGCCTAAGTCTGAGTTTGGGAGCGTTGTTTTTCGTGTTGGTGCAGTACCTAGTGCGAGCCGCTTGGAGCGCATCGATCCGTCGCATCGCCGAGTTACTGGCGTACACGATTTCATGGTGGTCATTGCTGTTCCTGCCTATTTTGGCAATGGTCCTGTTCACCAACAGCACTTCTCTCTATGAGTGGAATGCAGGCCAAGGGAATGGTCTAGATGACTTGGTCGAGTCGAAACTGGGATACCTTAATCCAGTCTTCTTCGCTATTCGGGCGCTAGTCTATATCGCGGTTTGGACGATCGCCGCGCGAACCTACTTTCTGATGAGCCGCCAACAAGATGACACGGGCGACACCGAAATTAACATAAAGCTGCAGAAATGGGCCGGGCCCTTCATTATGCTCTTTGCATTGTCGGTTAACTTTGCCGCTTTCGATTGGATGATGTCCACCGACGCAGCTTGGTTCAGCACGATCTATGGTGTCTATCTCTTTGCGGCGAGCATGCTCAGCTTTTTTGCCGTCATGATTGTCATCTGTTACGCGCTGCAATGCAGCGGTCGCATCCAGAAGTTGGTGACCACTGAGCATTTCCATGACATGTCGAAGTTCCAGTTTGGCTTCATCGTCTTCTGGGGATACATCGCATTTTCTCAGTACTTGCTGTATTGGTACGGCAATATCCCAGAAGAAACCTTGTGGTATAAGCACCGCATGGAACATGGCTGGCAATACGTTGGACTGCTATTGATCGCTCTCCACTTTGCGGTACCGTTCCTAGGGACCATGTCGCGTCACATCCGCCGCAATCGCGGGATCATGGCCGGTTGGGCTGGTTTTATCCTGGTAGTGCACTGGATGGACATGATGTTTTTGATCATGCCCAACGCGGCTCCCCTAAGCGCAATGTTGATTATTGGTCACTTGGTTTGCTGGATCGGTATGGTATCCATATTTTCGGCGTTGTTCCTGTTGCGTGTGGGTGAGACCCCACTGGTGGCAACTAAGGATCCTTGGCTACCAGAGGCATTGGCCTACCAGGTCGGGCCGTAATATCAGCTCGACGCGCCAGTGAGTGGATCGCTGGTTTGTTGAGAACTGATGTTTTGAGCGAACAGAGAACGACCTACTGAATAAAATGCGGGACCCACGTGCTGGCGCGTCGAGCTGATATTGGTGAAGTGGTTCCGCCCATTTGGGCGGTTGTAAACAACGCGTATAATTAGTAGCGCGGTTAATAAAATGCAAAAGAGTTAGAAAGATCTGGACCTATGGCACGTTACGATGACCTCAGCACGGGACCTATCGCCTACGCGGCATTGGTGAGCACGATCTTATTGGTCGTCATCATCCTGATGGTCCGGGCGCTGTGTTACAGTTGGGTTGAAGCTGAAGACGACCGCAAGTTTGCGGATGCACACTATACAGCTTCCGATATCGAAATCGCCGCTCAGAAGGGGAGGATCTCCGGTTACGGAAAAATGGAAGTGGAAGTTCCGGCCCCAGAAGGGAGCGCGCCTGATGCTCCCCCAGCGAAGGAAGAACGTTTACTGATCCCCGTGGCGAGTGCCAAAGATGCGCTGCTGGAGGATTGGTCGAGCCAGAAAAAAAATAAGTAGTAGGCCACATTTGGTGGCCAAGCAAACATAAGTACGGATTAAATTCCATGAGACCAACTGTCAAATTAACGTGGTTACTGCTAGCACTGGTTGGCTTCGCCAATCTGAGCGTGCCAGCCCATGCCCAGTTGCTCAAGGAGGATTTGCCTTCATCGGCTCAGGCGATCGACATCGAGGACCGAGTTGGCGATTTCATTCCGCTCGATCTAATTTTCAAAGACGAACGAGGAAACGCGGTCGGCTTGGGTAAGTTCTTTAAGCAGGGTAAGCCAATCGTGCTGACGCTCAACTATAGCGATTGTCCAGGGTTGTGTGTGGCCCAACTCGATATGTTGGTGGAAACGTTGCGCGGGCTTAACGGTGGTGGTATTGGAGAAGATTTTGAGATGTTGACAGTCAGCATCGATCCCAATGAAACACCCGAGAAAGCTAGTCGCTGGAAAGAAAAATACACAGGTCTGCTCAGTGGCACCCAAGCCAATCAGGGGTGGCATTTTCTTACTGGCAAACAAGCCGACATAGCCAAACTGGCCGACGCCGTCGGATTTCGTTACAGCTATGATCGAGCCAATCAACGTTACAACCATGCGGCCGCGACATACTTCATCAGCTCCGATGGACGTGTTTGCCGCTACTTGCTGTCGTTGGGAGTCGAGCCAGAACAATTCAAGTTGGCAATTGCCGAAGCGGGTGAAGGTAAACTAACTCGTTCACTGGCAGATGCCTTCATTCAGATGTGCTAT
This sequence comes from Pirellulaceae bacterium, assembly GCA_041741715.1. GTDB lineage: Bacteria > Planctomycetota > Planctomycetia > Pirellulales > Pirellulaceae > Aureliella. Next base: position 15,075 of record JBGSJT010000529.1, on the reverse strand, counting down.
CTCTACAATCCCGATACCAATCGATACACTGCCAGCGCTCGCCGGATGATGGCGTTCGGTGGAGCGGCCTTTACCATGTTGCTGCTTGGCTTCACCGCCCCCTTCTGGTTTTCCCGCCGCCCACGCACGGACCAAGCGACAAGTCAAGACACCGGTGCGGCAAATCGGCCCGCCCCCGAAATTGAGCCTCCGCGAGCCTTGGTTGACTCCTACAATGATATGCAAGCTGCCACTACTGATTCGATAGAAGAATTAAAGTAAGACCTATGTCCCCAGTGCTATTTCCTGCCATATTGGCTGATGAGAACGCGACCTTTTGGTTTCCTCCTGCGGCGAGTTCATTTGCCGCTGAAATCGACTGGTTTTACATGATGATCTTGTGGATTTCGCTCGTCTTTTTCGTGCTGGTGGTGGGGGCGATGGTCTGGTTCGCGATCCAGTTCCGCCGTCGTCCTGGATACGTCGGCGATTCGAGGGCGCTGCATAATAACGCGCTGGAGATTACTTGGACCGTGATCCCCTCCTTGATCGTGTGCTGGATCTTTGCGCGGGGCGTGTACGGTTACATGGATATGATGACCCCTCCCGCCGATACGCTTGACATCAACGTCACTGCCCGTAAGTGGGATTGGTCGTTTCAATATACTAACGGTGCGATCAGCGATAATTTGCATATTCCGAACAACCAGCCGGTGCGGCTGCGAATGCGGTCGGAAGACGTGCTGCATTCGTTCTATGTTCCTTCCTTCCGTGCCAAGACCGACGTTGTTCCCGGTCGTGTGGTAGAGATGTGGTTCCAACCGATCTTGGAAGGGGAGTACGATCTGTTCTGCGCTGAATACTGCGGCGATCAGCACAGCCAGATGATCAAACAGCGTGGCGTGGTGGTGCATGATACTGAGGGTTACAAGCAGTGGGTCGCGGAAGCTGCCAAGCCACCCGTCAATCCTGTAGCGCACGGTTACTGGCTGTACGAACGCATGGGGTGCAAGTCGTGCCACTCGACGATCGAGGGTAAGCGGATCGTGGGCCCCAGTTTTGCCAACAGCTTCGGTCAATCGTTCAAGAACTCCAAGGGGGCGGATGTCAAGTTTGATGCGCAATACGTGCGGCAATCAATTCTTGAGCCTCAAGCACAAATGCGTGAAGGCTATCAGAACGCCTCGCAGATGCCGTCCTTTCAGGGCAAACTGAAGGAAGAGGAATTGACCGCCCTGACCGCTTTCATGGAAGCCATGAAAGATGCAGCCTTCGTGCAGGCGGTCGCTGACGGCGATCTGAGCGAAGCGGATAAACAAAGTTTAGAGATTGCTGACGCACCAGCCGCGGCAGGCATGCCCCCAGCGCAATAACGTGTTTACTACTCCACACCGATTTTAAAATAACCAATTGTTTCGGACACTCCGAATCCATAGAGGAACAAAGCGATGAGCGCGGTAGCAACTAGCCCGACATATTCGCAGCCAGCCAGCGATAACTACTTGTTTAATTCCAAGGGGTTCTTAAGTTGGGCGATGACGCTGGATCACAAACGCATCGGCATGATGTACTTGGCGGGAGTGATGTCTGCCTTTTTCGTGGCGGGTATACTGGCGCTGGTCATTCGCGCCGAACTAATGACTCCCACCAATCTGTTCCTCACTAATCAACAGTACAACCAAGTTTTCACGCTGCACGGCGCGATTATGGTGTTCCTGTTTATTATCCCAAGTGTTCCCGCAGCTCTGGGTAACTTTCTAGTTCCAGTGATGCTGGGTGCCAAGGATGTTGCCTTCCCGCGATTGAACCTTTGCAGTTTTTACCTGTGGGTCACCGGGGCGATTTTTTTCTTGTCTGCCTTGCTGTACACGGGCCTCGATACGGGTTGGACTTTTTACACTCCCTACAGTACCACCACGCAGGGGCCTGTAGTGGCGGCAACCATGGGAGTGTTCGTGCTCGGATTCAGCTCCATTTTCACGGGACTGAACTTTATCGTGACGATCAATACCATGCGTCCACCTGGGATGACATGGTTTAAAATGCCGTTGTTCCTGTGGGCTACGTATGCGACGTCGATCATTCAAGTTCTCGCGACACCCGTACTGGGTATTACCGTCCTGCTCTTGGCCGCCGAACGATTGCTGCATATCGGTATTTTTGACCCGGCATACAACGGCGATCCCGTTACCTATCAGCACTTCTTCTGGTTCTACTCCCACCCTGCCGTGTACATCATGATTTTGCCGGGGATGGGTATCATCTCGGAGTTGATGAGTGTCCATTCCCACAAATCGATTTTCGGTTATCGCTTTATCGCCTATAGCTCGATCGCGATCGCACTGTTTGGTTTTCTTGTGTGGGGTCACCACATGTTCACCAGCGGTATGGCCAATGTGACGACGATCATCTTCAGCGCCCTGACCTTTAGCGTCTCCATCCCGTCGGCCATCAAGGTCTTCAACTGGTTGGCGACGATGTACAAGGGTACTGTGCAACTTAACACTCCCATGTGTTACGCGCTAAACTTCATCTTCTTATTCACCATTGGTGGTTTGACGGGATTGTGGTTGGGGGCTTTGTCGGTTGACCGACCATTGCACGACACTTATTTCGTGGTGGCCCACTTTCACTATGTGATGGTGGGTGGAACTCTGGTCGGTTTCCTCGGTGGCATTTTCCACTGGTGGCCCAAGATGACTGGCAAGATGTTCAATGATCTATGGGGTCGCATCTCGTGCCTGATTGTTTTCCTGGGATTCAACTTGACCTTCCTCCCGCAGTTTGTGTTGGGGAGTCGTGGAATGCCGCGACGCTATGCCACTTACGTCCCAGAATTCCAAGAGCTGCATCAACTATCAACCTATGGCGCGTTTCTGCTCGGCTTCGGTCTGTTTGTGGCGCTGGGTGTGTTAATCCACTCAGTCCTGCGTGGCAAAGATGCGCCACCGAATCCTTGGGGTGGTGCTACACTCGAATGGCAGTGCTCTTCGCCACCGCCGTACTTCAATTTTCAACATCCACCGACTGTCAACGAACCTTACGACTACACACCGCTCGAATATCATGGTGAGGAAAAGGGTTGGGAGTACGTCCATCCTTCTCACACTTCCGACCCGCACTCGCAACCAATACCTGCTAAGAGCTAAGATTTCGAATGTCACACGATACGGCAACGCTTGCACACGCGCCTGGTCATGGAGACCAGGCGGCGGGACACGATCACGCGCACATGCGCTTTCAGGCGCACCACTTCGACGATCCGGAGCAGCAATTCGACGCCGGTAAGCTCGGCATGTGGTTGTTTCTGGTAACGGAAGTGCTGTTTTTCAGCGGCATGTTCTGCGCCTATGCGCTTTATCGCAGCCTGCATCCTGAAGTCTGGACCTTCGCCAGTCAGTTTCTCAATGAAACGTTGGGAGCCTTCAACACGGGTGTGCTGCTGTTTAGCAGTCTCTCGATGGCTTGGGGAGTTCGCTGTGCGCAATTGCGTCAACGGACCGGTTTGGTCGTGTGTTTAGCAATTACTCTCGGTTGTGCCGCCGTCTTTCTGGGTATCAAAGCGATCGAATATACTCACAAATGGGACATGGGCTTGCTTCCGGCTGGTGCCTACGAGTCGCAGTTTTTGCCTGGTGCGCACCATGCTGGAATATCTTCATGGTTGTACGTGCTGAGCGCCGTACCAGCCTTGTGCGTGGCTGGATTCGCGGCTTGGTACGTGTGGACGATTGTTTCAGGTGACAAGCGCAATAGCGAAGTGGCTGGTCCATTGTTAGTAACCGCACTTTGTTACTTCTTGGGAGTGTTCATTGGCATCGCCTTTCAGAACGCGGAAGCGAGCGCCCACGCTGGCGACGGGCACGACAAGCAGTCTGTGGTGGCAGCCGTTGACGGTGCCGACGCTCATGGGAGCGAGCACGCTGCGGAGGGTGATTCGGACCATGCCTCTGAGTCTATCGAACACGTGGTTTCCGCTGAGCAGGCTGAAATGAGCAGCCTGGTCGAACCAGTGAGCCGTGCTCCCGGCGATCCCCTGCCAGCGTCGATCGATCAAGCTGGCGGGGCTGGTTTGTTCTTTAGCATCTATTACTGCATGACCGGCGTCCACGCGGTTCACATTCTAGGTGGGATGGTGGTTCTCACCTGGTTACTGATCCGCGCCACCAAGGATCACTTCAATGAACAGTATTTCGGACCCGTGGACTATGTCGGACTGTATTGGCACTTGGTGGATCTAATCTGGATCTACCTGTTTCCGCTGCTGTATTTGATCAAGTAGACGTCGCTACAATCCCTTCGCACCGCTCCAACTTTTTGCAACATTAAAACTATGTCCGCACACGCAGCCGACGCTAAACATCACGATGAACATCACGGTTTTGCACACCCAGCGCCCGTCTGGCAGCTCTTGGCTGTCTTCTTCGCTTTGGTGCTGCTGACTATTTTGACTGTCTATCAGGCGACGTTAGATCTGGGCAATCTGGAATTGATCCTCTCCTTGGTCATTGCCACGATTAAGGCCACGTTGGTGATCTTGTTCTTCATGCACATGATTCATGACAAGCCCCTGAACGCGATTATCTTCATCAGCTCGTTTGTGTTCGTGGCCTTATTCCTCGGGTTCACTTTGATGGACGCGCATGGTTACAAGGATACTGTTGAGCTCAAACAAGTCGACTCGCCGCGACACGCCACTGCACCTGTGGAATAGTTTGCCCGCGAATAGCGCCAATCACCACAAATGTTGTAGAGGTTGAATAAAAGAATCGCTAGGGTGGCCATTATTCTCACTACTCACATTCCTCCCATTGGCGGCAGGTATCAGACCGCAGGGAGTCTACGTTCTGGCGTACGTAGCTAAAACAGCGATTACCCGAACGATTCTAAATACAAGAAGGACGGCCAAAACTGGCCGTCCTTGAGGTTGCGTTCTTCGGCGTTGGGAACCTAGGTGACCTTAGCCTTGGTGCGAGCTTCGCGTAGTCCACGACTGAGTATGTCGCGGAGCATCGGCGAATAATCCTCGTACTTGGCCTCGTTTGGTGAACCATTGGCGAATTGGAAAATCGCGTCGCGAGGTTTGGGACTGAGCGCGAGCAGCGTGCTGCTGACCGTCCCAAAGTCCTTGCCACGCATGACCATCGTGGCACGCCCAGCCGGCGATGGTCCCCGCGCAAATACTTTGCTGGCCACCGCCAAAAACTTGACCGGCGAATCAAGCAACTGCAACGTTAGCAATCGATGCGCCAAGGTGACGCGTTCGTCCTGCGGATCGTTCAAGTTCTGATTGCTGATGATATTCAAACCATCTTCCAACGGTACGACTTCGGGTTCCTGGTCACCGTGAATCACCCAACCACTCTCCGCGTCGCAGACAATGAGGTTGTGATTCTCGTAGCGATGAGTCATGAACTCCTCCATCGCTTTGTCGACCCCTTTGCGAGCGCTGCTGCAACGCAGAACTTCACGGGCCAACAAGCCGCGACTGCGGGCACCAAAGTTGTCACCACCCCCGCGACGATTGCATACACCGACAAACATTCCATGTTGATTGACCCCCAACCACGTCCCCCCTGCACGCTGGTCCATCCCGCACAATACACGCGGTTTACCAGACTGTATGGAGGGAGGCTGAGAAGGACGGTCGTAGTACTCTTCCCTATTCGCAGCAACTAGGATGGGGCTCTCTGGAACAAGACGGTAGAGAACAGCCAGTAAGCACATCGATATGTGATTTCTCTCTACGAGTAATCGGATTGTGAGGGGAGAACTTCCGTTGCCGAACAACTCTCCCTAAGACGATGCAAACAATCTAACGACGATCGCCCCAATAAAACACCCCCTAATGGGGTATTGCTTAGGATATTTATCAGTTGTCAAACGTTTTTAGTCCTACCAGCCCGTCTAGTTCCCCTCCGTAGCCAGCAAACACCGCCAAATCGCTATATTTTCTCAGCCCCTGGCCACGCCCAAACCCGGGCTGGGGGTAGTCTGGAAAGTAACAACAACGCCAACAGGGCCACAGTACCACTTCCCAGAGCAATCAATTGCGCGATGGTGAAGGGAGTGCCGAATTGTCCCGCTTCGTCGCTCCTCACGCATTCCAGCAGGAACCGCGAAAAGGCATAGAGTACGATTGCGATCAAGAAGGTGGCCCCATCTCTGCGAGGCACAGGCTGGATGTTCCATACCAACAGGCACAGGAGCAATGCGTTGATTGCAGCGTAGATCTGCGATGGGTGGGTCGGCAAACTCCAGGGGGGCAGCTGCGTGGAAGAAAAGCTGGTTCGTTCACCTGAGACCACCACCTCAGCTCGCACCGGCGGCGGGGCAGTTGGGCTGCTCGGCTCTCCTTCCAGCCCCCAAGCCAAATCCTCCAGTTGCTCACCGGGCTGAATGTGCGCTCGCTCAGCCAAACTCCCTGGATGCACCCCAGCGATCTTGCCTGGGGGGCGATAGGTCCCCTGCAACTCGATCCCCAGCAATTGTCCCGAGCTGAGTTGTGAATTGTAGGGGAGGCTCCCGGCGGGGAATTGCATCGCGGGTAACTCAGCCGTGCAGACACCGCCAAAGCAGCAACCATGCAGCAAGCAACCGAGGCGCCCGATGGACAATCCGATCAAGAAACCTGGAGCGATCAGATCGGCGGTGGCCGCCACGTTCAGTTTGTTGCGCGAGCAAAAAAACGCACCGGCAATCAAGCCACCGACAACGCCACCGTAGATGACCAAGCCACCTTCGGTAAGTTTAACGCTATCGACGAGCTTTTCCCACAAACCCAACTGCGCGTGGTCGTCCCACTTCTGCACGACGTAGAAGAGTCTAGCACCGACGATGCCACCCAGCATCATCCAAAACCCAAGACCGATGATCGTATCGGGAATAATCCCCAACTGTCTACCGCGATGCACCGTGATGCCAATTCCGGATAGCAAGCCCAGTAGCACCATCACGCCATAACCTCGGATGGGCAAGCCCGCGATATCGCCACTTGGCAGGACCTGTTCAACGCGTGGCAGGACGATCGTCACGATGGCTAGCGCCACGAACCAGACTGGTAGCGCGGCCAGCAGTTCGCTAGCGGGTAGTTTCCGGCTCAGCGACCAGCCCACCCACACCAGAGCGGCTACGACGAGACAGCCGAGCAGCCAGCCGAATCCGAACAGCGGAATTCCGGCCAGTTCGTGAGGGATAAAAAAGAGTGTACTACGCACCGTGTGCCACCTTTCACTCGCGGCTAATGACGCCAGCTTTTTCCAGTGGATGGAGCCCGACCATTCCCAACGCGGGGGCTTCGGCGGATGGGAACATCTTGCCGCGATTCGCGACCTCAGCCGGGTCACAGGCCAGTCGAATCCGTCGCATGCATTCGATCGAATCGTCCGAGAACATACCAGACAGGAACTGACGCTTTTCCATCCCCACGCCATGTTCGCCAGTGATCGAGCCACCCAGCTCGACACACAATTGTACGATGTGAGCCGCCAGTTCCTCGGCGCGATGCAGCTCGCCCGGCTTGCGACCATCAAACATGATCAGTGGGTGCAGGTTTCCGTCCCCGGCATGGAACACGTTGGCCACCATGATCCCAGCTTCTTGACCAAGTTGTTCGATGCGCTGTAGGGCAAAACCAAGTTTGCTGCGCGGCACGACTCCATCTTGGACGATAAAATCGGGGCTCAATCTACCCACTGCAGAGAAGACACTTTTGCGTCCCTTCCAAATCTTAGCGCGATGCGCCGCGTCGCCCGCCACGATGACTTCTGTGGCACCACTTTCGGCTAGCAGGGCATCGAGTAGCCCGCGCTCGGCCGCGACCGCTTCGCGACTTCCATCGAGTTCGACGATCAGCACCGCTTCGATAGCGGCTGGATACTCGGCACCCACGGCCGCAGTGGCTGCCTGCATGCTGAGCCGATCCATGATCTCCATGGCGGCGGGGAGAAGTCCACTAGCGATAATCTTGGCGACAGCCGCACCAGCCGTTTGCAACGTCTGGTAGCCAGCTAGGACCGTATGAAAACTTTCAGGTTTGGGGAGCAATTTGACCGTGATTTCCACTGCGATTCCGAGCAGGCCTTCACTACCGACCATCAACCCCAAGACGTCGGGGCCAATCGTCTGTCCACCGGGCGCTCCGACTTCGACGACGGACCCATCGGCCAGTACCATCTTCATGTGCAAGATGTGGTTGCTGGTCATTCCATACTTCAGGCAATGTGCCCCCCCGGAGTTGAATGCCACATTGCCACCGAGCGTGCACACTTGTTGGCTACTGGGATCAGGGGCGTAGTACAGTCCCGCATGCTCCACGGCGGCAGTCAATTTAGAGTTGATCACCCCCGGCTCCACCACCGCCAAGCGATTGGGCAAGTCAAGTCGCAGTATCCGGTTGAGTCGATTGAGCGCAATAACAATCCCGTCGGCGTGAGGCAATGAGCCGCCCGATAGACTGGTGCCGCTACCACGGGCAACGAAGGGAACCTGTTGCTCGTAGCACCAACGGACGACATCGATCACTTCCTGTGTCGAGCGGGGTGTAACGATTGCCAATGGACGCACTGCGAACGCGGTCAGGCCATCGCTCTGGAAGGCGGTGAGGGCGCTGGCGGTTTCTTCAAAGCGATCAGCGGGAACGACGGCGCGCAGCCCCTGCAAGTCGACAGCACTGACGGTGCTCATGGAACCGGTCCTAGGAATTGGCCATTTCGAGTTTGCGACTGGCTGCTCCGGCGGCAACTGCACCCGCAGCGGCAATCCCCACACCAGGCTCAATTGCCAAACCGCAATCGCGGAGAATGGTATCGAGCGCGGCCAGTACCAACATCACGTTCTGTTCCGAACTACTTGAGCCCATCAGTCCCAGTCGCCAAGCCTTCCCCTTGAACGGTCCCAGACCAGCTCCAATTTCAATGTTGAATTCGTGCAGCAGACGTTTGCGGACCACAGCATCCTCGACTCCGGCGGGGACATGTACGGCGTTGAGCGTTGGGAGGGAGTGCTCGGGAATATAATTCATCCCCATCGCTTCCAAGCCCGCTCGCAACATGCGATGGTTCCGTTCGTGTCGCGCAATGCGGACTTGTAGCCCTTCCTCGAGGACCATCTGTAGCGCTTCGCGGAGAGCGTAGGTCATGTTGATCGGTGCGGTATGGTGATAGACGCGGTCGCTCCCCCAATAGTTGCGGAGCATGGTAATATCCAAATACCAACTGGTTACTTTCGTTTTCCGCGCGTCGACAACTTCCAATGCTCGCGGCGAAAATGTGACGGGTGCTAATCCAGGGGGGCAGCTCAGGCATTTTTGCGTGCCACTGTAACACGCATCAACTCGCAAGCGATCGATGGGAATGTCGACGCCACCCAAGCTAGTTACCGCATCGACCAGAAACAACACACCCGCGTCGTTGACCAATTTGGAGATCTCCTCCAGTGGTTGTTGCTCTCCGGTGCTCGTTTCGGCATGGACAATCCCCAGCGCTTTGGATTTGGGATGCGCTCGCAGTGCGTCGGCTACTTGTTGCGGATCGATACCACGTCCCCAATCGGCTTCGATGGTGTGGACAGTAGCACCGTAACGCTGCGCGACGTCCTTCATGCGACCACCAAACACGCCATTGACGCAGACAATCATCTCGTCCCCCGGTTCGATCAAATTGCATATACAGGCTTCCATTCCCGCGCTCCCTGTCCCTGAAATGGCCATGGTCATTTCGTTGTTGGTCTGGAAGACTTGCCGTAGCATCTGCCGCGTTTCGTCCATGATGGCCAGGTATTCGGGGTCGAGGTGGCCAATGGTTGGCGCGGACAGAGCCCGCAGCACGCGCATCGAGACGTCACTTGGCCCAGGTCCCATCAGAACACGTTGCGTGGGATTGAGTGCGCCAAAGGTTTGATTCATGAGTGTGTTCCAGCGGAAATATTGGTAGTGTGAAAGGCGTACGGACGCTCATCAGTTTAGCATATTTCCCTATCAGGACAGCGCCACCTTTGTGAACCTCTGCTGATCGATCTTAAAGGGATATTGATTGATGATTGATGAACAAGGATTGATGATTGTTGAAGTTTTTGGAATGCCATCGAGGGGAAGATGGACGAATTTCGGTAGACGATGAAAGATCGCGAAGTTCTGTTGTCCACTACACACCGCGCCAGCGGCGGAAGAGATGTTGGCTGTTGGCGACGAAGCCATGTTGGCCATCGAAGTAGAGATAGTGCGTGATCTTAATCGTCTTGGTGAACAGTTCGATCAGATTGAAACTGTTTTTTTCCGCTTCACGTCCACGCCCACGGCGCGAAGTTGTCGTCCCTGACTGCGCGATAATGATCCCTCGATCGCGATGCTCGCCAGGATAAAAATCGAGCGAGTTGCCGATGTAGGCGCGGTGCAAGTGCCCTCCCATGATCAGTTCCACCCCCAGCTCTGTGAAGCGGTTCATCGCGCGCTGGGCCATTGGCATCCGCGCGTCGGAGAGCGTATCGGGAGCGGGGGCAAAGTGATGATGGGCCACGACGATCCGCGTCTCCTCTGCGGGGGACTCGGCGAAAGCTCGTGCGCAAAAATCGAGTTGCCAGCTTCGAATCCGGCCATTGCTGATCGCGGTTCGGGGGGCGGTCGAATCGAGCCCCACCAGCACTGCCCCTGGAACGCGCAGCACGGTGTTCAGATGCGGGCTTATGATCTCGCGATAGTTGCGATGAGGATCGGACAAGCGTCGCGCGACATGGTACAGCGGCACATCGTGATTACCTGGAATCACCAACCGCGGAATGGGGGGGAACCGTCCCAAGAAATCGCGAGCCGCCTCGAACTGCTCGCGGCGGGCACGCTGCGTTAAATCGCCGCTGACCACCAGCACGTCGGGAGATAGTCGCGCACAGCTTGCCAGCGCCCCTTCAGCCACTTCGGGGATAAAGGGGGGACCAAAATGCAGATCGGAAATCTGCATGATTCGCAACTGCGCGTCGCCGGTGGCCAAGTGGTCAATAGCACGGTCGTCAATACCACGGTCGTCAATAGCACGGTCGTCCTGCATGAGAACGGACTATTTGTCAGCTAAAGGAGTCTTCTTCTCAGTGATCACTTCACACTTCTCCGACATTTCAGCGTTCAATTGCGTGTAGTCTTTCCACTCGTCAGGCAGATTGTCTTCGTGAAAAATCGCCTCGACTGGGCATTCTGGCACACAAGCCTCGCAGTCGATGCACTCCTCGGGATGGATGTAAAGCATCTTCTCTCCCTCATAGAAGCACTCCACCGGGCAAACCACCACGCAGTCGGTATATCGGCAGCCTTCGCAGGGTTGAGCTACGACGTGAGTCATGTCAGTAAAACCTTTCAAGTCTTGAAGTTAAGCCACGCATGAGGAGAAACATTGTGGGATGGTATGCGGGCAAATTCGTTATGTCAAGCTACGGCCTTCCCCCCCTACTATCGGTCGTTACCCCCCGAGTATTTACCCAGACTGGCGACTCCGCCAGGAACAGACGCCAGGAACGTCTCGTATCTTGTCGTTACTTACTTGATGTTAGCCTTCCCCCCACCTACCATAGGATGGTACAGCTCGGCGACCCCTTTCCCCAGCTTGCTAGCGTTTGCTCCCCCCTTTTCCCAATTCACCACGAGAATACCAGTGGTCTTATCCGATCTAGATCGCGATTTGCTCGCCCGCTGCTTGGTCGGCATGGATGGTGCCTGGGAGAGTTTTGTCGATCGCTACTTGCCTCTCATTTCGCACGTCGTCAGCTCGTCCGCCCGCTCGCGACTGGGAGGGGTACCTGATGAGGTTCGCGACGATTTGATCGCCGAGATTTTTCTTGAATTGGTTGACAACGACTTCGCGGTCCTAAGACGATTTCGTGGCCAGAGTTCGCTGGGGACTTATCTGGTGGTCGTCAGTCGTCGTATCGCCGTTCGCAGACTTGCCAAAATGCGGCGCGTCCCCAAGTCGGCGACACCCCCGTCGGGCATGTCGGTTCCCGCTTCCGTCACTCATGCGTCTCCCCAAAGTATCCCGCAACCAAGCTCCTCCCCCAACGGTTCTTCGCAACAAGAATGGCAACTGGAGAATGTAGAAGAGGTGCAACAGTTGCTCGCTCATTTGCCCAACGAAGAAGCGACGGCTATCCGCATGTTCCACCTCGAGCATCGCAGCTATAGCGACATCGGCACCCACTTCGGCATCCCTGAAAACAGTGTCGGACCATTGCTCAGTCGCGCCCGTGATCGCATGCGCGGTCTTCGCTCCGAGATATAGTGAACCTCAGACGCTAGGCGTGGGCTTGGGGAAACAGTAGCCCGGTACACAAGGAAACACGGATCTTGACTTTCAACATGTTTCGCGTCTGTTTCGCCTTGGCCGCGCTAACCTGCTCAACCCGTCTAGCTGCCGATGACTCGACCAATCCCGTCGAATTGGCGATCGAGCAATTTTCAGCCGATCTGCATACACTCGATCGTCGCTATCGCGTGCCACTTGATCCAGAAGCTCTGGCAATTCGACAGTCGACCGTCAGCGAATGGCTGCAAAAGCTTGGATCGTTCAACTTTGAGCGACTCGACCGCGTGGGTCAAACCGACTATCTTCTGTTGCGAAACGAACTTGAGTACCGCCTTGAGAAACTTAAGCTCGATGCCCTCCGCGACCAAGCCGCTGCCGAGTATCTGCCTTATGCGAGCGAATTGATCACGTTCTTAAAGAACCGCGAGGATATCAGCACTATTGTGGCAACCGACACCGCCACGTTGATTGACAAAACGGCCGCCAGTATTGAACAGCTTGCCAAGTCCGTGCTGCCGCTCGTTTCTCTAGAGCCGACTCTCTCTGGACAGGACGAAACTACGGAGCCTATTGCTACCGCGACCAGCTCGCGACTGAACGCGCTACGCGCCAGCGAACTACAAAGTGATTTCATTCGCAGCCTCCGCGAGGCGCACGGTTTTTATTCCGGCTACGACCCGCAGTACTCATGGTGGGTTGCCAAACCAATGACGAGATTGTTGACCGCACTGGAACAACATCGGTCTGCACTCCGTGAAAAGGTCGTGGGTGTGTCCGCTGATGATCAAGATACGATCATCGGTCTCCCCGTTGGCGCCGAAGGCCTGTTAGTCGAACTGCGACACGAATGGATCGCGCATGATCCAGCAGAGTTGGTCCAATTGGCCGAGCGCGAAATGGCCTGGTGTGATGAACGGATGGCCGCTGCCTCGCGGGAGTTGGGCTGTGGCGATGATTGGCTGAAAGCGATGGAGCTGGTCAAGGCCAAGCATGTGCAACCTGGCGAACAACCTCGCATGATTCGCGATTTGGCTTGGGAAGCGATTCGTTTTTTAGAAGCGCACGACTTGATCACTATCCCGCCGCTGGCTGCAAGTGGTTGGACGATGTCGATGATGAGTCCCGAACGTCAACGGGTTAATCCGTATTTTTTGGGGGGCGATACGATCATCGTCTCGTTCCCCACCGATTCGATGACGCATGACGAAAAGCTGATGAGCATGCGGAGCAACAACGAACACTTTTCACGCGCCACTGTGCATCATGAGTTGCTCCCCGGTCATCACTTGCAGTATTACATGCTGCCGCGCTATCGCCCCTATCGCAAGTTGTTCGCAACTCCGTTCTGGATGGAAGGCTGGGCGCTGTATTGGGAGATGTTGCTGTGGGATCTCGATTTTGCGCACAACCCCGAAGATCGCGTGGGGATGTTGTTTTGGCGCAAGCATCGTTGCGCCCGCATTATTTTTTCGCTCAATTATCACCTGGGGAAAATGACACCTGACGAGTGTGTCGACTACTTGGTCCAGCGCGTCGGTCATGAGCGCTCCGCCGCCGCTGCTGAAGTGCGCCGCTCGATCATGGGTGGTTACAGTCCACTCTATCAAGCGGCCTACATGCTGGGCGGATTGCAACTACGGAGCATGCACCAAGAATTGGTGCAGAGTGGTACATTGAGCAATCGTCAGTTTCATGATGCAGTGTTACACGAGCACTCCTTGCCAATTGAAGTGCTCCGCAACTATGTGACTGGTCAGCCGCTCGACCGCGATACTCGGTCTACCTGGCGGTTCGCGGATTAAAGCCACTACTCAAAGTCGCTGACCACTCCGCCGGTCAGCGACTTTGAGCAACATTCAGCGATTGATCGGCGCGTTATCCAGCGGTGGAAGTGCGATCTGAGGATAACTGGGCAACGCCTGTCCGCCTGCCTCTGGTAGAGCTGGACCGGTTGGGAAGGCAGGCAATCCAACCTGTCCCGCAGCCTGGCCATTAGCTACTTGGGTCCCGCTCGGTGGATTGGTCGTTCGCGGGGCTTGTCCCGTAGCGGCATCGATGGTGGCTTGCAGCGCGGCGGCGTCTTCGAAGTCAAGTACTAGAGCTTGATCGGTTCCAGGGATGGTGACACCAATTCCAGAAATCCTCCAACCTTCGGCCTCTTGATGCACCTCACACACAATGTCCATTACTTCTTGCGCATTCCCTTCGACGGGCGGTTCGGTCCAAGTGCATTCAACTAGGGCAACGTTCTTCTCTGGATAAGGAAAGCCCACACGACCAATTTTGTATTGCCCAGCGGGAGTTCCCAAGGGTTGGATCTGATAGGTGGTCTTAGACAATTCCTGCCGCGCGCGAGTTGTCAAAACACCGTTGGCAGCTCGTTCGTCCCCTTTGCGCAAGCTGTCCAGGAAAATGGCTACCGATTGAGCTGGAGCTGTCTCCAGTCCCTCGTTGACGACTGTCGCCGTGCTGGTTGTCGAACCATTCGTTGTCCCGGTTGCCGCAGGAGCTTGAGCGGTCGTGGGAGTGGATGGCGACTGGCCGCCGCAGCCAAAGGTTAAGGGTAGACTGAGTGCGGCCACCGATAAAGCGACGTTGGCGAGTTGATTGCGTTGCATGGGTTGACTTCCTGACTATTGGAGTTTCCGAGATTTGTCGAACTGCTTGATAATTCATGAATGGATAATCTTGAAGTGGATTGATACGCAGGTCGCGCCCCGCGCGTCAATCCCAACCCGGTGGCTGAAGGTGATGGAGTGATGGAGTGATGGAGTGGGGGAGTGGGGGAGTGGGGGAGTGGGGGAGTGGGGGG
>JBGSJT010000528.1:0-2453 GCA_041741715.1 Pirellulaceae bacterium | reverse complement strand
TGCAATGTCATCAACCTCGAACAGCACGATGTGGGCGTAGGTGTCGGACGCAACACGGCGGTTGATGCGGTGCAGACCGAGTACATGTTCCTGCTCGACGATGATCATGTCGTCACGCCGAACTTGCAACTCGATCAACTCTGCGAACGCTTCGCCAAACTCGACATTGACATTCTGGGCGTGCGTCATCGACAACGGCGGCTGGCAAAAAACGGCACACGAGATCTGGGCCAAGCGTTGTCGGCTCAAACCTGCACCGACCTGGATGCATCCCAATGGCGGGCTGTATTTGTACGGGACCGAACGTTTCGCCTCATTGTTCGAGCGTATCGTTCAGTACTTGATCGTCACCTTTGGTGCCAGCGATCAAGCTAGTGATGAGTCGCTGATCGTCAATCAGCTTTGGAACGACAATCCCGACGTGATCGCGTTTCTGCCTGGCGACTACAACGTCAGCATGTTGCAAGCTCCCGAGTGGGCAACCAACCCTGTGATGCAATCGTTCGTTTATCACTTCATCGGTCAGAGTAAACCGTACCTCGATCGATGCCGTTGGCTACGCACCGATCCGCCTGAGTTAGCGTATCCGGGCAACAGGCCATCGAGCGAACTCATTGCCGAGTGGCAACACAATCCTCCAGCCCAATCCGATGTCGGATCGATCTTTCGGCCAGAGCTTGCCGCGAACCTCCCCGCCGTCTATCCCGACCTCATTGTTACTGGCGACTGGTCAAATGATTTCAGCGTCCGCGATGAGCGTTTATCAAGTCTCGACGACACGTTCTCATCGCACTTGGTGCTCAGCGAAGTGCTGTGGGAACGGCGAGTGGCAGTGCTGGCAACAAAGAATGGAGCTTCCTGATAGTCGACCAGAACGACGTCATGCTCGGCACATGCGGTTTTCATCAAATCGATCTGCTCAACGGAAACGCTGAACTTGGGTATTGGGTTCGCACGAGTCAGACTCGCAACGGAATTGCCAGCACAGCGATCAAAGTTGCGGCTGACTGGGTATTTCGAGCGCGTGGAATCCATCGAGTGGAAATCCTGACATCGATCAGCAACTTGGCCAGCCAGCGAGCTGCCGAAAAAGCCGGCGCGATCCGTGAAGCAGTCCTCCATGAAAGGCTATTAATTTCTAGTGAACGACACGACGCAGTGCTGTTTGCGATTCTGAATAAGTAATTACAACGCTGGAGCCAGATGGTCAGGCAACCGATTGCAACCCGGTTGAAGTGGGTTCGATTCCCACCGGCGTTTTTGATTCATCAACTGCCGGCTCGGACTACATCTGCTAAATGTGAAATGTCTGAACCATTCTCTTCGTTGATGAGTCATTGAATCGAGAACACGGTGTGAGCGATAACGAAAGCTGGATCAACCGAGGCGTTGCGCGAGGCTACGGAGCGAGCGGATCAACTGGCGTGATGACCGAGTGGCAGACGTTCGCCAAGAACCAAAAGCAACTCGGCGTGAACGATCCGAAGTTGATCTGCATCGACATCCAACCATACGGAACGACGCAGGCAGCAGAGCGAAGTGAGATCCTGAACATCGGCGGCTTCAGTGACGCCGTGTTCAACGTGATCAGTTCGTTCTTGTCATCCGACGAAAGCCGCTTCGTCAAGGAAGTCGAGTCGATCGTACTGTAATGCTTGAGTAAGTCCTCGGACTACTCAGAATTTGCAAACGCCCGCAGTGGAGTAATCCATCGTGGGCGTTTTTTATTACTTGCCAACGGTATCATTGATTGAAATGAAATCTATTCACCTGACGATCGCTTCATAGATGTCGATGGCAACGAAGGATTCAAGCAATGTCGGAACCAATCGTTCAGATTCGCGTTTACCATTCGAGCGATGAGGCATCGCTGATCGAGCTTTGGCATCGCTGCGGCCTGACACGGCCATGGAACAATCCGCAGCTCGACATCGCACGCAAACTTGAAGGTCAACCCGATTGGCTGTTGGTTGGCGTCATGGATGATCGTATTGTGGCGTCGGTGATGGTGGGCTACGACGGGCACCGTGGCTGGATCAATTACTTGGCCGTTGCGCCGGAACAGCAGCGATCAGGGATCGGTCAAGCCTTGATGGCCGAAGCCGAACAACGATTGCGAGCGATCGGCTGTCCCAAAATCAATCTGCAAGTCCGCACCGACAATTCGGAAGCCGTCGCGTTCTATCGTTCGATCGGCTTCCAACAGGACAACGTCCTCAGCTTTGGCAAACGTCTGGTCGACGATGAGCATCTATCTCAACTTCGATCACGAAGCCATGATTGACGAGAGTTCCGGCAAGATCGCAGCACGAGTGTCACGGGGCGCTGAAAAGGGACCAGTGATGGGCGCTTGAAAGTCCTCCACATTATGAGGGGAGGGGTCGAACTACTGTTGTTCGTTTTGCACTTTGCCAAACGGAGAATGGGAGACTGTGGCCAATCTTTTAAGCGTG
>JBGSJT010000527.1:0-37044 GCA_041741715.1 Pirellulaceae bacterium | reverse complement strand
GCTCGCGCGCTGGATGAAGTCGGGCAGACCAGCCGCGCCATCGAGCACTGGCAAGAATTCCTACGCCTCGCCCCCGCCAGCCCTTGGGCCGAAGAAGCCAGCGCGCGACTTAAGCAACTCGCACCACTTGAGTTTTAGGTTCCAAGTTCCAAGTTCCAAGTTCCAAGTTCCAAGTTCCAAGTTCCAAGTTCCAAGTTCCAAGTTCCAAGTGACCAATGAGGACGTTTCCCGTGATTCGCTGCTTTAGCTTTTTTTGTTGAAAGTCCAGTGTCCCCCGTTGGTCCATACGGACAGGCATGCATTATTCACAAAACACTTTGGCAAAATAATGGAGGCAAAATAATGACGAACTGGAATCATTTTGCCTCCATCATTTTGTCAATCGCTGCATCCAATGGAAATGACTTGCTCACCAAACACAGTGGCAGGATATTGTAATCGTCGCGGGGACACACGTCACTGTTGGGAGGTGCGATCGTCCCTCGTTTGCGCTGTAGGCACGGCCAACCTAGCCCCTACTTCGGATTCCGAAAATTAGCCCGTTACCGTGCTGTGTCCGCGTATGCTTTTGCCGTATGCTTTTGCCGGGCAAATATTTAGCCCTGGACCGAATGCATACTTAAGTGGCCTCAGCCGCGCTGCGGCTTGGGAAAAAGGAGGCTTCAACTGCCGGGTTGAGGTTGCATAGCACAAAGCGACTCCCTTTGGCCCGAAGTTTCTGGTTGAAGTTCACCAGCTCCGCAATGGATTCCGCTCCAAATTCGTGCACCCCCTCGAGGTCGAGCAACACCCGACTCCCGTTGGCTAAAACTCCAGCCAACTCGGAAAGGTCGTCGCTGAGTTCGCGGAGTCTCCCTGCGCCGATCAACTCTGTCTTTATAAATTTGACATGTACGATACCGGCCGAGTGCGAAGCGACAAGTTGTCGAAGCGGCCACGACTGCAGATCGTCGGCATTCGATTGGCGGATGGCTGACTTCGATGCCAACGCACCTTTTGCTTCTTCTGCAGAGTCAAAAATCTCAAATGTTCTGTGGCGTGTTTTGGTCATCTCGTCTTTCGAAGCTTTCGTCAATTGTGGTTAGTGTTCGCTGGTACTCTCAAAGAAGTCGATAGCAAACTCGGATATCGCTTCGATGTCACCCTCTCTGGCAAACTGCCCCTGCCCAGCTTCGTCTGCATAAAGAAAAGCGTCGCCGGGTTCAGCTCAATGGCTTGTCCCCAACTCTGATCGAGAAGGGAGGAACCAGAAACACCGAATATCGAAGGAACCAACCGCCCTGCAAAAAACGCAAGGCAAGAAGGTGGCGGGCTACTAGCGGAGGCTGAAACAAGAAATCTTCTGAACCGATTGGCCAAGAATGGCAAGCAGAAGATCTTAGGCATACAGGCAGCTAGAAAATCACTGCCCAACCTTTCAGTTTCACCCATAGCATAGGGTGCGTCGTTTGATAAGTCAACCTGCGCTCGTGGCTGACGATGCTCAGAAGCGATGTGAATGACGCACCAGGTTTCAGGTTTCAGGTTCCAAGTTGAGGGTTCAGTTGCTAGTTGCTAGTTGCTAGTTGCTAGTTGCTAATGACTAATGACTAATGACTAATGACTAATGACAAGTTTCCCGTTCCTCTCCATTACTCCATTACTCCATCCGGCCTCAATTGCCAGTGAAAGATCTGTAGTTGCGTTTGTTCACCGACGCCGCAGGGACGATATTCGATCTCAGCGGATAGCGAGTCGGCAATCAAGTGACAACGCCGGCGGTCGTTTCCAGGCGACGGTCGACAGGTCGCCCAGCCGCAGGCTAACTGGGTCACGCTTCCGCGATCAACCGCATCTGCGCCTACGGATAGCGCCCCTTCGTAGGTCAGATATTCGCGGCGGTGATCGGCTAACCGTGTGACTTGCATCTCGTGCTGGGGAGCGAGGAGAGTGTCGGGAGGTAACTCGCGCAGCTCAAATGTCAAGAGCTTTTCACCTAAATCGAGCATTAAATCCCAGTGAGATGGGCGATCTGAGCCTGCTAGCATCGCGTGTCGAAGCAACACAAACTGTCGACAAGAGGGGTTAGCCCGGTCTTCAATTTCCATTTAATTTCTTACAATGAAGGGTTTTGCCCGTGGCATGAATGCTTGCGGACGAGAATACCAGCAGCCCGAACTCATCGCAGACGAGATATCGAGATATATGGATAACGCGACCATCGAAGTGCGCGGCGCTCGTGAACATAACTTAAAAAACGTCAGCATTACGCTCCCCCGCAATCAGTTGATTGTTTTCACGGGTGTCAGCGGTAGCGGCAAAAGCTCCATGGCGTTCGATACTCTCTACGCCGAGGGTCAGCGTCGCTATTTGGAAAGTCTCTCCAGTTACGCGCGGCAATTCATTGGGCAACTCCCCAAACCGAACGTCGATTATATCGGCGGTTTGAGCCCCGCGATTTCGATCAGTCAAAAATCGACCAGCTCCAATCCGCGCAGCACGGTCGGCACGATCACCGAGATCTACGATTTTCTGCGCGTGCTCTATGCCCGCGTCGCGACTGGCTTTTGCCCCAAGTGCGATGTGCCGATCGCTTCCCAGACTCGCGATCAAATTGTCGCACGACTACAAGACCTACGGGACAGCGACGAATACTTGATGCTGGCTCCACTGGTGCGCGGGCAGAAGGGGGAGTATCGCGAGCTGTTCGAAAGTTTGCAACGCCAAGGCTACGCGCGAGCGCGGATCGATGGAGACGTTTGTCGCTTGGCCGACGCGCCGCATTTGCAACGTCAACAGAAACACCATATCGAAGTTGTCGTGGCCAAGTTCAATCCACTCACTACCTCGCGCGCCAAAATTGCCGAGGCGGTGAACGAATCATTGAAGCTCGGTGAGAACACGCTGATCGTTATCCCGTGGGAGGAACCAGAGGCGAATGCGGAACTCGAAGAGCCAGCAGCGTCGGCTGATAACGCAGCGGACGACGAGGCTGCCGAAACGAGCCAGCGGTCGACCCAGGGTTCGCGCGGACGACGTCGTAGGTCACAGACGGCTGGCGACTTGGTGATGAGCAGCGAGTACGCCTGTCCTCAGTGTGGACTCTCCTCGCTGCCACCCACGCCACAATTGCTCAGCTTCAACAGCCCCAGCGGCATGTGTGGAGTCTGCGAAGGCCTCGGGCGCCAGTTCACCTTTTCACCCGACTTGATCGTCCCCGATCCGACGCGTTCCATTCGTCGTGGCGCGATTGAATTGCTCGGCAATTGGAACGACCTGGGGCGCTGGCAACGCCATCAATTGATGAGCGTCAGCGAGTCGATCGAAAAGGAATTCAACCTGCAAACAGGTGAGAGCCTGACGACTCCATGGAGTGAACTCTCCGATGCGATCCAACATGAGTGGTTGTATGGTACCGGTGAGCGGCACATTACGTTCACTTGGCGCGGCGGCAGCCGCCCGATGAAATACGGTGGCAGCTTCGAAGGGCTGGTTCCACAGTTACTCGAACAATATCGCAACGCCAAAACCCCCACGTCGCGCAAGCGTTTTGAAAAATATATGGAGCGCCGTCACTGCGATGCCTGCGGCGGTTCGCGGCTCAATCCACAAGCACGGCAATTGCGGTTGAAGAGCGGCGCTAAGTTGCCGAGCGTTAAGCCGTGGTTGAACCTGCCATTGCTGTGTCGCTTGCCGATCGACAAGTGCCTAGAGTTCTTGACCCATTTGGAATTGGGAGATCTCGAGCAACGCATCGCCGGCGAGGCACTGCGCGAGATTCGCAATCGGCTGCAGTTTCTCCTAAACGTGGGGCTCGACTATCTGAGTCTCGAGCGTTCGGCACCGACGCTCTCCGGTGGCGAGTCGCAGCGGATTCGCTTGGCCAGCCAGATTGGTTCGGGATTGGTCGGCGTGTTGTATGTTTTGGATGAGCCTTCGATCGGTTTGCATCCGCGAGACAATGATCGCTTAATCGATTCGCTGAAGGCCCTGCGTGATCAAGGGAATACGTTGTTGGTCGTCGAGCATGACGAAGATACTATGCGGGCCGCCGACTTGATTCTCGACTTTGGCCCGGGCCCCGGCGTGCGTGGCGGTGAGATCGTTAGTTGTGGAGATTTGACGGAACTGGCCGCGAGTCCCAACAGTCTCACCGCGCAGTTCTTGACTGGCAAACAGAAAATCCCCGTCCCCGACGCGCGTCGCGACGGCAACGGCCAGGTGATTAGCGTGCGCGGAGCCACGCATAACAATCTCAAGGATATCGATGTCGACATTCCGCTCGGGAAATTGGTCTGCGTGACCGGCGTCAGCGGCTCTGGCAAGAGTTCGCTCATCAACGAAGTGCTGGTGCCAGTCCTGCGACGACAGTTGCATGCCGCCGAAGATGTCCCGGGCCAACATCGATCGATCGCAGGGATTGAGCACTTGGATAAGGTGATCGCCATCGATCAATCGGCCATCGGTCGCACGCCACGCAGCAATCCCGCCACCTACGTAAAAGTGTTCGACGAAATTCGATCGCTGTATGTCGAATTGCCCGAAGCCAAGCGACGCGGCTATCAGCCGGGGCGTTTCAGTTTTAACGTGGCGGGGGGGCGCTGCGAATCGTGCGAAGGGAATGGTTCCAATCGACTGGAAATGGATTTTCTGGCCGACCTGTGGGTCACCTGTCCCGTCTGCGAAGGGAAACGCTACAACCACGAAACACTGCAGGTTAAGTTCAAGGACAAGTCGATCGCG
Source organism: Pirellulaceae bacterium (assembly GCA_041741715.1). Lineage (GTDB taxonomy): Bacteria > Planctomycetota > Planctomycetia > Pirellulales > Pirellulaceae > Aureliella. The sequence goes on along the minus strand of JBGSJT010000527.1, from coordinate 32,322 downwards.
GAAGTGCTCGACATGGACATTCAACAGGCGCTGGAGCTATTTGAAAACGTCCCCAAGATCGCTGACAAACTGCAGACCCTGCACGATGTGGGACTCGACTATATCAAGCTTGGTCAGCCCTCCCCGACCTTATCTGGAGGGGAAGCGCAGCGCATCAAACTGGCCAAGGAATTGTCGCGCCGCGGCACAGGCAGCACACTCTATTTGCTGGATGAACCAACCACGGGTCTGCACTTCCACGATATTCGACTGCTGCTCAAAGTGTTGCAGGACTTGGTCGATCTCGGCAATACAGTGCTGGTCATCGAGCACAATCTGGATGTGATCCGCGCCGCCGATTGGCTGATCGACATCGGTGCCGAAGGTGGTGAAGCGGGTGGTGAAGTCGTGTTTGTGGGAACCCCTGACGAGATCGTCGCTTGCCAAGCTTCGTACACAGGTCGCGCGCTGGCCAAACATGTCGCCGCCCCACCGATCAAGCCCGATGGGAAAAAGACCAAAAGCAAGAGTCACCGCCCGGCAATGCTCCCCAGGCCAGTGCTCCGCGTTCAAGGGGCGGTGGAACATAATCTAAAAGATGTGTCGCTCGAGATCCCGCACCATGCTATGTCGGTCTTCTGCGGTCCCAGCGGTAGTGGCAAAAGTTCGATGGCCATGGATACGATCTATGCCGAAGGTCAACGGCGATACGTCGAAAGCCTCTCGTCCTACGCGCGACAGTTCGTCGGGCAAATGCCCAAGCCACGCGTGGAGCGTATCGAAGGCCTAGCACCCGCCATCGCCATTGAACAAAAAAGCGTGGCTCACAACCCGCGCAGTACCGTCGGGACCGTGACTGAGATTTACGATTATCTCCGCGTTCTAATGGCACGCTTGGGTGTTCCTCACTGCCCCAGTTGCGATTCACCGGTCTCGAATCAAACAGCTGATGATATCACCAATCACTTGTTGGCTTTCGAAGAGGGGACGCGGCTGGTGCTGACCGCGCCGCTGGTATGGCAACCAAGTCACGATCCAGATAATCTGTGGCAAGACTTGCGCACCTCGGGTTTGGTACGCGTGCGCATCAACGGTCGCACGCATTCGCTCGACGATGTCCCCGCACTTTCGTCGACCGTCAGCTACGATCTGGAGGCGGTCGTCGATCGCGTGACCATTAACCAGGCCAATCGCAGTCGTATTGCTGAGAGTGTCGAGCTAGCGTTGTCGCTTGGCAGTGGCAATATGTATGCGCTGGAGCCACGGGATGATCAGGACGAACAGTATTGGACCTCCACGCGTCACAGCCAACACTTGGCCTGTCGAAGCTGTGGACATAGTCTACGAGTTCTTACGCCGCAGTCGTTCTCTTTTAATTCACCGCTGGGCTGGTGCACAGATTGCGAAGGCTTGGGGACACAGACAGGGACCAGCCCCGCACTCCTGCTCGACCCGCATTTGACGATTCGCCAAGGAGCGATTCGGATGTGGCCCGCGCTAGACGAAGCCAGCGAGGCGGTACTCCCGGTTTCCGAATTGTCGGCACCCTTACTAGAAGCCTTTTGCAAGTCGGTCGGTATTTCTCTAGATATCCCCGTGGAACGCTTAACCATTGGCCAGCGTCGCAAGTTGCTCTACGGTACCGGCGATCAGTGGGTGGAATTGGAAACATCCAAGGGAGTGCGCTTTGAGTTCCAATGGAAGGGACTATTCCCCGCCCTGGAACATGCGGCGCGTTTGAGTCCCACTTTGCGCGCCCAACTCAACCCGTTCGTGGCCGAGGTGGCTTGTTCGGCTTGCGATGGCTCGCGTCTTAACCCGGATGCAGGGGCCGTCAAGTTTCGTGGTCTGACGATCGGTGACTTCACCCAAGCTCCCATGAAATGGTTTCACGATCAAGTTGCCAGTTGTAAACTGACCAAGCGCGAACAAGAGATCGCGGGTGAACTGGTACGCGAATTGATATCGCGGAGCGAGTTCCTATTGGATGTGGGGCTCGAGTATCTCTCGCTATCGCGTCCCGCCAATACGCTCAGCGGTGGAGAGTCGCAACGAATTCGACTATCGAGCCAACTGGGTAGCGGTCTGTGCGGTGTGCTCTATGTGCTGGACGAACCGACGATCGGCCTCCACCCGCGCGATAACCTGCGGTTGATCGGTGCGCTCAAGAAACTGCGCGATTTGGGAAATACACTGTTGGTGGTCGAACACGATCGCGATGTGATCGAAAGTAGCGATCAAATTTGTGACTTTGGACCAGCCGCTGGCCGCTTTGGAGGTGAGTTGGTTGCTCAAGGAAACCCGGCTCAACTGATGAAGTCCAAGACCAGCGTCACTGGCCCATTTCTTAACGATACACGCACAATTCCCGTACCAGCGCAGCGCCGTAGCGAGGATCTGGGGAGTATTTATCTGCACGGCGCGCGAGCCCATAATTTGCGCGACGTGAGTGTCGAATTCCCGCTGCGAAAACTGACGGTGGTAACGGGACCGAGTGGTAGTGGCAAGAGTACGCTGATCAACGAAGTGCTCTATCCCGCGCTGGTCAAACGCATCGCCAAACAGTCAGCCAAGAAGATCCCCTTCAAGTCAATTGATGGAGTCGATTTGGTCGACAAGGTCATTCGTGTCGACCAGAGCCCCATCGGCTCCAATCCGAGTTCCACACCAGCCACCTACACCGGTGTCTTCGATTTGATTCGACAATTGTATTCGCAATTGCCAAACGCGCGTGCCTTAGGTTACACACCGCGACAATTCTCATTTAACGTTCCTGGTGGGCGCTGCGAGAAATGCGAAGGACAGGGTCAATTGCGAATTGAAATGCATTTCCTTCCCGACGTGTGGGTGCAATGCGACAGTTGTCATGGTCGCCGCTTTACCGAAGACGTCTTGTCGATCGACTACCATGGCTTCAGTATTCATGATGTGCTGGAGATGCAGATCGGTCAGGCGGTTGAAGTCTTTAGCAACATTCCTAAAATTCGCCGCACGTTGCAGACGCTGGTTGATGTCGGCTTGGATTACATTTCTCTTGGGCAATCGGCACCGACGCTTTCAGGTGGCGAAGCGCAACGCGTGAAGTTGGCCGCAGAACTGTCGCGCCCCGATACTGGGCGCACGCTCTATCTGCTCGACGAACCAACCACCGGCTTGCACTTCGCCGATATCATCAAACTTTTAGAAGTCCTGCAACGACTGGTCGACCTCGGGAACACGGTGCTGGTCATCGAACACAATCTGGATGTCATCAAGGCGGCCGATTGGGTCATCGACTTGGGCCCCGAAGCGGGGAGCCAAGGTGGTCAGTTGGTTTTTGCTGGCACCCCCGAGGGCTTGGTCGAACACGCGCTACGCACTCAACCCCATCCAGTCGCCAAAACCAAACGGGCTTCGAAAAAGAAAACCGTCGATGATGAACGCGATGGCTTGCGTAGTCACACTGGCGAGGCATTGATTCCGTTGATGCATACCGCCGATTATGTCGCGCGCGAAGCCTACGATCCTGACACTCATTCCGCCAAGCAGGACGGGGATTTGGAACTGGAACAGATCGGACGCGACACGCTGTTGCCGTGGCAGGCCGATGGTCAGCGTTGGCATACGCGTGATAGTGTTGATCGTACCGGTGGACCCATTCGCTGGGAGCGACAGATATTGATCAAGCTTATCGAATCGATCGAAGTTATCGACGGCTTTGCACCGACCAATTGGGACAATCGAAGTATCGTCGAAGTGGCTGGTCCAGTGAAGAGTCGCGGTTGGTTTCTACACGCCATCACCGCCGAACCGTGGTTGATTAAACTCAAATTCCGCGTCCCCCGGCGTTCGTACACCAAGGCCCAACTGCTATCGATTGTTGAGCTACCGACTCTCAACCAAATGGAGCAGGTCGAAATGTACGGCAACGAACCGCGCGTCAAAGCCAAGGCGGCTGGCGCGTGGATGGAGCTGGAGATTCGACCTCACACACTGTCTGAAATCGATACGCCTCAATTTTGGAAGTGGCTCAGGGACGCGGGTGCTGCATTCCTTGGTAAGACTTCTCCTGTGACAGAAGCCAGCGAGACCGGTGATCCCAAACAGCACATGCCCTGGCGCATCCTGAAACAGCGCTGGCATTCGCTGCGCAAGGGCTTTCCACCTGGACGCACGATTGTATGGCCCGCCGAAACGCTCAGCGTCTTTATTCAGGCCGTGCATCAATCGGCCGGTGGTGGCAAATGGCGGTGGGACGAACAAACCACCGCCCGCTATTTCTTGCCCGGAAACAGTGAACCGTGGATTGTCCTACACACCAAACGCCCTGAAGGCTTGATCGCCGTGCTCAACGGTCCGCACGGTTACGACCCAGGCGATTTGAAGGACTCGTTGCCCGTCAAATTACAGATCACCTCGCGCGGAGCCGACGAGCAACAACTGCAATTAGCCTTTACTGAATTGCAGCAGCCGCGAGACGCCAGCGTCAAGAAGCTCCTCGCGCGCCACGGAGAATTTGTGGGGCGCATTAAGGTCGGTGGCTAGAGTCGCGGACTGCTAGTCTGGGTTGTCGAACATCCACAAACTCGACCAGCACTGATCGGCGGTGCGATCAGCGACTTTCGTGTCGTTCGCCCGAGCGGAGGGCTTGGCCGGGAAGGGCGTCTTCGACAAGCTGACCAGCGCGGACGACCGGTGTCCCCGCGACCAACACCCAAGGGATTCCAAGAGAGGCCAACATGGGTTGCTCATAGGTGGCTAACTCGCTAACCGTGTGGGGATCAAAGAGTGTTAAGTCGGCGTCGCAACCGACTTGCACGCGTCCCTTGCGTCCCATCATCGGCGACAAGCCTTGTAAACGTTGCGCGGGCATCAAACTCATCTTCCTCAGGGCACTCATCAGTTCCAGTCCCTGTCCCTCGCGGACGTAATGCCCGAGCACGCGCGCGTATGTTCCCGCGTTGCGCGGATGGCCGAGCAGTCCGTCGCTGGCGATCATCATCAGGGGATGATTGACCGCCAGCGTTACTGCCGCCTCAGTATTGTTATGCACGATCACCAAGCCACCTTGTTGACGGTAGCGTTCAAAGCTCTGTTGATCGAGTCGCTGGCCAGTGGCACCCCACTGAATATCGTGATATTCCACTCCCAAGCGCTCTTGAAAACCGGGGGCAAAGATAGCCGATTGAAGTTCCGTCATGCCCGCCGTCCAGGGGTAGCACTCGATAGTGATGTCTTGCCCTTCGTCGCGAAGTGCCTCCACCATGTGTAGCAAGTCCCCCATCGTGTCGCGCGCGCCAGCTTGGAAGTGAACGATGTGCATCGCAGATTTTTCCTCCTTGGCCAACTTGGCGGTGTCGATGACGAATTGCCGTCCGTCCCCACTCTTACCGCGACCTCCCAAATGAATATGGCACGCAGCTCCAGCAGTGGCCGCAGCGCGAAACATTGTCGAAATCTCTTCATCGTTGGCAGCGGGCGTGTAAGCCAAGCCAAACCCCACGGCCACCGCGCCAGCCGCGATCCCCTGCGTGATGCATTCGGACATATCGGCAATTTGTATACTGGTCGCCTCTTGTGAAATGGCCCGCGCCCCTTCGGGTGGCAAGAAGCTGGGAGCATCTCCCATTACTTTCATGCGCACTGGGATGTGGCCAATCGAGACACCATGATGCAGTCGCGATTTACCCTCGCGCTGGCTGTACCACTCTGTGACTTCGGCGGTGCCCACTTCCAATTCCAGAATACTGGTCACTCCATCGCGGGCCTTGAGACGAATGCTCTCGTCGTCCCAAGCGTGTTGATGCAAGTCGATGAAGCCTGGCGCAACCACCAGTCCCGTAGCATCAATTGTTTCGCGGCCCCGCTGCGGTGATTCAGAGACTGCCGTAATGATTCCCTGGTCGATGCCCACATCGCGAATTCCATCCAAGCCGCTTTCTGGATCCATCACGCGCCCGCCGCGAATGACTAGTTCATGTACCTGAGCGTGTGCTGCGGAGTTGTGTAAAAATAGGATCCACGCAAACAACTTGAGTGCAATTGAGTAACGCATGAGCATGATAGTTTCCGCTACGAACTTGGGTATTGCCATGGACCACGATATTCACGTCGCAGGAGCTTGTTCGCTTCGTCGTCACCGACGATCTGCTCGTTTTCACCATCCCAAGCAATGCTGCGTCCCAACTTCAGTGACAACATGCCGAGCAAACTTAAATTGGTCGCTTCATGGCCGATCTGCACATCGCACGTCGGGCGGCGACCACTTTCGATACTGGCGATAAAGTCAGCCCACAGCAGGTCGATACTATGGCCATCGGGCTCTTGATGTTGGGCCGCTTGGTGGATTGTTTGTTGCTTGGAATCGGAGGGATAAAAAGTCCAGCCGTCGCGCCAGCCCATATGAAACGTCCCCTTAGTTCCATAAAAACAACAACCCACAGATGACTGCTCGGGACCATTGCCAGCAAAGCGTCGATGTTCCCAAGTGGCCGTGAAGGATTCGAATTGATAGGTGGCAATTTGACTGTCGGGAGCGTCGGTCGTTTGTTCCGTTTCATTCAGTACTACTGGACCAGCGATCGGCCTACCGCCAGCGGAGTAAACGTGCTTTGGATATTTCTCTTCGCTCCACCACAGCACTTGATCCAGCCAATGTACCCCCCAGTCTCCCAAGGTGCCGTTGGCAAAGTCTAGGAAATTGCGAAAGCCACCTGGATGAATCTTGCGATTGAAGGGACGCAGTGGAGCTGGTCCGCAGTACATGTCCCAATCGAGTTGCTCAGGGGGCGGGCTATTGCGAGTTGGTTGTTCGGCACCACCTTTGCTATTCACGAATGCTCGAACCAGCCCAATCTCACCGGCTCCACCTGCCTTGAGGAATTTCATGCCGGAGACGTAGTGTGGACCGATGCGGCGGTGCAAGCCGACTTGCACCACGCGGTCGGCCGCGCGCGCTGCATTGAGCATTGCGCGGCTTTCAGCGATCGTGTGGCCCGTTGGCTTCTCAACAAAGATGTGCGCACCTTTTTCAATTGCCGCGATCGTATTCAGGGCATGCCAATGGTCGGGAGTGGCCACGATGGCAATATCGATTTGCTGCTTGTCGAGTAGTTCCCGGAAATCGGTAAAGGTCTGAGGGGTGTCACCGCACAAGTCCTCCACTTCCTCGGCCGCCAGTTCCAATTTATCCTGATCAACGTCGCACAGTGCCACGCACTTAATATTCCCTCCCTTAAGCGCTTCTTTGAGAATGTTCATTCCCCACCAGCCGCTCCCAATGAGGGCGGTGCGATACTTTTTCCCCTTGGACTGGGCATGCACGGCGGGAGCGGCATGAATCTGCAACCCGCTAGCCACCGCACCCGCAGCGGCAGCTTGAATAAATCGACGTCGCTGAACGGTCATAATGCTTGAATCCGAAGGAGTGTCTTGTGGGAATAGGGAACGCGAGGTTCGCGAAAAGCAGCGAGAAGTGTCGGAAAATCAACTATATTACAACGAATTATACCTGCTATTATTTATACCTGCCATTATGCTGCAACCACCTGTCGGTATCAACCAATCAAGTGCAACCACTAACCAAGCGAACAGTGTGGCGAGTTGTTTTTGGGCGAATGTCCGCGACTACTCTGCGGTCGAAGCTTTTGCGATCGCGGCTGACGACGAAGTCCGGTGGCTGAACTGGTACGATCTAGGGCTCCTAGCCGCGCGTTGGGTTTCAAAACTACAACGCTTGTCGCTGGAGCCAGGAGCGCATGTTGCCAGCGCTCTCCCCAATTCGCTCGACTGGATCTTGCTCGATTTGGCGGCACAGACCCTAGGCTTAGTGCATGTCGCCATCGACCTGCGAGAATCGCCACAGCAACAACGGTACCTGTTTGAATTCAGCGAGGCGCGGCACCTGTTTGATAGGCTGATTGTTAGGCCACAGGACGAATCAGCCCACAACCTATTGTCGCCCGAGGATTGTGCCAACTTAGCCAATAAGATTGATCCCCACGCTGCCGCGCAAATGTTGTTCACATCGGGAACGGATGGGCGGCCCAAGGGTGTCGTGCTCAGTCATCATAATTTGCTGACCAACGCGCGTGCCAAACTGGGAGCGGCGCCGCAGTTGTCTCGCGACCTGCGTTTGAATATTTTGCCCTTCGCCCACGCTTATGCAAGGACTTGTGAACTGTCGAGCTGGATTATCTCGGGGAGTCGCTTGGCGATCGCCCACAGCTGGGCGGATGTGGTGAGGCAAGCCCCTGAGTTGCGACCCACGTTAATAAATGTCGTCCCTTATCTAGCAGAGCGCATGGCACTACTCCTCGAAGACAAGCCGCAAGCGCTGGGGGACCAATTGCGATTGCTACAAGTTGGCGGAGCGGCAATTGATGATAGGCTGTGGCAGCGACTGGCCAAGTTGGGTCTTCCTCCGCTACAAGGTTATGGGCTAACAGAAGCGGCCCCCGTGGTTTGTTCTAATCGCGCTGGGAGCCAACGCCCTGGCAGCGTCGGGCCGCCAGTGGCTGGTATTGAATTGCGCGTCGATGCGGCGGGAGTGCTGTGGTGTTGCGGCCCCAATGTGATGTTAGGCTATTGGCGGAATAACGCTGCGACTCGACAAAGTGTGGTCGATGGTTGGCTATCCACGGGAGATCTGGCCGAGATTGAACCGAATGGGAGCGTCAAGATCTTCGGCCGAGCCGCACAGCAGATTGTGCTCAGTACCGGCTATAAGGTCTCGCCTGAATTGATCGAGCGCGAACTGTGTCGCGAGATAGGAATTGAGCGTGCTGTGGTTTTTGGCGGGGGGAGACCCTATGCCGTGGCGTTGCTGTGGTCCCCAGAAGGTGATGTCCAGACGCAGCCAACAGCCATAAATCCCCAATTGATGGAGCACTGGCGAGCCCGGATTGCGGCTCGCCTGAAAAGTTTCCCAAGTCACGCTATCCCCAGGCAATTCACCTGGATAGAACAACCGCTGTCGGTTGAAAGTGGACTGTTAACGGTGAAGGGTTCCCTGCGTCGCACGGAAATTGCGGCCCATTATCGCGAATCGATCGAGAGCTTGTACGCTCGGAAATAAATATCAGCCCCCCGTCAGGGCTGGCCAATTGCGGTTGCAGCTTTGTGAAAATGCGATATGATTTTGCCGATTGTTGAAAGAGAACCGTTTTAGACATTGGTATCGCAAGAGCGCTATGACAACGACGCAAGAATTAAAACAGCAAGCCATCGCGGAATTTAAAACTTCGGAGGGAGATACGGGCTCGTCGGCGGTGCAGATCGCCATTCTGACGAAGCGTATTAACCACTTGACCGAGCACATGCGCGATAAATCGAAGGATTACGCTAGCCGCCGCGGTTTGCTGCGGATGGTCAGTCGGCGACGGAGCCTGCTCGACTATGTGCGCCGTCATGACCCTCAAAGCTATCTGGATTTGATTGGTCGATTGGGAATCCGCAAGTAGTTCTGCATACTACCTGCCTGCCCTCCGAGGCATTCTCAATGTGCGATCGATGCTGCATGGTCCTGACTTGCTGGCCGAGTGCCAGCTGGCCAGCTGGCTGTTTGATAGCTTCGCGGGGCCCCATGGCCTGAGGGGCGTGCTCTGGCCTGCTGTTGCGTGGTTGACGTGCGGCGGGAAGCTCTTAACTCTCCTTTTTTTGTAATCAACCACCTAGAGATGTTGATTGTGGCCCAAGCTGCCACGCAATTGTAGTAGTCGTTTAAGCAGACGTAGTTGTAGAAAAATTGATTGTTGGAATAGGAATAGAAAAGTGAAAGTACGTGTAGAAAAGAAGATTGGCCCACAAGTGCTGTCGTTTGAAACAGGACAACTGGGCAAGCAAGCTGCGGCTTGCGTCATCGTGCAGTATGGTGACAGTGTCGTGTTGACCGCCGTGGCAACCGGACCATCGCGACCGGGAACAGATTTTTTCCCGCTCACCTGCGATTATCGAGAAAGAATGTCAGCCGCCGGAAAATTTCCAGGCGGTTTTTTAAAGCGCGAAAGTCGCCCCACTACGAAAGAGACGCTGACCTGCCGCCTGATGGATCGACCCATCCGCCCGCTGTTCGCCAAGGGTTTTAACGATGAAGTGCAAATCCAGAGCATCGTTCTCAGTAGCGATTTGCAAAACGACGGTGATATCCTGGCCATGAATGGTGCCGCCGCCTGCTTGTCGATCAGCTCGCTACCTTTCCAAGGCCCTCTGGCATCTGTGCGAGTGGCCAAGATCGATGGACAATTGATTCCATTTCCAACCAGTGAACAGCTCGAGGAAAGCGAACTCGATCTGATCATCTCTGGCAGCGACAAATCGATCTTGATGATCGAAGGTTTTGCACAAGAGATGCCCGAGAGCGAAATGGCCGAGGCGATTTCATTCGCGCACAATGTGGTTCGCGACATTATCGGATTGATTAACGAACTAGTGCAGCGCGTGCAGCCGACGGCCAGCACCTTTGTGGCACCACCCAGTGACGGACTACTCGATCGTCTCAAGGGGAGTTACTTCGACCGCTATCGTTCGGCCAAACAAACCGATGGCAAACAGGCTCGGGCCGAAGCAACTGGAGCACTGAAGGAACAGGCCAAAGCCGAATTCATTCCCGATCCAACTGCGGACGGGGCCATCACCAAAGAAGCTTTCTCTGCCGCTTGGCATGACCTCGAAGCGGCCGCCGTCCGCGATTTGATCCTCGGTGGCACACGCCCTGACGGGCGCGATCACGGAAGTCTGCGGCATATCGAATGCGAAACCGATCTATTGCCACGCACCCACGGTTCGGCGGTCTTCCAACGGGGTGAAACACAAGCCCTAGTGACAGTGACGCTGGGTACCAGCCGCGATGAGCAACGGGTCGATGGACTGGTGGAAGAGTACAGCAAGAAGTTTATGCTCGATTACAACTTCCCCTCCTTCTCAGTTGGTGAATGCCGCCCGATTCGCGGGCCGGGACGTCGTGAAATCGGACACGGTGCCTTGGCTGAACGCTCGGTGGCTCCCGTGATCCCCGATCCGGAGGATTTCCCCTATACCATCCGCGTCATCAGCGACATTCTAGAATCGAATGGATCGTCGTCGATGGCCAGCGTGTGTGGTGCCACTTTGGGCTTGATGGCTGCGGGTGTACCGCTGTCCAACCCCGTAGCTGGTATTAGTATCGGACTGGTTAAGGAGGGAGACCGCTGGGTCTTGCTCACAGACATCCTGGGTGACGAAGACCACTTCGGCGACATGGACTTTAAAATCGCTGGCACTCCCGAAGGTGTCACCGGTATTCAACTCGATTTGAAGATCGATGGCATCAGCGAAGAGATCATCCGCGCGACGCTCAAACAGGCTCGTGAAGCGCGCATGGAAATTTTGCGGAAGATGATCACCGCCATTCCACGTCCGCGCACCGAGACCAGCCGGTATGCGCCACGATTGTTGCGCACCAAGATCGACTCCGACAAGATCGGTCTGTTGATCGGGCCCGGTGGCAAAAACATTCGTGCCATTCAGGAAGACACTGGCGCGACGATTGACGTGGACGATGATGGTACAGTAGTCGTTGCCGCCATGAATGGCGATGCTGCCAGGGCCGCCTTGCTCCGCGTGGAAGCTTGCACCGCCACGGCGCAGATTGGCAAGATCTACGACGGTACTGTCAGCAGTGTTCGTGACTTTGGTGCCTTCGTCGAAATTCTACCGGGCCGCGATGGCTTGGTGCACATCAGCGAACTTTCGAGCGGCTACGTGGCGAGCGTTGATGACATTTGCAAAGTAGGCGACCCGATGAAGGTCATCGTCATCGATATCGACGAACAAGATCGCGTCAAGCTTAGTCGCCGTCGCGCCTTGGAAGAGCTCGGAATTGAAGACGAGTTCGCTGGGGCCGAAGAAGGTGACGAACGTCCAGAACGCGCCGATCGTGGGGCTGACCGTGGCGGAGATCGCGGTGGTCGCTTCAGCGATTCCCGTGGTAGCGGTCCTCGTGGCGGCGGAGATCGCGGTCGCAGCGGTGGCAGTGGGGGGGGCGGCAGCCGTGGTGGTAGTGGCGGCGGTCGTGGCCGACGCTAATCGTTAAATCGCAAGTCGATGTTTTTCCTTAAGGCCAGTGCTTCGCTTCGCGATCACCGGCCTTTTTTTATGTCCTCACGCCGCCGCCGCCGCTGCCGCTTGCCTTCGCCCCCGCGCCCGCAAGCGGGCAGGAGCGAAAGTTTTGTTAGTTAGCAGCGTTGTTCGTTAACGAGCAATTAGACTCGCGACGACGAGCCCTGAAAAACTGGGTCACCCGCGATGCAACTTCGCGGAGGTCCACCATCAAGCAAGTGTGGTACAGCAAGCTCGGCAAGAGCGACCCACTAAGAAATGCACACTCAGCGAGAATTTTGCGTTTTCTCGACACTTCTCGCTGAACGCCACCCACTGGTTCCCATGCTCAGCCTGCCGAAGTGTCGGTGGGTCCAAGGACGCGGGAGGCGGAGCCTCCAAGACAGTGCGTTCCCAGGCAGGAGCCTGGGAACGAGCCTGTGCGTGGTGGCGTTCAGCGAGAATGTTGCGTTTTCTCTGGTGTTCTCAGCACCCGCCACTAATTCCGGGTAAACTGCTATTGACGGTTATCGCTACTCCCCACTCGCATCCTTCACAATTTCGATCGTGTACTATGACCTACAGTGTTGCCCCTCACCGTTTTGTTGCAACGCTGGCTTTCTTAGTGTGGATGTTGTTCGCTTCCCCTGCAGCACTTTTACGCGGCGATCAGGGAGACCCGCTCGCGATACGGGCATGGCCCAATGGTGTCGTGTCCATTGAGACTCATTGGAATTTTGAGATCGTCGTTGACTTGGGAAACGCGACGCAGCTCCCCCAGGAACTAAGCACCGCAGACCTGTTAATAACACGTCCTCAAGGCCAAACAGTCGAGCTTCGTTTTCAATTGCAACCCGTCCCTTCCAGCGACACTAATCGCGGCCAGGAGAGAGCGGAGGTCTCTGTGTCCGAGTGGCCAGTGTCGGAGTTGAGTCTCTATCTTGATCGCGTCGCCAACGAATCGATGCAAACACTGCTAGCCAGTCACGAAGCTACTTTCGCCAGCAAGAATGCGGTCGTCTTCTCGCATGTCGACGAGCGACTGCTGCTGATTTCAGTCGATGGTTTACGAGTGGCGATACCTCTGATGGAGCAGTTTATTGATCCGGAAGAAATGACTCCCGTAGATGTGTTGATCTTGGCCCCTACTCTGCACTCGTTACCAGCAGCGGCCCAAGAGAATACCATCGCGAGCGCCGCGCAGTTAAAGCCGCGTTGGGTCGTTTTGACAGACCCGCTCATCGACCAGCCGTCCGTACACCTCACGGAGTCGATTGGAAATACGCTAGCGGTCAGTCATCCAATTGCAGAAACTGAAACTGAAACGGAGAGCGAGAACGCTAGCGATCTGCAAACGGAGTGGATTCAACTTGGCACTTCACCATGGCAAATGCCTGCTGAATTATCGGAACTGTTTGCTCGCAAGGAGTTAGCTTGTCGCCAGTCACAGCGAACTTTTGCAGAGTTGTCGGTGTCACAGATGAACTTCAAGCCATCCAACGGCACTCACACGCCGCGCTGGAACAGTGAGCACATGATGGGGCGCGAGCTGCTGTTTTTCACGCAGATTTTCGCCCAACGCTCTCCCGCCATAGCAGCGATAGACCTCAACCCCAAGCAGATGCCACCTGACTACGAAGCCCGGCACGAAGACTGGGACGGCGGCGAGGAGGCTCGGCAGATGGAGCGCGTCAGTAGCTTCACCCGTCGCTTTGCCTACCTGCTCGACGGCCTCGAACTTGACACACCCGCCCCCGGGAGCGCCTGGACTTTGAGCAAGTTGTTGAAGCAAATGGACAAGCACTACACAGAGCACACGGCCAATGTTGTCAAAAAACAGGAACTCCCCGATTGGCCCAAGGAGTAGGCATAACCCTCAGGTTTCACATGGTTCGATTCGGATTTGAGGCAAATGGACTTGCTCAAACAGTTCTGATTGGTGAAAATAGGATTAGTTCATTAGGAGGGTAACCGAATGGTTAGGAAGCTGATTCGAAATCAGTCGCTGGCAACAGTTGCGGGTTCGACTCCCGTGCCCTCCGCTCCTCGCAAGTAACGCGCACTGGCTCGCAATAAGCCGCATTTTCCAAGGGAAAGTGCGGCTTTTTTGTTTCTTCGTCTGACGGCTTATCTTCGGCTAGTTCGCACCCTCTCGCACCGCTTCGCACCGTGCACGCATCCTCGTTGGAAACAATAGGGAAGCGCGCTTCGGGTCCGTCTGTGCCGGTGGCCATCGCTGGCATAGCTGTTAAATCGGCAGAACTGGCCACCGCCGCCGCTTCCGCGCCTTCGATCAAATGGACGTAGCGGTCCATTGTCAACGTGATGGTTGAATGCCGCATAACGGATTGAATTACCTTGGGTTGAACTCCGCGAATCGCCAACCAAGCGCCGCAAGTATGCCGCAATGCGTGAAAGTCGAAGCTCTCGCCCGCTTCGTTGACGTCGCATAGGAAATCACTCTGTTCCCGCTCCGCGCGTTCCTGAGGCTCTTTGGTGGCTCCTAACCAGCAAGCCCTAGCCGCCTTCATGTCGTCGCGGATCATGTCGACCACTCGCGAAGGGCTGGGAAGATCAAACGCGGCTGCCTGCGGAGTCTTGCGACTGAGGTAGGCTTGCAAGTTAGCTGCCAGCCCGGCATCGATGTTCTGGTGAGCGGCTTGGCTGTTCTTAGTATTGTTGCTGGACACTTTGACGTAGCTCGCGCCGGCTTGGCCGAAATGGAAATTACCCCGCGTAAGGCTCCGTAGCTCAGCCGATCGAAGGCCCGTTTGAATCGCCAGACGATAAAGCAGGGTTCGAGCCTCCGCCGTCATGCCGCGCTGCTCACCCCTGGCCGCGATTCCGCGAACAAGCCAATCCCATTCAGTCGGTAGTAACATTCGCCGCTCTTTGCGTCGATCATCCTTAGGGTTAGGTGCTTTGACCGATAATAGCGGATCGGTAATCAGCTTCCCGGTTTCGAAAAGCCAATTGCTAAAGTGCTTCAGCGCGTTGACGTTCGCCTGAACCGTCCGCGCGGATCGATCCAAGTCGAATAGGTGAACCTTGAATTCGTTCGCGTCATCCGCATCAATTTCGCCAATGGTTTTGATGCCTGCGAATTCCTGAAACTTCGTCAGATACCCAAGAGTTTGCTTGGCGTTCTTGTCGTCGCTCTTGGCTTTCTTACGCATCTTGTTTTCGAAGCCAGTCCGCAGCTCCGCTATCGTCAACTTGGCGAACTTTGCAAGCTGCTCTTGCCGAAGATCGACCACGCCGTGTGCACGAACCGCCGCTTCGCTCGCATACTTGGCCGCGATTTGTTTTGCTATCGCGTGTTCACTGGTTCCAGTGGAACGAATCCGCCGCCGTTTACGCCCGTTTGGCAGAATCTCGTAGTAAGTCACGTACCACGGCGCGCCGGCTTTCGTGCTTCGCTTGAAGACTTTTGACACAGATACAACCTCTCATAGTTGTTCTCAGAATTGAAATCCACGGCGGCCGCCTGAGATAGCGGTTTTCGGACCGTCGCCCTAGCCGTGAACATGGATGTTAAGCCCGAGGCGGGCAAAATGCAAGTTAGCCTGCCTCGCGATGTGCTGCTTTGGCTTCGTATGCGAAGGCACTTGAAAGCGCTCGCACCTCTAACCGCTGATCTTCAGTCAAATACTGCCATTCATTCGCCAAGCGGTCAAAGTCGTCGTCAGTCGGTAGCCCCTTTTTCGCTAGCAAATCCGAGTAGGGCCTAGGCCCATAAAACTTTTCCGCGCGTGAATTCGCCTGAACTTCCGATGCAACAAGCTGGCACAACAGCAAGGTTTGCTGAATGTAGTAAACGCCCGTCGCAAATTGCAAGACGTGCATTAGCTCATGCGCAATCATCCACCGCCAAAATCGGTCTGACAGGCCTGCCAAGCGACGCGCGTAAAAGTATGCGTGACTCTTAGGCGTTGAATCATTTTCGCGAGCAACGTAGGCCGTGCAGTTTGGACCGGCTTCAGTGGTCCAGCGAACGTACTCAAGATTCTCGATAATCGTTTGCTGTTCGGCGGTAGTGAACGCGATTGCGAAAACCTCGTTGAACAACTCAACGAACCGCTCCGCATGCGGTCCGTTGACTTGGAGCGCAATACCGCCTGCCAGCTCAAGCGTCATTGGGACCTCGCTTAAGCATTTTTCTGATAGCCTCAGTCCGATAGCGGTCTCCTAGTGGGCCGTTACCGTATCTGTAGTTGCGCGGCTCATAGCTCACTTTAGCGGGCCGCTCTTGCTCGATTGCTTCTACTTTGGCTCGAAACATAAACTGCTGGAATTCGTCGGATGTTTCCGAGGCTGCCCGTTCGGACGCAGCTTCCGCTACGGCAGACGCGAGACGCTCCCGGAGGCCGGCTTCCTCTGCCTCAATGCGTTCGCATTCCTTCGCGAACAGTGATTCATCGCGAAGGTAATCCTTTACAACCTTTAGTTGAAATGGACTCAGCAAATTCGAAGGCACATTCAAATAGCTAGGAGGTTCGCGAAATGCAAATTTACTCATTCGATTTTCCTTTCAATATCATCCGAAACCAAAATAGAATCTTATCCAGCATGGTGGACAAGATCGTTAACCGACAGCTGCGCTATGCGATCTGCGACTACCTTCAATGCGGCCTGTTCGGCAGCGAATGCGGTTTCAATCGCGCGGACTAGGGTGTCACGGCGCGAGGGTGGCGAAAAATCTACCAACGCAAAGAGTAACGCCCTAGTGGCCTCTTCGAACGTGCGGCCGTCGAGCGCATTCTGAAAATCCTCGCCGCTAAGCTCTTTGTATTCCAATTGCGGACCAACCAAACTTTGAAGAATGTCGGCAAAACCGCATAGATCGTCAGCCAGCGTTTGAAGTCTTTCTGTCGCAAATAGTTGAGATAGGTCGAACCCCGTATCACGGAGTACGCGCCGTATCGTGGGGACGTCAATCTGAACGCTCCACTCCCGTCCTAGGTTGTCTTTAAAAGTGGTCATTATGTCTTGCTCTTTATCCTTATGCAAAAACTAATCTACCGGTATCGGTTGCCTCTGAAAGGCGTTTCGTATGGTCTGCAATCTTGGCATTTGACTTGGCAATCTGGTCTAAGAGACCTTGAGCGGCGGCCGTCAGAAGCGGGTTGCTGGTAGGGGGGCCATCAGGCCGTAGCCTCTGTAGCCCCTGTTGTTGTGCTGTAGCCGCTGCCGACCGTAGTCTTACGTCTTGCGTCGCGAGCCGTCGACGCGCTTCAGATGCCTGCTCGCCTATTGCCACATTCGCTCTTCTGCCAGTCTGGTTCTGTTGCCCGCCTTTGGGCTGATTGCTTCGCGCCTTCGCTCGCTGCGCTTTGGCCAACAATTGCTGCAATTCCTTTTCGGCGTCTCCTATGGCTCCGCCGAACACTTGTTTTCCATCGAAGGCGCCAGAAAGTGCCTTGCCGATAATCTCGGCAAGTGAAGCGCCGCCCTGGAGCGCGGACAATATCAGCTTCGGGAATTGCTTGAACACGTTGTAGACGGTAGTACTAAGTTGCGTGAGAAACCGCGTTGTGATACTCCAAGCGTTTTTCCACAGATAGCCAAACGCGTCCAGCGCTGCAGCCGCTCCCTTGAGGAATGTCAACTTCAGACCAGCCCACAGTACTTGAGCGGCCAAGACGTACTTTCCAGCTGATAGCGCGTTACTAACGCCCCCCATGGTACGCTGAACCACCTCCGCCAGCGTTGTGAACACGCTCTTGATTCCAGACCAAGCTTCTCCCAGCAAGCCCGCTTGGTTGGCTACGTACAAAGCCACGCCGCCAATCGCAGTTAGTTCGACAACCAGCGCTGCAGCCGCCACCCCAGCAATCACAACGGGTGATGAAATAGCCGCAAACGCGCCGGCCAGAAAAGTGACCGCCGGTATCAGGGCTCCTACAACCACCCCTAGCGCGGCAAGTGATCCACCAGCCGTAACCAATACGGCCCCCAACGCCACCAATCCCGTCGCAACTCCAGCCACTGTAATTGTCAACTGGCGATTTTGGTCAATCCAAAGCGCTATGGGACCCATGATTTGAGAGAACGCGTTGGCCACAAATGTCAAAACTGGTGCCATCGCTTTGCCGACATTTTCCCAGGCCGCTTGGATGGTCCGAGACATCCGGTTCATGGCGTCGTCCAAATCAGCGGCGGCTTGTACATCGGTTGTCGACATTGTGATACCCAGGTCGCGTGCTTCCTGCCGCAACTTCGCCATGTCGCTTTGGATCGCTGGTAGTAACTTTGTTCCCGAGCGCCCGAAGATTTCCATTGCCCTAGCCGCTTGCTCTGTAGGGCTTTTGATCTTGCCGATCGCCTTTGCGATTTCCTCAAACTGTTGTTCTGGAGATAGGCCCGCCAAATCACGGACGCTCAGACCAAGCGATTGAAACGTATTGGCCATT
The DNA here is from genome assembly GCA_041741715.1 of Pirellulaceae bacterium. Taxonomy (GTDB): domain Bacteria; phylum Planctomycetota; class Planctomycetia; order Pirellulales; family Pirellulaceae; genus Aureliella. The sequence continues at coordinate 13,876 of JBGSJT010000527.1, read as the reverse complement.
GACTGAGAACCGTCGGCAGCCGCAGTCAACCCGCGTTGCATTCTCGCTAGCGCCGACTCAAACGTGGTGAGGTCGGTCCCCGATTGCTGAAGCGCAAATTTGAGCTCCGACAGCGCTTCAGCAGACACGCCCGTTCTTTCCGCCATCTTGCTGATTTCGTCGCCAGTTTTTGAGAACGCAAGAGCGGCGGCGGACATAGCGCCCAACGCCCCGCCACCCAAAGCCATCATTCCTCCGCCTACTTTGGCAAGACTCGCCCCAAGCGACGTGAGACGCTCTTTCGCTCTCGCGATCGCAGCCTGCAACGGCGCGTCATTGCCCCCGATTTCTACAAACGCCTTTCCGGCTCTAATTCCTTCAGCACTCATACTTTCACCAGTCCCTTTTTAGTCGCTAAACGTCTGCCGTCGCACGAAGCCACAATTCGATTTCGCGGCACTTAGCTTCGATTTCTTCTTGGCTCGCTCCCGCTTTTCGGCCAGCACGGAACGTCCGCGCCCGCAATGCCTCCAGCTCAACTTGCCGCTTTGAAAGTCCATCGCCACGGCCCGATATCGGCGCTGGCTTGCGTGGTTCGCTATAGCTTCCATCAATGGCCAACCAATTGTAAAGCGTACCCTTCAACCGGTCTCGTTCGGGCAGTTCAAGCCAGCGTCGGTATCGTCCGCGGATCGCTTCATCCGTCAGGCCACGTTCACGGGCAAGTCGTACCGCTTCTGAGGCCCTAGCCAAAACCGTTTCCAGTTCAACAACAACAACATCGGGCGCGGTTGTTGTTGTTGTTGTTGTTTCTTCTAACTCTTCATACTGTATCCGGTCCCTAGTGACCGGATCATCCGGTCCGTTGGGCACCAATTGACCGGATGGAATGGCCCTATTGACCGGATCAACTACGGCTCGCATTCGGGGAACTCGACGGCCAATTTCGGTCCAGTGAACAGACCGAAAACGACGATTTCTTGGACCGGATTCAATAACCAAGTCGGTCGCTACTAGCACTCGTAATGCAGCCCGAACTGTCCGCTCTGTATGGTCCAGTCGTTGTGCTATTTTGGCCGTCGACATCCAACACTGATCGGAACTGAAGCCCGCAAGGAATTGCAACAAGCGGCGTTGCATTCGGATACTAACAGGCTTAACACCGTCGGCCCCGGTTGGAATGTCCGCTAAGCTAATGGCATCCTGCGGTGAAAGTTGTAGCTCGTCTAAGACTGCCTGCCGATGTTTCATGCTCGCCGCCCCCACGAAACTAATTGCTGATCTTCGAGCACCCGTAGGACAAGCCGCAGAGTACGCCGAGTGGTTGCGACATTGGCCGCCAATTCGGCTTCGCTTCGAGGGTATGCGGCGATGGATACCAAAACCGCTTTTTGAATTTGGCCGCTAATGGTCCGCGCACCGATCCGCCGATTGCCAATTTGCAACGTCCAGGCCTTGTCTTGACTCACGAGTGATTCAACCACAGTGGCGAACCCCCGCAAATTCTCGAAGAATGACGACAGAGCCCGCCCCGCCGAATTGCGATGTTCGTTTCTGAGGTAATTCGACCAGTTCACCCGATTGAATCAGTTCTAGTACAGTCCGGCAAATTGAACTTTGCTGGCAGTGCAAACGCTCGGAGACTTCGGCCCTCGTAGCGCCGGCCGTTCCCGCCTCTCGGAAAACGCCTAGTGCGGCGTAGCGTCGATCCCCGGCCGCTCGTTCGGATTGCCTGAAGGCATTCGCTCGCGACTCTTTGGCGGCCTCGCCAGTGTCGAATAGCGGCAATGTAGCGGTCGGTTTCAACCGCTCGTTGACGGCCCGTTCTAGTTCATCGTCGAACCAAGTTTTTCCGATTGAGCGCCAATATCTACAAAGCTGGAACCTTATGCGTTCCCGCTCGCGTTCCGTGTTGCCGCTTTGCGGCCGTGTTGCTAAGTTCATTTCGTGCCTTCCGTCTCCAAAATCCAAAGGTACAAGAGCCTGTGCCAGTTCGCCGCTTGCACAGGCTCAACTTATTGGTAACTCAACGCGCGGTTGCCTCACGCTGCCGGTCGATGTACTCCGAAAGATCCTCAACCGAGTATCTGACAGCTCGATCAATCTTGATTCGCGGTATGTCTCCGCGATTTGCCAAAGTCCACAACTTTCGCCCGCTTATCGAAAGCATGTCCGCCGCTTCCTTTGCCGACACAAGCAGCTTTTGGTTTTGTCGCGTTGGGTTAGGAGCTAGCACGGGATTTGCTCCTTTCGGGCTTGAGTCTCTGAACCTTCAAGCCAAGCGATTATCCACGAGCCGCGGAAGAACCGGCGGCCCGCTCGTTCAGTTGTACGCAACTGACCTGACCGGCAAGCGTTGCCGATCGCCTTAACAGACAGCCCGAGCAAACGCCTTAGAGCGTCTTGGTCGTAGAAAGCGTCGGGTTTAATTTCTGTATGTTGGACCATTGAAAGAGTCTCCTTGAATCGGGGAAGTTTCAAAGAGTATCGCGGCTTACGAATTCAGTTCAATTGCCAAAACATTTGGAAAGGCAACTTGTCGCAACTTGTCGCACCCTTTCGTTAGCCGGTGAAATCAAAGCCATTAACAGTTAGGTAAGTGATGACTTCGTACAACCTCCAGTACCTCGTCTTGCCCTTCGTCTCGCATGGAGGTGGGAAGTCGGGTTCCTTTGCGAGACGTTCAAACGTCCTTCTATTCCATTCGGCATCACCACGCTTAAAGAGCTTCGGCATTTCCGCAATGCGTACCATGCGATCCGCTATACAAAATGATTGGCTTTGCATCTGCGCAGCATCAGCGATTTCGACCGTCAGCCCATCGCTTAACCGATGAGTCTCTAGCAGGCTTTGGTACCTTTCGACCTTGGAACCTACATTAGCTCCAGAGTCAATTGCATGGCAGAGTACTGCGATTGCCTCGAGATACGCTTCCCAGTGTGATGGGTAACTACGGTACCGCTTCGGTCCTAGTTTGAATGTGACTGGTCTGGCAGCTTTAATAAGAACAGAGCGGAAAAGTCGGTCCTGCGTCTGTTGGAGCAATCGCAAGTACCGTACTTTTAGTTCTTGCAAGGTAGCTGCTGGGTATCGCGATCGAGACGCAAGTGCCAAAGCATCGCGCAATGTAAATTCGCAACCAGCGGCGAACTCTTCGTAGGTCATCAGAATGTCCTTTGTAAAATCGCTGCCAGCCAGCAACGCGTCCAAAAGACAAAACGCATTGCTGGTGGGTTGCACAACCTGCGACCGAACCACGTCCGCCGCCAACCGACGAAGTGGATCACACCGCGCGCAAAGCTGACTCACGGTTGTAGCTCCACACCTGAGACAACTCACGGGTCCTTCCTAGGGCGATTACCAGGGGAGTAGCCGCCGAAGATGTCAAGCGTTGGCAGTGACTTGCTTTTCTTAATTTCCATTCACCTTATTTTGCCCATCTTACCGCGTGCCAATTCGAGGGGTTTGTTGTCATTTTCGTGGCAATTTTCGGCCTGCCGTGACTGACCCGGCGGTCATGGTGCTCCGGCTTAAACCTTCTCCTTGCGATTAAGCATTTGTGTCATCATCTCGTAAACCCCGGCCCGCTCGTTGGCGTCCATCAAGTTTAGGAGATGCTGTGCCGGATCAATCGTCAAACGAAACTCATGTCGCGTTGGTTGGAGCCCGTCTTTTAGCATTTGCTTCGCGGCCGCTGATGCGACGTCCCCCGGCATCGCCTCTGGCCAAACTTCGCGGCTACCATCAACAAGGGAGTATTCGAGCAAACAAACATTGATTGAGCAGCGTGGTAGAAGGCCGGTAAAGCCACCTGATTTAACTCCCGAACTTGATTTCTCAGCGGCGGCTTTTACTTTCGCCAGTTCCTTGGCAATGAATGCGCCCCATGGTTCGCTGACCTCCTCAGCCTCAGAATCGCTGTCGATCGGTCCGCATGGCTCAAGCTTCACTTCCATAAAGTCACAAAAGTCTTGATCGGGGCAGGCATCCCCATGCAAGCCCTCCCAAAACCCGTCGCGGGCATCCATCGGGCACTGAGAAAGTGCAACTGCCTGCGCTTCGAGCATTCGGGCAAGTATCCCGCAATCGAGCGAATCCTTTATCAAACCTTCCGCAACCGCTTCGCTACAAGTGTCAAAGAATTGTTGTAGCGCAGTTTCTGCTGCGTACTTGTCGGCAAAAGCCAATGGTGCATCGTCATCTTCGGTCCGTGGTTCAAGCATTGTGAAAACTCCAAAGCTCAGGCCAGTTGAAAAACCCGCTCGGCATCGGCCCGAGCGAAAACGCCGCGCGGGGTTTCAACTAGCCGTAGAGAGACTCCCAGCGCTCGAGTTCCGCGCGCTGTTCGTCCCCGGTCATTCGTTTCAAGAGCTCGAGCGCCCGCGCAGCAATCGGTCGAACGCTGGCCGGAAGCAATAGGGAAGCGCCGGCTTTAGAAGGCTCATTTCCCCTGGGGTTTTGCGTGCCGGAAGCTGATTCGAAATCAGTCGCTGGCAACAGTTGCGGGTTCGACTCCCGTGCCCTCCGCTCGTCGTATGTCGCACGCACTACCTCGCAAGAACCCGCAATTGCATTGGGAATTGTCGGGTTTTTTCGTTTGCTCGTTTCGCTCGTCGCGCTCTCCAAGTTCGCACCATTGCGCACCGATTCGCACCCTTCACGCACCACGGTTGTTAGCACATTGTTAGCAAGTTCTCCCCCTGTCCCGGTCGCTTTGTGCAGCTCGGAGACCACAAGCAGGCCAGCCGTTTGAATTATCGCTGCCCCTTCGGCCAAATGCCCATAGGTGTCTAGCGGCGCGGCGGTCTTACCTATTCAACTAACTATTCCGCAATCAGCACGTCGACTAAGTCCGTCACGAACCGCTTGAACGAATCGTTCTGAACGAACTGTTTGTAGAACTCGGTATCGTCGCGAAGCATCGGGCCCATCGCTTTCTTGACCGCTGCGGCCAACTCGAGACGAGCTTTCCCGGGCGTGTTCGTTTTCGCGTTCTGGTAGGCTTCGTCTTTCTTGACGGCTGGCGCGACGTCCTCTTTGATCCGGCGGAAGATCCGATCCGAGTCCGTGAAGAGCGTCCCGAATTGCTCGTTGAAGGTTTGCAGTATCTCGCTAAGTCGAACGAGCTCGGGTTGCGGCTTTGTTCCTCCACCTCCCGTCGGTGGTGGATCAATTTCTGCGTCTTCGTCGTCCAACATGATCCTCAAGCGTTCCTGCTTCTCGACGCGATAGCTGTCCATGTTGATCGCGTCGAGGATCCCTTTCGATAGATCCTCTTCGGTCGGCGCTGGCAATTTGCGAACGAGCATCGTCAGGAAGATCGAAAGCTTCTCCCACGATCCGTTGCTGTACGGCAGAATTGACGCAAGAAAGTCATACGTTCGCACGAACGCTTTCGCTTTGCCCTTGAAGTCGACTTGGCCGTCTTCGTCGAGCGTCGTCTTGTAGATCGCCTCGCAGGGATCAAGCAACGGATCCAAGGTGTCTCGTCGCTCGCCGGCCAGGTATCGTTCGACCAACGTGTCGACTTGTTCTTGCGTAAAGACTTGAGCGTCTTCAAGTTCCCGTTGTAGATCGTGCAGCTTGTTGTGATCCGTCTCTTCGGATAGCAGCGTCGTTCGGTAGTAGTCCGAAAACGCTTCGGTGACAGTTTCGGTGTTGTTGTAGAAGTCAAGAACAAACGCGCTTCGTTTGTTCGGGTGGCATCGGTTCAATCGTGAAAGCGTTTGAACCGCTTGAACGCCCGACAACTTCTTGTCGACGTACATTGTGTGCAACAGCGGTTCGTCGTAACCGGTTTGGAACTTGTCGGCGCAGACCAAGAACCGGTAGGGGTGTTCTGGAACCTTTTCGGCGATCTCGTCACTGGGAAAACCGTTCAATTGACTTTCCGTCATCATCTGGCCTTCCACATCCGTTTCACCCGAGAATGCGACGATGGCTTTATGCGGGCTCTTGATCTCTTCCAAGTAGCTCTTGATGCTGCGGTAATACTTGACCGCTTCGGGAATCCCGCTACAGATCACCATCGCCCGCGCTTCGCCGCCGATCTTTCGTGGAGCCAAAACATACTGTTGGAAGTGATCGACCATGATTTCCGCTTTCAAGCGAATTGCGTGATCGTGGCGTTCGACATACTTTCGAAGTTTCTTTTGTGCCCGCCTTCGATCGAACATCGGGTCGTTCTCAACCACGGCTTCCAATCGGTAGTAACTCGCCACAGGCGTGTAGTACTTCAAGACGTCGATAATGAAGCCTTCGTCAATCGCTTGTTTCATCGTGTAAGTGTGGAACGGCCGATGTTTCGTCTTCCCCTCGGGACCGGGGAACGCGTCGCCGAACATTTCCAGCGTCCGGTTCTTCGGCGTCGCCGTGAAGGCGAAGTAGCTGGCGTTGGTGACCATCTTGCGGGCGGCCATCCGCTTTTCTAACGCGTCGTTGATCGTGTCTTCGGGGTCACTGATCGCTTCGTTGACCGCCGCCGCAACTTTGCCGCCTTGGCTCGAGTGCGCTTCGTCGATGATCAAAGCAAACTTTCGACCGCGATGCGAGTCGCCGATCTCATCCAGGATGAACGGAAACTTTTGAACCGTGCTGATAATAATCTTCTTACCGGATTCGATGAACTTTCGCAGATCACCACTTCGCTTTGCATGTCCGACCGTCGAACCGACTTGCATGAATTGCCGGATTGTTGCGTCGATCTGTTGATCGAGGATTGTTCGGTCGGTAATGACGATCACTGTGTCGAAGATTTCCGCGTCGCTCTCTTCGCCTTTGCCGCCTCGAAGTCCAATCAATTGGTGAGCCAACCAGGCGATCGAATTCGACTTTCCGCTACCGGCGGAGTGTTGCAACAAATACCGTTTGCCAACGCCCCGCTGGCTGACGTCGTCGAGGATGCCGCGAACGAGATCGAGTTGATGATATCGTGGGAAGATCTGTTTGCGTGTCTTCTGGCCGGTCTTCTTGTTCTTCTCGACAACGATCTGCGCGTAGTTCTCAATGATGTTGGTCGTGCTCTCGGGCGAAAGAATCTTCTTCCACAAATAGTCCGTTTTCAGTCCATTCGGATTCGGTGGGTTGCCCGCCCCATCGTTCCATCCTTGATCGAATGGCAGAAACCACGACTTCTTGCCCTTTAATTCGGTGCACATTTTCACTTGTTGATCATCGACCGCAAAGTGAACGATACAGCGACCGAACGCAAAGAGACGTTCTTTCGGGTTGCGTTGTCTTGGGTCGCTATACTGGGCGACCGCGTCGTCGACGTCTTGATTCGTCAGATTGTTCTTGAGCTCGAACGTCGCGATCGGCAATCCGTTGACGAAGATCCCCAGATCGAGCGCTCGGCCCGATTCGTCCAGACTGTAGCGCAATTGTCGCGTGATGCTGAAGCGATTGCCATCGAATAGTTCGGTCGACTTTGCGTTATCCGGCGATGGCGTGCCATAGAACAGTTCGATGTCGTGTTGATCGAACTTGATACCCCGTCTGATAACGTCAATGACGCCTCGGGATCCGATCTCTTTCTCAAGTCTGGCTAGAAACTTGCGCCTCGTCGGATTGTCCGTGTCGAGTTGAAGATCTTCTGCGATTTGCGGTTGAGTCGTGTTCAGAAAGTCGCGAAGTTTTACCAGATCGACACAGTATTCGCGGTCGTAGTCCTTCGGTTCGCCCGCCCGAAAACCGCGATCGACCATGTCGTCGAAGATGATCTTCTCGAGCCCACCTTCACTGGTATCACTGAAGCCGCCGGCGATCTTCTTGTAGAACGCTCCTTTCTCTTGAACCTTGGGCGTTTCCTTCGACGTTCCCGACTCGATTTTAGACATTACCAAGTAGCCCGTTTTTTGCGAGCACCTTCCACGCTAGTTGAACATGATGCGACGAAAATAGATCGCGTTTGCGGGGCGACCATTCGGCAATTCGGGTTAGAGTTTCATCGGGGTTGCTTGCCCCTTCGTTCGTGGCAACCCAGTGAACCGTCGCCAACAATTCCATTCCAAACGGGGTCTCGAATCCTTCGATTAGCTTTGCGACATGCTCGAAGTTCTCTCTCGTTTGCGTTTCGGATTCGAGTGCAACTTCCGCCTTCTCGATTGCTCCTTTGATCAGCGACAACGGCTTGTCAGGCTTCTCGCCACCATCGGCGAAACCAATTGTAAAATGCCCCTCCGTTGCGTTTAAGACGTGATGCAAATTGGTTGAATATGGACCATAGGGGCCCTTGGTGAATTTCAACTGTTCCATCGGTTCACCGAATGCAACCATGAAGTACATCAGTTTGTGAATCTCGAGTAGCGTCACTTCGGGATCCATGGCGACCGAACGATATTTTCGCATCAGACCAATCATCGCGGCGCGGCCCTTGGTCATCGTTGGGACTTCGGCCGTCTTCGTCATTGCTGCCGCCGATGGTGCCTTGCCGGGTTCGTAGACAAACACCGAAACATCCGACAGAGTCTCGAACGCGGACTCGATGCGTGGGCGAACCTCGTCCCACTTCAAGCCGCCAAGTCCACAACCCAACGGCGGGATAGCGATGGATCGAATCCCCAGTCGGCGAACTTCGTCGACCAACGCATCAAGCCCAGAATCAATGTCTTCGATTTTGCTGCGTCCTTTCCAATGGTTCTTTGTTGGAAAGTTAATCACATAACGAGGGTTGAACATCTCCTCGGTTGCGAAGACGAACATCATCCCTGGGCGCAGTTCGCCGGCGTCGCATACCTTCTTGTATTGCTTGAAGTTCTCGGGGTACTTCTTCTTGAATTGCAGTGCAATCCCGCGTCCCATCACGCCATAGCAATTGACAGTATTGACCAACGCTTCCGCGTCCGCTTTTAGGATGTCTCCAGTTATAAATTCAATCATGGTTTCGTTCTTCGTTAGAAATACCACTTTGGTTTTATCGTGACCGGCGGTTGGTGTTCCCCAACCGCGATCGCCTTTTTCGCCGCCTTCAAACGGGCATCGTCAATCACTCCGATCCGTTCGACCAATTCCCATGGAAAAAACCGATGGATCAAGAACTCAGCAGCTTTTCTGTGCTTCCGATCGCCGGCAAAGTTATTACTACCCACTACCTCCCAATCAATTCGACTCAACTCGCTTTTTCGATTAAAGAATTCGGCAGTCGCCATACCAGCGTTCATATCCGAAAAGGCGAACGGGACGCCATGCTGACTCGCCCATTCACGACACTTCATCATATCCGCTCGCAGATGGACAATTGGCCCCTGCCCGCCGTGATAGGTCAATTCGGGAAGGTTGTCGTACCAGAACACCGAAAGCATGACGCTTCGGGGACAAAAGTAGAACGGAACAAAGTCGCCGACCTTCGTTCCTGGGTGGCAGGTGACTTGATACTCGTTCAATCGGCGGCTCTTGATTTCGGCGAGCCCAACCGCGTTGACGTTCAACCCCTGATCAATCATTTCACGATCCGACCACAAGCCACCCTGCGCGATAATCTTGGGAAGGTTGTCGACGTGGGTGATGTGGTAGATCTTCGGATTGGTCGGGACTTGGTTCACACTGCCTCCTCGATCAATTCCTCGTCCGCGGCAAAGTCTTCGTCGACCGATTCGGCGGCGGCCAGTTCAGCGGCTTCTTCGCTGACGTCGTCCGGTAGCGACCGAGCGAACTCGCGAACGTCCAGTTTGCCAGTCACGACGTCGGAAATCAGACGCGTTTGGTACTCTCGGAGAAGTTCAATTTCGCGTTCAACCATCCCACGAGGTTTCGCAATCTCCGAAAGGTCATCGCTAAGCTTCTTCAAGATAAGTTCTTGTTCTTCAATCGTGGGCGGATATGTAATATGTATCCAACCGATTCGATCATCATAGAGTCGCATAAAGCCACTCTTTCCCGTACCGAGTCCTTTCGATTCGCTGTGGAATTTTGCGCTGACGATTCGGCTGCGAAACAATAGCCCGAGGAATTCAGGAATGACTTCGCCAGTCGGCTGAAAGACTCCGAAGTCCGGACTGACGATTCCTCTCTGTGTGGACTCGAATATAAGCCCGAACCCCGCCTGCATCCGGTTTGTTGCAATTTGTCCCGTCTCAATAATCTTGAACCCTCTCAACGTCGCAGCTTGCGGTGGCTTGCTGAAATGCTCGTGGTAAGGAACGAGTCCATGGTACTTCCGCATTGAAAGTAAGACTTCATCGCCACTCTCAGAGCGATTGTCGACGACACGCATCAAATACTTGATGCGTTTGACGTTCCAGTGCTCCGGCACATCGCCGAGCCAGTCGAGGCCGGAGTGTTTGAGGGGGACGTTCTCGTCAAGACCTCGGGTGACGGCGCGATGGATGATCGCTTGCTTCTGCTCCTCGAACAGCCTGATCACTTTCCGCTTCGCTGCAATCGCCTTGCCCAGCCGAATACTCGCCCAGTCCAGAAAACGAACTATCAAAGCTTGCTCGTCGGATGGGGGAAGCAATACGGGGATTTCTCGCATTCCAGGAATAGATAAATCCCACTGCCCGACCCGTACACCGTCGGACGCTTGACAGAAATGGGCGACGTAGGGCTTGCTTCGTAGTAGCCGGTGAGCGAATTGCCGATCTGCAATTTTAAATCGGTACACATAATACGCTGGACTCACAATGCCATCACATGGCGCGATGCCCATCGAGCCCTGCCAAGCTTTCATCTTGTTGATTACAAGGTCACCCTGCTTTGCAACTTTGTAATTGCTTAGATCGTCAGGTATGAAGTTGTGATTCGATGTGCTATCGAGATCACGCACAATAACGCCACGTTCACGCTCAACCGATAACAATGTCAATTCGGGGCGATTTCGTTCCGAACGAACTTGTGTCAAACTTCGCAATGAGCGCACCGTCCAGTGCTTCGGTGCACGCTTTAACCATTGCGAACCGCTGTCTTGGTATTCATCGTAAGGCTTCAAGTCAGCGATCATGCGATGCTCCCGTGAACCAATTCGTCGAGCAGACCTTCGGCCTCTTTCTCAACGGCGATGATATCTCCCCGAATCTCGTCGAGCGTTCTCAGCGGTTCGGGCTTGTAGAAGTGCCGGGTGAACGAGATCTCGTAGCCGATTTTGACGCTACCCTTCTTGTCTTGCAGCCACGCGTCCGGCGTGTAGGGCAAGACTTCCCGCTCTATGAACGCTTCTATTCCGCCTGGCTCGAGTAGCGGGATCTGTTCGCTGTCTCGCAAGTCCGCGTCGGTTTCAAACTCAACAATCGTTCCGGTTGGCAATTCGTCTTCCCGTCCGCTAGACGGACGAAGACATTCGGGAAGATCATCCCACTGGTAACGCCCGTGCCTCGGGTCCGCCTCGACTTTCGTTTCGCCCTTCTTGTTAGGTTTAGAAACCTTGGCAATCACTGGCGGCGACGTCTCGTCAACTTCACTGACGCCTCGCAAAGCGAGTTTCAATTCGGCTGCCGCCGGCATCATTTCGTGCTCAGCCAACTTTTCAGCGACGACTTCATCAAACACGTTGTAATCGTCGAACGGTTCGCCGCCGACGTGTTCGCGTAGCCACGTTCCCAGTTCAACCAACCGCGCGTCGCGTCGCCATGTCTCGGCTTTCAAGAGTTTCTTCTTTTTGCTTTCGGGCAAACTCTCTCCGCCGCCGTCCTCGTCTTCATCGCCGTCGCCCCACTCGGCCAAACGCTTGGTGAGTGCCTTCTTGATGCTCGCAAAATCCTCGAACAACGCTTCGCCGAATTCTTCGTAAAGCGTTTCACGAATCTCTTCGTCGCCAGACGCGAATCGCAATGCTTCGATGCGTGGGGTCGTTAATTGGCTTCGCAATCGCAGAGGACGTTCGACGACGACTTTCCAATACCCGAACGCTCCGCCGGGGAAGATTTTTGATTGTTCGGTTTCCTCGAAGTTCAAGTAAGCGTCACAGATTCGTTTGATATCTTGTTCGCCTAGTTCGCAATTCTTCTTGCCAAGGTTTTTTCGCAGCGGTTGATACCACTGGGTCGCGTCGATCAATTGTACCTTGCCGCGTCGGTTGTCGAGTTTGCGGTTCGATAGCACCCAAATGTAGGTCGCAATGCCCGTGTTGTAGAAAAGGTTCAGCGGTAGCGCGACGATCGCTTCCACCCAATCATTTTCGATCAACCAACGCCGGATGTTACTTTCGCCTTGGCCGGCGTCGCCGGTGAACAGCGACGATCCGTTGTGTACTTGGGCGATGCGACTACCCAGTTCGGTTCGGTCGTTCATCTTCGACGCCATGTTGGCAAGAAACATCATTTGGCCGTCGCTGGAACGAGTGACCAGCGAATAGTCGGATTCGTCGGCGTGAGAGATTCTGAAACGCGGATCCCGTAGCGAATCTTTCTTCCCAGACGGACACATCGACTCGAGATCTTTCTTCCAGCTCTTGCCGTAGGGCGGATTGGAAAGCATGAAGTCGAACTCTTTCGCACCGAACGCATCGTTCGATATCGTGCTGTATTCGGCACCGCCCTTGATGTTCTCCGCGTTCTCTCCGTCCCCCTTGATCAGCATGTCGGCTTTACAGATCGCGAACGTCTCGGGGTTGATCTCTTGACCATAAAGATAGGTCTTCACGCCCGAACCTTCGCCGCCGGCCAATTCTATCAACGTGTCTTCGGCAACCGTCAGCATGCCGCCGGTCCCGCAAGCTCCATCGTACAATTCGTACGATCCCGGTTTGATCTGATCGGCGATCGGCAAAAACATAAGCTTGGTCATCAAGCGAACGGCATCGCGCGGTGTCCAGTGTTCGCCGGCCTCTTCGTTGTTCTCTTCGTTGAACTTGCGAACGAGCTCTTCAAAGACGGTCCCCATCGCGTGATTATCCATCGCTGGATGGCGAACGCTCTTGTCGCTGTTGAGTGCTGGATTAGGGCTTAGGTTGATATCGGGGTCGCAGAACTTTTCGACCAACGTCCCCAGTGCGTCGGCTTTGGATAGCGTGGAGATCTGATTGCGGAACTTGAAGTTTTCGAGGATGTCTTGGACGTTCGGTGAAAAACCGTCGAGATAGTCTTCGAAGTCCGCCCGAAGTTGTTGCTGGTTCCCTCGTGATTGAAGATCCCGCATTGTGAACTTGGATGTATTGTAGAACGGTTGGCCAGCAGCATCGCAGAGTGCTTGATCCTGTTCGGTGATCTTCGCGTCGTCGAGAATTTGCTTCGTTTCAAGAACCGCCGCCGACGTGGGCTCGAGAACCGCATCGAGTCGGCGCAGGACGCACATTGGCAAAATAACGTCGGGATACTTACCTCGCTTGAAAAGGTCGCGAAGTACGTCGTCGGCGATGCCCCAGATGAACGAGACGATTCGATTGTGTGTTGCTTGATCCATCAGCTATTTCGTTCGGTAACTTGTTGTCTATTTCGCTGTTCGTTTGGTTTGTTTCTTGGCAGACGTCACCGGCGGGTCTTCCAACTGGGACTTGCCCAACCAGTGCTCGATCGTCTCTCTATGAAAACGCCAATGTTTACCGACTTTCTGTCCAGGAACCTTGCCCTCTTGAACCAGCTTGTAGAGCGTTGACTTCGAGACTTTCAAATAGATCGCCAATTCGTCGATCGTCAGAACGTCGTCGTATTGAACTTCCATGGAGATGCCATCCATTGTTTAGCGTCATTGCCGCTTAGACACGTTTGGTCACAGGGCCCGATATTATCCCCGTTATTGGCCGTTATTGTCAATTAGTGGCCGGAGCTAACGCGTTTGTGTTCGGCCAGAAACTTGTCGGCGATGTGCTTCTATCGCCCGGCCGAGTAGCCTTGTCATTACCCACAATTCATAAGACTAAATCGCACCAACTAGGCGCATGCCGTCAAGTAGTGACTGCAATTTTTGAAATCCGCGCCAGATGGTTTGCCAGCCGGGTTCACCGTCACCTTTTCTTCCAAGGAACGCA
>JBGSJT010000526.1:0-6573 GCA_041741715.1 Pirellulaceae bacterium | reverse complement strand
GGCGACGAAACTTGCCATGTCGAAGACCAGCACACCGGCATTCTCGGTTGCGCCCAGCAACACACGCCCACTCTTGATCGATCCGGTGACGCCATGTTCGTGACCCAAACCAGTCTTGCCAACTAGTGCGTAGACGCGGCTCGTCGGTAAATGAAGATCGCCCGGCAGGTACTTGGGCTGCTCCGTCGCTGTGGTGCTTTGAGCAACGCAGGGCGGCGACGCGCTGGCAACAATCAACACAATTAAAGCGGCGGAGAGAATTGATGTCCGTGGCATAGGAAACCTCTCAGGAAATTGAAATTGGGCTGCCGAAAAATGTGAAGGACCTCGTGTCCCTCGCTAGCGGCGACCGTAGTGGGTGTCGCTTTACTAGTTACTTAGTAGTTCGGCGGCGAGGACGCAAGTGAGATTTCACTGGTACCATGCTGGCTGCAACCGTCCGGCCACGAACTTCACCGCTGATGGCGCCATCGTTGCTAACACCGCTTAGCTGGACCGCGGCCGGTCTTCATGCAAGCGAAGCCAGCAAACACAGATGGGCGCGGATAAGCTTTGCTGGAAACCAATAGAAGGAAGGCTGTGGTCAGCGATCCAAGCAGTAGCGCACTCGGTTCGGGCACGGCCGATGAACTCGAGGCGAGTGAGCCTGTGGTTCCAAAGTTGCTCCTCCAGACATCGTAATCGGCGACGCTGTAAGTGCTGCCGAGTCCATCGCGCCAGACGGTGTAGTCGGCTGCATCCACAATGCCATCGGAATTGAAGTCACCAGATAGAGTGACAAACGCTCCTTGAAGCGTGAGCGCCGTGAACGCGAAATCGACGTAGAGATTAACTTTATACGCTTCAAAGTTCTTCAGCAGCGCGGTGCTGCCCAAATGGTTCGGAGAGGTGCTATAGGAGAAAGATTGGCCGTAGTAGCCGGTCGCATCGAAATAGAGAGGGTCGTTGAAGCCGTCCTCTCCATTGAGAATCGGCATTATTTCAATACTCCCGCCAGCGCCAGCCGTATTGGCGAGCAGCTTAGCAGTGAACGACGGCAGATCGAATGACTGGCCGTCGAGCCGTTCGATGAAGATCTGTGCTTTCTGAGAACCACCTCCTGGTGGTGGAGTCGTCACGCCTTGTGCTTCAATGCCCTCTGGCCAGGGCACGTGAACCGTTCGCCCGATCGGATCGGGGCCGATCCCTCCGGTGAACAATTTGTCACGCGTATAGGTAAAGAGGAATCCGTTGCTGCTAATGGTGTCCGAGGTGACCCCCGATTCCACAAGGGTTGCTACCTGAGAAGCGTTAAAGAAGACAACGGTTGACGCGCTAGCTGTCGCGAAACAGAGGCAGCAATTCGAGAATACCACTGCAAAGGATGCGGGACCGGGCATAGAAGCTCCTATCGGCTGTAGAGGTGGGCGCCACCAACCAGCACCATATGTAGATTCGTGCGAGGTGATGGTTGGAGGCCCCCGATTGCCGCGCTAACGAAAGTCTCGTTAGCGGCGGCGAGTTAGTAACAACGCTCCAACACCAATCAGCCCCAGCAAGATGGTGGACGGCTCCGGCACGACAGCCGCAGGCGCTAGCACCGCCGCAACCATGTTGGCAGAGATAAAGTCGCCCCGCTCAGCGGCAAAGACGACGTTCCCGAGATCATCCAAAACATCAAGCCCTGGGTCGAGCGGATTACCAATATCTTCCCACAGCGAAATCGGCTCGTTATCTTCGTTGACCGGCCCGACGTACTTGTAGAATTCGTAGCGTCGGATGACTATTCTATCGTTGTCTCCTACCTCGTCTTCCTGCATTTTCTCTGTCGGATTCTTACCCCCATCAAGGAGCTCCCATTCGGATTCAGTTTCAATCTCGCCCTGGGGGATGATGTTGGCGTAGTCGGGATCGTTAGGGTCACCGGATGTCAGCAACTCAAGTAAATCCTGCATCTCCTGATCATTGGTAGGGCCGATTTCCAACTTCGTCTTGTAGACTTTCATCCATGTGGAGTCCGGCCTCATGTTACTCGCTTCTGCCGGTTCCGGAACCTGAATGACCGCTTGCAATACGGGCACATCGCCGGGATTCGCAGGGGGTACGTAAGACCAAGTTGGACCAGGCACGGTCTCAGGCAAACTGCTGATTCGTTCATAGCTACCACCATTGTCGTTGAGCCAGAAAAATCTCGCAGCGGTCGGCTGGGCTCCGTTGAGCCAGAAGCCGAAGTGCTCGCCACCTTCGGAATACGTCAATGCATGTCCGTTGGTGGATGTGGGATTAGGGTTGGGCATGAGGGAGCCTGGGGTGGGTGCGCCCGCGAAGTTGTATCCCGTATAAGTGATACGAGTCCCAGCGAATTGATTCGAAGCATCGACGTACTCCACGATCGACCTACTGCCGTAGTGTGCTGGGAAGTCTCCGCCGATGTCCGTCGAGTGAATCCCTTCCAATTCAATCTCGGCTCCTTCTGATGGCTCTGAAGTTGTGTTGTAGATATCGAAGTTCGATAGTGTTCCGAAGATCGAACTGGCGTGGGTAGACGTGACACCGTACGTAGTGAGGACGGTGACGGCGGCCACTACGCTACACCTGCGGAATCTCGATCCACGAGTCTTTGGATTTGAAAAAGCGATCATAGTTTGGTGAATTCCATAGTGAGAGAACTCTTGTTCTCAGTAATTGATAGTGAGAAAGTCATCGAGGCTTCTCGGTTCGAATCTGAAATTGCCCACTGTCTGTTAGCTACCTCTCAGGTGGATGTGCATTTCGTACTAGCAAGCTGCTCGCTCTTGAAGGTAAGTCAACTTCAACGCGCTGCAGTCACAATCGCACGGAGCGATTCGAGCCCTCGCGGTATCGCCGTCTGAGCGCTCGATGCGAAGAGTAGCTGCATTCCATGTGCCGTTCCGCCAAGTATCGCTCGAGAATCAGCCAATCATTCTCGCGAGACCCGCTTCATCGCCAGATTGACCTGGATTGAATAGTTGCCGGATTGTTGAACTCGCGACGTGGCGCAACTGAATCCCGTCCAAGTTGGTCAGTCGCACACGCTGGCTGTGCGGAACCTGAATTTCGCACCGTGCGGTAGTGGCTGTCTCCCAAAGGTTTGATCCGTCCGTCAGCCACGTCGACACGTCCCAGTTGCTAGTAGGCAGCAGTTTTTGCCATAAGCTTTCTCCGGCGCGCGGCGGGTCCGGACTGTTCCGGCAGTCATGAGTGCCGATGTCTGGCCTCAAGGAAATTGATACCGTAAGGAGGAATCAATCGCCCGAAGAGGAGCGTTTCATCAAGCTTGCGTACGCGGTCGCCAACGGTGTGCATCTAAGCAGCTGCAAGCCGGAAATTAGAATCCGCGCCGCTTCGCTGCTAGCGTGATAGCGTTTTCGATGGGACTAAAGTCAAACGCTCGATTGGACAGATTCTGTCCACCGGCATGGCGATTGTCTTTGCCGTGTAAGCTAAGCAGCTTGTTGTCCCTATCAAGAGACTGGGAAAATCGCGTCAGATGTGCCGCGTACCATTCTTGGCACACTTCGTGCAGATAGGACCCAAGCCAACATTTTTTGCCGCCACAGAATTGCCGAGCATATGCCTGACCACCCCCCAACAACTCCCGCTTCGTTTCACGGCGAGTCTCCCAAGACGAAGCGGAACTTCGCATCATCTCTCGTGAGCGGACTTCCGACGCTCTTAGTCTTGGCTGCTATGGGGGGGGCATGGATGGTGATGCACCATATCAACTCGGGCGGCAGTCGTACGGAGGAAGTCGCTGAAGTTGCTGAGGAGCCCTCTTCCAACGACAACATGGTCTTGTCGGAGGGCAAATTGAACGCAGGCAACTTCAAGAGCATCGCTGCGCAGCCGCAAATCGTGCAGCACGTTCACACAGTCCCTGGGCGTCTACGCTACGACCAGACCAAGCACGTTGATGTGAAAGCGCCGATCGACGGCATCTTGGCTGAACTTGTCGTGATGCCTGGCGATCACGTTGCCGCCGGCGATTTGATTGCTGTAGTGCGTAGTCCCGAAATTGGGCAGGCCCGTGCCGAAGTTCTTAAGCGGCAGAAAGAACGCGACATTGCTCAGCAGATCCTTAATCGTGAACTGACACTGAAGAACAACCTCGAGCAGGTCTTCAAAATGCTCGACCAAAATCAGTCGGTCGACGCGATCGCCGATGAGTTTGCTAATCAAGACCTCGCGGCCTATCGACAAGACATCCTATCGGCGTACTCGAAATGGAAGTTGGCTAACGATCTGGTTGAAAATGTTCGTCCGCTCGTTAGTTCGGGCGCGGTTGCGGGGCGTACTATCCGCGAACGCGAAAGCCAACGCCAACTCGAGGCAGCCGCATTTCGTACGGCTTGCGACCAAGCAAAGTTTGCAGCCGATCAAGCCAAGTTAAAGGCTGAGGCCAACGTTGCCGAAGCGGATCGGCAATTGAATCTTGCGTGGCAATCACTCGAAACTCTCTTGGGATACAGAGAGAACAAAGAAACGGTCAATTTGAGCAGCGAAGACGCACTGTCGCGATTGGAAGTGCGTGCGCCGTTCGCCGGAAGCATTGAGTCGCGCGAGTTTGCCATGAATGAGCGGGTGATGCGAGGTGACTCGTTGGTGGTACTTGCGAATACCGATTCGTTGACCGTGGAAGCCAGCATTCGCGAGAGCGATTGGTCAACGGTGGGACTGCTGGAGGGTTCCGAAGTATCGGTCGTGGTGCCAGCACTAGGCGATCGAGTGTTTCCCGCCAAAGTCCGTTATTTTGGTCGCGAAGTTCAGGCAGATACCAATTCGGTGCCGCTGGTGGCAAACATCGAGAACGGCGAAGACATGCTGCGTCCTGGCATGTTTGTTCGGGTCACGGTGCCTATCGGCAAACCGCGACAAGCTTTGTCTATCAAGCCAGAGTCGGTCGTCCAACACGGAAACCAGAAGTTTGTGTTTGTCGACATGAACAACGGTGTTTTCAAGCGAGTGGATATATCGACCGGCCAAGCGACTGACGATTGGATTGAAATCACCGACGGCTTGTCGCCTGGCCAGTTGGTTGTGACCAACGGCGCGTTCTTGCTGAAGTCCGAGATGCTGCTTGCCGGAGAAGGCGAGTAGACATTGGCATCGTGCGGGATCGAATTTTTCCTCGATGAATCTCGGGGGCTCGCAACCATTCCCTCACACAAAGATCGGCAGTATTCCCTATGAGTCTAGTTCACCTGCATTTGGTGCTAAATCACTTTCCGATTATCGGATCATTCTTCGCGCTCGCGTTCGTTGCGTATGGCGTACTTCGAAAAAACGAGACACTGACAAACGCGGCACGCGTGATTCTGATCTTTGTTGCTTGCGTGACGGTTCCGGTCTACTTCACAGGTGAACCGGCCGAGGAATCGGTCGAGCAACTACAGATTGATGGCGAACAGTTCATCGAACAGCACGAGTCGGCGGCCCAAATTGCGTTCGCCGCCTCGTTGCTGGTCGGAATTGTGGCCGGAGTGTCGCTGCTCCCATGGTGGAGGACCAGCAAATCGATAACGACCGTGTTAGTCATCGGAACACTCGCATTGACATTGCTGATGGTGCGAGTTGGAAATCTCGGTGGACAAATTCGGCATAGCGAAATTCGCGCAGGGGCCTCGCCTGCGAACGTGGAATCCCACTCGAGGGATCGCGGAGACGAATAGGCTCCGATAAGTCGGCATCCGCGCATAATCAAACAACGGGACTCGATTCGTGCTCACGAAAATCATTGAATTCTCGCTCATCAATCGTGGGCTCGTCATTATTCTCACGTTGCTGATGGCGGCAGGCGGCGTCTACTCAGCGCTGCATCTGCCCATCGATGCCGTTCCCGACATGACCAATGTGCAGGTGCAAGTCGTCACCGACGCCGGCTCGCTATCACCCGTCGAAGTCGAACGATATGTCACCTATCCTGTCGAGAACACGATGGGCGGACTTCCCGATGTGGAAGAACTGCGTAGCGTTTCGAAGTTCGGAATATCTGTTGTCACCATCGTGTTTGCTGAAGGCACCGATATTTACCGAGCGCGGCAACTCGTTACCGAAAGGCTTGGTGACGCAGCAGCAAACATTCCGCCTGGCTATGGCACTCCCACCATCGGACCACTCACCACGGCACTGGGGGAAATCCTGCAGTTCGAGGTTCGCAGCGACCGGCATTCCACGATGGCCCTGCGGACCATGCTGGAATGGGACATTGCCCCGCGGCTGCGCGAGGTGCCCGGCGTCACGGAGATCAACACGCACGGCGGTTACTACAAGACCTTCGAGGTGCAGCCCGATCCCGACCGCATGAACAGCTACGGCATCACGCTGGAGCTGCTGTATCAGCGGCTGCAGAGCAACAACGCCACCTCCGGCGGCGGCTACGTGGTGCATTACGGCGAGCAGCGGTTTGTCCGCGGCGTGGCGCTGCTGCGGGACATCGACGACATTAAAGCCGTGGTGATCCGCCGCGAAGCCGATGGCACCCCGATCCTGCTGAGCGATGTCGCCAATGTGGAAATCGCGCCGATGACCCGGCAGGGAGCCGTCACCCGCGACGGACGCGGCGAAGCGGTGACC
>JBGSJT010000525.1:0-3983 GCA_041741715.1 Pirellulaceae bacterium | reverse complement strand
GCCAGCAACATTGCAGATGAAGCGGACCCAGCCATTCTGGACGAGAGTCGGTTCCTGATCGGACTCTGCCGACAGAGTGCCAAAGCCATCCAGGAAAACCTGTGCAATCCAGCTGGCGAGATACCCTCGGTACCCAAGGCTCTTGCGAAGGACTCAATTTGGGATCGCTTGCTGTCCCGGGAAGTGAGAGGTAGGACCGTCGGTCAAGCCAGGGCCGCCGTTCGGTTGACAATCAAATCCTTGTGGGACTACCCAGAGATTCATCGCCGTCGGTTGCGACCCACGCAACGCGAGAAGGAGAAAACGGCGTTGGAGACAAGAAGAATTGTTGAAGTCGCCGATGGGATGCTTCGCGGGCTGGCGTAAGGCTACAGGACCGTCTGCCTTCGAACTGGAAGCCACACTGACGACCGTCCGTCAGTGTGGCCTGACTGAATTGCTCAGAAACAGTGCACCACGTTCCCTGCGCACATGTTTCATCGTTCGATTTCTTTTTTTATAAATCAATGAAACCGGTGACGTGTGGGAAAGAACCCGAATGCCATGGGTTTCTCCGACGGGCGTGGAAATACTCATGCACCATGAACATTCATCATGGCGATAGTAATGGCATCGCTGTACTGCCTTTCTGTTTGCCGTTGGTCTTTTAACAACCCGCTCGCCCCCATGATGTACCGAGCGTCAGCGAAGTAGTCGAAAAAGAACGTTTCATGTTCGCCGCGGATCACAATTCCAGACGGCTGTCCGTCCCCGTGGCGAGCAGCAACAAAATACGTGTTCTTGCCGATGTTCTTGTGGGTATTCGATCTGGTAAATCCGTGATCATGGAGAAACTGACCAGCCATCGCCGCATTCGGAAAGTCATCTGCCAGTTGATCCTCAATCTTTCCGGATCGCTTCTTGACCTTGGCTCCTTTGACGGGGTACCAATCTGCAAAACGGAAATCGGATTCGGGGCGGTGCGGGGTGCAGCTCTTTCCACGAAGGATAAAACGGTGCAAAGGCTGATACTGAATCAAGTAACGTTCCATCTTGAACTTCACAAAGAAGGACCGCAAAGCCGCCTCGCTTCCCTGCCCGCCGGGAGTCTTGATGGCGTATTCGTCGACATCAACTTCTGCCGAAGCGCTGCGCGTGTACCCCAGCGACTCAAGCAGCTCGATGGTCGGGTGCAATCTCTCCTCAGCCGGAAAACCGTCGATCACCATGATCAAGGCACCCAAGTGGTCGAAGCCGTCAGTAACGAATTGGTCGAATTGCGTTCTCAACATCGCGGATTGGCTGCACTGCGGGGCATCGTAGTCAAGGTAAACAACAGTAAGACATTCTATCAGCGCATTACGGGACTGTTGAGTGAAGTGGCACGACGGATCAATACTTTCCGATCGCAAGAAATCGTTTGCTTTGAGTCCGCGCGCACGAGACCTCAGGTGCGATAACATCTGCACCGTCGCAATCGGTGTTGATGAAACGCAACCGGATGATAAAGTGAACCACAAGCTCCAATCTTGCCCGGATGCGTGTTCGAACCGGTATAAAGAAAAGAGCTGTTCGACGACAAGTGGTTCTCTTTTTCGGTTGAGGCAACACGAGAGAGAAAACTAACCGTCGCTAGACACTACTAAGTCATTGCTTCATTCCTCCTGTTTTGTTGTAAGCGGGCTTGATGGCTTTCGGCACAATCGCGAGCCAAGCGGTCCACGAACTCGTTTTCCGGGTGGCCCGAATGACCAGGAACCCAGCGACAACGAACGCTGTGAGGCTGTAATGCTCTAACGACCCGTTTCCACAAAAGTGGATGTGACACGCGACACGACGAATTGGGATTTCGCCAGCCGTGCCTCAACCACGTAGCCAAGTTCGTCGTTAGACCGTCAACGACGTATTGGCTATCCGAGATGATTTCGAGCTCGCACGGCTCTGTGCCGACGGCTCGCAAGCCGTTCAGCACTGCAGTCAACTCCATTCGATTATTGGTTGTCCTTGGGTGAGAATCCGCGTACCAGACACGGTCGTCTGGGTGTTCATCATCTACAAGCAAGTACGCCCAGGCACCGATTCGAGTCGGCTTTAGGCAAGAGCCATCAGTAAAAAGAAACAAACGTCGGCGAGGCGGTCCCAAAGGCGGCGTCACGGTCGGACACACCACCCCCTGGGGCCGTAAACTCGCATCAAAATCGCAATGCTGGTCAGCGAAGCTACCAGCGAAACCACTAGAACGCCTAATACGAAGAAGAGTCTCTCGACGAGTCCTTACCCAGTCACGCCTATAAGCCGTAACCCATAGAGACGCTATCTCGTCCCGGGTAGGAATCTCTTCGAAACCTGCTTCAAACGCCAAGCGCCGTATACCCGCATAGACCACATCAACGTCCTGGTCCCGGTACGCTGCTCCCTGCTGACTAATCCATCCCTGAATACAGTCGAGGGCCTTGAGCGCCGGAACATCAGTCTCCCAAGCTAACTGGATGTGTTCTTCCAGCTTGGTCCATGACTTGTTTGCAATCGATACCTGGAGCCCAGAACCCTGACGACCCAGGGAATATCCCAACCAGGAGGCACGCTGGCCTACACTGAGGTCATGGATCGTCGTAAAGGGATTGCCTTTGAGTGGCATTCCAATCGAACGACATTGATTGTCTAGCGCACCATAAAGCTCCAGGGCTTCCTCGGTTGTTCGCGCCAGAATCAATAAGTCGTCCGCTACACGCAGTAGTGGAGTTTCGGGGAAGCGGCGTTGCCACCACAAATCCAACCTTGGGTGGAGGTACACATTCAGCATCTCGGGGCTGAGCGGTCCTCCCTGTCGGATTCCCCTTCCACTGGGTCGTGATACCAGACGCTCAATAAGGTCACAGAGCTGTTGGTTGCGTAATTCGTTACGCACAGTCTGCATGAGGCGTCCGGTAGGAATCATTTCAAAAGCGTTTGACAAATCTTCACAGATCCAGACCCAGCGGCCTGAGTCAAACGCCATTCGCTCCGCAAAGGCAATGGCTTCCTCACGGGAACGTCCCGGTGATCGGAAGCCAAGGTTCGTAGGCAGGTACTGTGCTTCAGTCAGGGGCCGGATGACTTGGAGGATGGCTCGTTCAACACAGCGATTGTCGAAGTCCTGTATTTTGATAAGACGGTCACCGCGGTCGCCACCCTTAGGAATCGGCTGCGTGCGATCTCGTCCTGGACAGTATTCGCCCGTGGTGATGAGTTCTCCAAGTACCCGAGCCAAGTCAAACTTGGCATGACGATCAAGTTGAGACGGTTTGAGGCCGTTAGGCCCTGCCGCCTGTCCTCGTGAAGCACAGTGCTCGATTGCAAGCACAACGTTGCGGAAGTCACCCGCGCGGGTGAGAAGGCTTTGGCGAAACTGAGACAGTTTCTCGCCACCCTCTCGGCTTGCTGTGTTTGCTTCATCCTCATGACGGCGCAGAAAGTCCTCGCGCGACCCACTGTGATGGCTCGCTGAAGGCTGGCGGTCATGGGAGTCGGCGAAGCTTATGCCCCGTCGCCGACCGGGTTGGTTGTACATAGAAGACCTCCAATGGTGATTGGGAAACGAAAGACCGTGATTTGTTTAGCGGGGTCGCCGACGTGTTCGTCGGGAGCCCCGCGGTTGATTGTGTACGTGTCCGGGTTGCGAAACGGCTGCGTCGCATAGACCTGGGCTGAAACCGGAAATGTCGTAGCCCAGCGCTCGGTAACATTCATGCCGCTGCTGGCTAAGTTCAAATAGCCGTGGATTCCACTCGTCGATGAAGTCGACAATCAGAGCCCGGTGCGAAAGTCGCTCGATAGCGAGGGGCAGTCCAGGGTTACGTCCGCCACTAGCGACAATGATCAAGCCAGCTTCGATGGCGGCTAGCTTGCTGGCGACGACCGGCGTGCAAACTTCGATCAAACCGTATTCGGGTACATCGATTTGCTGCACCCTGTCGATTTCGACCGCTGGCGCCGACACTGCTGAGGCGATCCGCTGCGTCAAT
>JBGSJT010000524.1:0-27420 GCA_041741715.1 Pirellulaceae bacterium | reverse complement strand
AACGCTTTAGCCTGAGTATGCTCAAGCAGCAAAAAGACAAGTACAGTATCGCTATGCGACGTCGAGTTGCTGGATGGAACCTCGACTATCTTGCAAAAGTACTAGGAATTCCCTTGCTATAGTATGCGTTGGCCCTGGGGGGATATAAGCAGTTGTTATCCGGGGTTTTCAAGAGGAGCGTTTCGTAAAGATTCGAGTGGAAATTGCTCCGACCTACTTAGTTGACTTCGACTTCTTTGGGTAAGAGAACATCAATGTGTTCGGGTTTATAGGAGTTTCAACTCTTTTCGAGAATTCTTCTGCAAGAATCTTTTGATCGTTGAGAAGATTTCATCGTTGAGTGGGGTGAAGCGACAAATCCATCCGGTGAACATTATCGAGGCAGCGAAAGAAAATGCACCAAACATAAGGCATATTACAGCGGAAGTAGAAGTGCGAAAATGCCATATGAATAGCATTGCGGGGAGACTGGATAGGGTTGAAATGAGGAATAGCGCGCTAATGTGTGAAAATGGTAGTACATCTAGTAGCTTCGTTTTGGTTGCTTTACTTATTGCAAGAACGCACCAATAGCCCTCGACCAAATAAAGGCTGAGCAAAGTTCCCAGAATTGCGCCTACGTAACCTAGTTTTAAAACAAAGAAAACGCTCAAAATCGCATTCACCAGCAGCCCGACAGCAGATCGGGCAAGGATCGTCGTGTTCAAACCTAAGGCTGTAAGGAACGAGCCAAATACCACGATTCGCATTGGGATCATCAGTAGATACCACCGGAAGGGAGTTGCACTTTCGGTGTACTTCTCTGAGAAGAGAGTCGTTATCAAAGGCTCCGCACAGATGAACAAAATAACCATGAGCGGAATTAATAGCAAAGATGTTTTCTTAGCGGCAATACGGAAGAGGGATATTGCAGACTCGTGTTTTCCTTGATCGACCATTCGTCGTAAATCAGGCATGATCACTGCCATAACCGATCCGGTGATGATTCCAACTATTGGTACTTCAATTGCTCCGATTGAGTAAACAGCAAACTCAGAAGGTGTGCACATTGCCGAAACAATTAGCTTATCCATTTGTATTGATAGCGTTCCAAGCATTGATGCCGCCATCAGTGGAAGACTAAATTTTGTTATGCGACGTATGCTTTCCCAATTTGGTTTCCAAGAATCTGCTGGTAAAGCATTGAATACAAGATAGAGCCCAACAAAGCCCGTAAAGGAAAGAACGGACACTTTCGTGATGATTAATGCTTCGGGGCTCTTCCACATGAGGCAGGCACCTATGAGGAATGTAGCCAAGATTAGGTTGGCTAGTACATTGTAGAGCGTCAATTGGCCAACCTTTCCACGAATGACCAGGACGGGGCCGATCACGATTGCTGGCAACATGATTAATGGAAGGGGAATCAAATATGAAAGCGTATTGACGATCGCCGGGTTTGAAAAACGTCTCGCAAGAAGCTGATTTCCGCCAGCTATCATAAATGCTGCGTAGATACACCCCATAAGCGTAAGTATGAGCACTGCATCAACGACCAAGCCTCGCACACGTATCTTTTCTGTCGGTAGGTAATAATATATGCCAGCTCCGAGTCCCAGCGACAATAATGGTAGGGCGATTTCATAAGCAAGCAGTGTCTGGCGGTATGTCGCCAACTCTGACTGAGTTAGAACTCTTGCCATGATCATTGCCGAAAGAATGACGACGACCGTGTTCAAGCTTTGCCCTAAGGATAGAGCGAATACTTTTCCTGTTCTCGACGGTTTTGCAAGCTGTTCAGTAGGGTGCGTTACTCCAGATTCTGAGTGTGAGGTCATGCGTTTAGTAGAAAGGTTTCGATCTAGGGGGCTCAGGTCAGGCTTAACCATCCACGAAGTTCGCCTGAAAAATACTTCGAAGCATCGCGACGTTGCTTGACGCGATCACTGGCTATTGGAAAGGACCTTTAAGATCCGTAGGCCAGCATGCCCATCACCATAAAGAATGGTAGAAGTTGGATTTGGGGACGTTGCCGACAGCATCGCCTCCGCTATTTTTTGTTCATCCGCACCAACCAATGTGTTCCAGCCCGCAGTAACGGTTTCGACCCATTCCGTCTCGTCTCGTAGAGTTATGCAGGGGACTCCATGAAAGTACGCTTCCTTCTGGACTCCACCACTGTCAGTGGCAATCATGCGTGCGCATTGCTCCAGACGAACCATGTCCAAGTATCCAACTGGCTCGATTAGTCGCACGTTTTCTGGTACGGAAAGTTTGTACTCCTCAATTCGTTTTCTTAAGCGGGGGTGAGTTGGTAGAACGATTGGTAATGAGGATGTCGATAGTCCTCGTAGGATGGAACTAAGCTTCGCCTCGTGGTCCGTGTTCTCAGCTCGGTGGATGGTCGCAAGTGTGTAAGTCTTGGGTGATAGCTGTAGTGTTTCCAAGATCTTGCTCGTTGTTGCTGCACGTTCGCCGTAAAAGGCCGCAGCATCGTACATTACATCCCCTACTTGTTTTACACAGTCGCCGAAAATGCCTTCCAGTTGGAGATTCGAAGTTGCCTGGTCGGTTGGTGTAAGCAGCAACTTTGAAACATGATCGGTAAGGACACGATTGATTTCTTCTGGCATTCGTCGATTGTAGCTCCGCAGTCCGGCTTCCACGTGTGCTACTGGAATGTGGAGTTTGCTTGCCGCCAATGCACCGGCTAATGTCGAATCTGTGTCGCCGTAAACCAGAACCCAGTTTGGCCTTTCTTGCATCAAAATTGCTTCAGTCTTTTCCAGCATGCGTCCTGTATTTTGTCCGTGAGTCCCTCCGCCCACCTCTAAGTTATAATCTGGGTGCGGAATGTCGAGCTCGTCAAAGAAGACGTTGGACATGTTCGCATCGAAGTGTTGTCCCGTATGCGTTATCGTCTCCCGGATCATGTTTGCGCTGGGGTTGGCCAAATTCCATTCGGATATCGCTCGTGATACTACAGCGGCTTTGATGAACTGTGGGCGAGCGCCAATGATAGTGTGGATAGTTAACAAGGTTTTGGTATTGAGGTTTAGTTGTAATAATTCAAATAATTACTGATGCTTTTAGTTTAATTTGAAAACTGTATTGGCTAATACTTGCTTTCAATTTTGTTGACAATTGTTGTCACAATTCTCTTTCCCGTCTCGCCGTCCCATAGCGGCGGGATCTTTCCGGTTTTCCATTTGCCAGAGAGTAGCCGATCGAGGGCGGGGTGGATTGATTGGGGATCGGTTCCAATCAGCTCATTGGTTCCCATCTCTACGGTCTCGGGACGCTCGGTTGAGCTTCTCAAGGTCATGCACGGGATTCCCAGTACGGTAGCTTCTTCCGTTATGCCCCCTGAGTCGGTAATGATTCCTTGAGCATGCTGAATCAGGTACGCAAACTCCAAGTAGGGTAGCGGTTCTACCGCAATAAAGGGGGTTCTGAGCGCGATGCCACTAGATACTATCTTCTGATGAGTCCGAGGATGGACAGGAAATACCACGGGGCGACTATCGGCGCTGGTGGCTATCGCCTTTAGTATTTCCCCTAGGCGCAAGCCGTCGTCGACGTTTGAGGGGCGGTGTAACGTAAGTAAGATATACGGAGTTTTATCTAAGCCGAGGTCACGATGGAAATCTGGTTGCCGGAACTTCCCTTTGTTTCTTACTAATGTATCGATCATCGTATTACCAACAAAAAAGATTCGATCCTCGGCCACACCCGTCCTGCGAAGTTCCGCATTGGCGGCTTCCGAGGTCGTAAAGAACCAATTCGTGATCGAGTCGGTTACTAAGCGATTGATCTCTTCGGGCATGGACCAGTCACCCGAGCGTATACCGGCTTCAACATGCGCTACCGGAATTCCTTGCTTTTGGGCTACGATCGCGCAGGCCATTGTCGAGGTGACATCGCCAACCACCAGTGTGGCAGCCGGGGGCTTAGTCGTGATCAATTCTTCATACCGCATCATGATCCGTGCCGTCTGCTCGGCTTGGGTTCCTGAGCCAACTTCCAGGTTGACATCCGGTTCGGGTATCTCGAGCTGCTCAAAGAAATCGCCCGACATGCGTTTGTCGTAATGTTGGCCAGTGTGCACGATGCGGTATCCCAGCTTGACAGCGGGCAGTTCCCGGAAAGCATGGATTATGGCCGCAATTTTTACGAAGTTAGGGCGGGCACCTGCAATAATATCGAGGAAAGACAAAGGTTAAGCTCGTTGTTTTTCGGGTTTCGGCGGGTTGGTCTTTGAAAGGCCTTTTGCTTCTCGCTGTTGGGCTGAACGCAATTGCTTTTCTGTACTGTAGGAAATCATAAAGTTGGATTAATAAGACCATCCTGTAAAGATCAACCTAAATATTAATAAGTACTGAACTATGCTGAGATGAATTTTCAAGATGCGAATACAAGGTGCTAGCTGTTTGATGCAGTAAAAGCTACAAGCAGATTTTCCTTAATAATAAGGAATGAGTGTTTTATGGTCTTTGATCCACCTTAAAGTGCTTGTAGCTAATAGTTCCTGTGCTTTGTGATTGAGGAAGGTTGTTGTTTTCGTCGATGTCACTGCATCGTACTGTAGCCGCTCCATTTCTGTCAGTGAGCTGATAGCTTAGTTGTGATTCTGGGCACTTCGCCGTTCCATTCTCGAAATTTAGAGCGTGACCGTGCCGGCTCATCCAGCCTGTTTGTCTGGCAGGTGAGCCTTTCATGAACGCATAGTCAGGCACGCTTTTGGTGACGACGGCCCCGGCGGCAATGAATGCATAGCGGCCAATCGTCACACCACATACGATGGTGGCATTTGCACCAATGGTTGCACCGCGTTTTATTATTGTTTTTTCGTAGATCGAACGCCGTACAATTTCACTGCGTGGGTTAGAAATGTTAGTGAGTACGCACGATGGTCCCAGGAAGACATTGTCCTCTATATCGGTTCCAGCGTAGATTGAGACATTGTTTTGAATTTTAACGTTCGAGCCAATATGCACGCCTGACGCAACAAAGACATTTTGTCCAAGATTGCAGTTTTCCCCCATCACCGCACCGTTGCTAATATGCGAAAAATGCCAGATTTTTGTGCTTTTCCCGATAATGGCACCATCGTCGACTATAGCTGTCGGATGTGCGTAAAAGTCTACCGTTTGTGCAGAAACAACGGATACTCGGTCACCATTGCGCTCCATGCTCCGCTGTGCCGCATCAAGTACTTGCAAAACGCGCAACCCTTCGCTGCCATCGGTTCGTGGGAGTTGTAATGTCTCGCAACACTCTATGAAATGCTTACACTCCGCCAATAAAGGCTCACTTTGTTCGAGTTCAACCGAATAACCGATGGACTTTTTGGCAACTGGCACTTGGCCTTGTTCCCATGTTAAATAATCTTTGAAGATTACCAATTTTTCGTTCCACGGCTTTGTGTCGTCAAACACCGCCATACCATCGGAGCCGACTACCGTCAACTTCTGCTCCTTAAACGGATTCATCCAACTTACATAAACATGGGCTTTCAAACCACCAGCAAACGACATTTGCGTTAAAGTGGTGTCGGCCACGCCACGCGTCAGATAATGCTCGCCAACGCATTGTACAGATTCGGGCACACCGCCCGCCAAACCAAGGATTACGGAGATGTCATGTGGCGCAAAACTCCAGAGCGCATTCTCTTCGCTACGGATCTTACCTAGGTTTAGTCGGTTCGAAGTAATGTAGAATAGGCGTCCCAATTCTCCCGCGCTTACCATCTCCCGTAACTTCACGACGTGCGGGTGATATTGCAGCAGGTGGCCGACCATTAGAGTCAATTGTTTGTCGCGCGCTATTGTGATAAGTTCCTGACCTTCTTTAATCGACAGGCACAACGGCTTTTCAACGAACACATGTTTGCCGGCGAGCAACGCTTGACGGGCAAGTTTATAGTGCAGAGCCGCAGGTGCAGCGATTGCCACTTTAGAAATTGCATGATCCTCTAGTACATTTTCGAATCGTGCGACTTTTTGAACGCAGGAATAGTCCGATCCATAACTCGCTAATATATCGGAGTCTAAATCGCAGATTGTATGGAGCGCTTCGATCTGATGGAAGTTACGCGCAAGGTTTTTTCCCCAATATCCGCCGCCAATTAGTGCCAAGTCTTTCATGTGCTGATTTTTTTTCTACTCGAATAGGAGATCTAAGTGCAGTTCTTGGTTTCCAAGGTTTCACTGTCGACTAATTGTTCTACAGTGAAGAACGGACTGCCGACACAATCAGGTCTTGATCATCGGTGGATAGGAAAGGGTGCATGGGCAAACTTATCACTTCACGCGACGCTTGCTCCGCGACCGGGAAGTCACCCCACTCGTAGCCTAAGTTTGCGAATACGGGCTGCTCATGCATGCATTTGGGGTAATAGACAGCGGTAGGTATACCTAAATTCTTCAGTTTCGCACCCAATTCGTCCCGATTGGAAACGCGAATTGTGTATTGCGCGTAAACGTGAGTATTGCCAGAGAGAACTTCAGGTACGCCGCAATACCCCCTAAGTAATTCAGTGTAGCGGGCACCGATTCTAGCTCGCTGCTCCACTTCCCACTTAAAATGTGGGAGTTTCGCCAGCACGACGGCGGCCTGCAGCGTATCCATACGCCCGTTCATCCCTACATAAGGATGGAAGTGCCTTTTTAGCCCTCCGTGAGTGCGAATTGCAGACATTTTTTCAGCCAGCGCTGTGTCGTCTGTGAAGAGTGCTCCGCCGTCACCGAAGCAACCCAGCGGTTTGGCTGGAAAGAAACTGGTGCTTCCTACACGAGTAACGCCACAGCTTTGCTTTCCATGTTGGGTTGCACCGAAACTCTGGGCTGCATCTTCTATGACCGGAATGCCATGCCGATTGGCGATTTCGTTGATAGCTAAATAGTCAGGCATTTGACCGAATAGGCTCACAGGCAAGATCGCTTTGGTCTTGTCGGTTATTGCCGCTTCCAACTTTTCAACGTCCAAATTGAAGGACGTTGGTTCGATATCAACGAAGACGGGTTTGGCACCAACCAGCGAAACGACTTCTGACGAGCTAATCCACGTAAAGGGTACAGTGATCACCTCGTCGCCGACGCCAATATCTAACGCTCGAAGCGCAATTTCAAGACTGTCTGTTCCGCTTGCGACCGAGATGCAGTGCTTCACCCCTACGTACGAAGAAAGCTTGTCTTCCATCTCCGAGATCTCAGGCCCCATGATGAATCGACCATGGTCAAGCACCGTTCGGATTCTGCCGTCGATCTCGGTTTGGTAACGTAAATACTGTGACTTTAAATCAATAAATTCCATGACAACATCGATATTTCGCGTTTTGCTAAAGTCGACAAGCAACTAGCTTGCCGGTTACATAAAGTGGAGTTGTATTTTTCGGATTCGTATGCAGAGGGAGTTTTCAAGCGCGGAAGTATTTATGCGCCTGTGGGTGCGACTATTTCTTTTTAATGCAAGATAGACTTTTTGGTAATGTTTGCCGAAGCCTACTGTATTGTGCCTACAGTCGCCCGTCGACGTTAGCTTTAGGAAGAATGGACTTGATGTCGTAGAGAACGCAATCCCGACGGCCATACTTTTTGATGGCCTCAATCCCCAGTTCGCGGATCTGGTCATGAGCGACCGCCATGACGATGGCATCGTATTTGCCCGGGGCAGGTTCCTTGACGGGCTGCAGCCCGTATTCGTGGTTGACCTCCGCCGCGTTGACCCACGGATCGTAAATATCGACGTTGGCTCCGTACTCGCAAAATTCATGCACAATGTCAACCACGCGGGTGTTACGGATGTCAGGGCAGTTCTCTTTAAAGGTCAGGCCCATGATCAACACATTGGCGTCCTCGACATGAATCCGCCGCTTCAGCATCAGCTTGACGACCTGCGAAACGATGTACTGTCCCATACTGTCGTTGATGCGACGGCCAGCCAAGATGACTTCGGGGGAATGGCCGAGCTCTTGGGCCTTGTGAGTGAGGTAGTACGGATCAACGCCGATGCAGTGACCGCCGACAAGTCCTGGTCGAAATGGTAGAAAGTTCCACTTGGTCCCAGCCGCTTCCAACACCTCGAGCGTGTCGATCCCCATCCGATTAAAAATCAGCGCAAGTTCATTGACCAAGGCAATGTTCAAATCGCGCTGGGTGTTCTCGATGACCTTCGCCGCCTCGGCAACACGGATGGAACTGGCTTTGTGCGTGCCGGCGGTAACAATCGACCTGTAAAGCTGGTCAACGTAGTCGGCGACCTCCGGTGTGGAGCCGGAGGTGACTTTGACAATCGTGGTCAGGCGATGCGCCTTGTCCCCAGGGTTAATCCGCTCCGGGCTGTAACCGGCATAAAAGTCTTGGTTGTATTTCAAACCGGAAACTTCTTCGATCAACGGAATGCAGTCCTCTTCCGTAGCGCCTGGATAAACAGTCGATTCGTAAATAACTATGTTGCCCGGTCGGATAACACTCCCCAACATGCGGCTGGCTTTGACCAGCGGCGTTAGGTCGGGACGCTTGTGACGGTCGATCGGTGTGGGAACCGTGACAATATATACATCTGCCGCCTGCAAGGCGGCGACATCACTGCTGAATTGCAAGTTTTGGGAACTGCGAAGCTCTTCGGGTTCCACCTCCCGGGTGCCATCCTCTCCACGCTCGAGCTCGGCAATGCGCTCGGTGTTGATGTCAAAACCAAGCGTTGGATAATGCTTGCCAAATTCTACGGCCAACGGCAGGCCGACGTAGCCAAGGCCAATGATCGCAAGGGTGGGCTTTTCTGGGAATTTCATAAGCTTGGGTAGTACAGAAGAAGTGATGGTGACAACTTTGCAGGACTCACTGAACCCAGCTGTCCGCGCGGACTTCGTTCCCGTGGGTGGTTAGCTATCCCCATTGAACCTGAGCGTAGTAACGAATCGATCAAACCTGAGGATTTTAGTGGCCAAGTGCAAAACGGGGTATCGTCAACGCGGGGCGGACCCGCGTTATATGAGGGAGTTTAATTCCATCTTCTCCCGTGGGCAGGTGCCGGGCTGGGCTTGTGAGCAGTAACCGTCAGTTCGCTGTTAAGGTGTGACGATTGCGTGGCGTGGAAGGAATGGGGGGAAGTTGGCAGTTGGCAGTTGGCAGAGGGCAGAGGGCAGAGGGCAGAGGGCAGAGGGCAGAGGGCGGAGAGGAGTGGGCAGTGGGGAGTGGGGAGTGGGGAGTGGGGAGTGGGGAGTGGGGAGTGGGCAGAGGGCAGTGGGAGCTGGCTGGAAAAGCAGAATGGGAGCTGGGCTGAAGAGCTCTAAATGGAGAATATGCAGTAGAGGTTTTTAGGCCAGAGGCCGACAGAGGAACTGCCGGTGGCGTAAGCCACCGGGGGGGGGGCTGCTTGCATGGGAGCCCAGGGGGCGACACAGGGTTTTGTGGCTGCGCTTTGCTTGGAGATTTATAGCTTTTTGGGCTGTGTCGGCCTCCGGCCTTTGGGTCCATTGGTGGCTTGACCGTGGCCTCACGGCCACGGCATTGGCTGTGTCGGCCTCTGGCCTTTAGGTCCAATGGGCTTGCATAGGGGCAGTGGGCAGTGGGCAGTGGGCAGAGGGCGGAGAGGAGTGGGCAGTGGGCAGTGGGGAGTGGGCAGGGGGACTGGGCTGGAAAAGCTCAATGGGAGCTGGGCTGGAAAAGCTCAGGGGGAGCTGGCTGGAAGAGCAGAATGGGAGCTGGGCTCAAGAGCGATAAATGGAGAATATGCAGCAGAGGTTTTTAGGCCAGGGGCCGACAGAGGAACTGCCGGTGGTGTAAGCCACCGGTTTTGGCAGTTGGCAGTTGGCAGATTGCAGTTTGGAAACTACTCTGCGGTGGCTTTTAGGCCAGAGGCCGAGATAGGAACTGCGGGAGATGTGAGCCACCGCTCTGCAGCTGCCGACTCAGCACTCTCTGAAATTTTGGCCGCTAACGGTTCCTGAGTAACGAGCGGGGTGAGGAGTGCCTCAACCTGCGGGGTTAAATCTTCCAGCAGCACTACCAACTTGGAAATACTGGCCAAGGTATGGCCGTTGGTAGCGGGACCGGTGATGTCGAGTCGCCCGGCTATGCGGCCGCTGGCGTGAATAGGGAGCGATGTATTCCACCGCTCGAGACGGTCAGGCTGACGACGTTGCTGCCACGTGCCATGAAAACCTTCTTCCAACCAAGGTACGTTCAAATCCATATTCACCTTGCACAAATTCTCCGCTTCGGCAAATTCAACCAACGTCTGCCACACGGTTTCCCATTGGCGAGTCCCCTGCAGACGGACCGATTGCGTGCGAGCTACACCCGATGTTTTGCGAGCCGATTCAAACAAGCTGAGGGCAAAATGGGACGCTCGTCGAGCCACCAGCACCATCTCGGCATAACCAAAGGCTTTGGTGACGATCAACATCCCAAACACGACCAGCACGCTGACTGGGGCAATCCAATCGCGCCCCAACGCTTGGCTTGCCAGTGCCCCGGCGGCGGTGATCAGCGACAACAAGGTAATGATCAGCAACAGTCCGCGATCGCCTAGCCCCTTACTGCGCAACGTGTGATGCAAATGGGCTCGGTCCGTAGTGTAAATCGAACGCCCGGTGAGCTTTCGACGCACGATGGCCATCGAAGAATCGAGCAGCGGGAGAAACAAAATGGCCATGGGGGCAAGAAAAGCCACGCTGGCCGGACCCTTTAGAGAGCAGCGAATCGACAAGGCCCCGACCACCATCCCAATCAACAACGAGCCCGAGTCGCCGAGAAAAATACTGGCTGGCGGGAAGTTGAAAACCAGGAAGCCGAGCAAAGCGCCACACAACGCAAACGCAATTGCTGCTTCGGCGAAGTGACCGTTTACCGAGGCCAGGACCCCCAGGGCTCCACAAATAATAGCCCCCAGCGTCGAGCAAAGGCCATCGGCCCCGTCGATTAAATTCAAGGCATTGGTGGTGAACAGCAGCCACAACAGCGAAACGGGTATCGTCAATATTCCAATGTCAAACGTCATTCCAAAAAAAACAAGGTGCCGCACCTGAAAGCCAGTTGCAATCAAGATCAGCGCGACTCCAATTTGCCCAAGCAGCTTCTGGCGACCGCGGAGAGTCCAGATGTCATCGGCTAAACCGATGAGCCAAATACCTACCATGGCGGTTAGCAAGCCCATGTAAGGAGTGACCTTCGAGGACGTAATCACTTCGCTAACGTCAAAGGTCAGGAAGGCGATGAGGCTGACCAACAGAACCGAGGCCAGGACAGCCGTTCCGCCAGCTCGCGCTACCACCCGCGAATGCAATTTGCGATGACGATCGGGATGGTCCACAATGTCCAAGCGAATCGCTAGCGCGCGCACTACCGGTGTAATGGCTACCGCCGCCAGAAAACTGGCAATGAGGATGAGGGAGTGTTCCAACATAAGGTCTAGGGAGCTAGTTCATTGATGCGGGGAACGAGTTGGACGAGGCAATTTATGGTGATTGCCCAAAGTCCCACGTCTAGACCGATTGTAATCGAAATGCGCGCCAACAAGGTTCTGCGGCTCCAGCTTGAGACGATTTTAACGATTGGACACGCGCTGGCTTGCCAATTGCGTAGGGCCGGTGAAGTTTGAGGGACTTTGGAGTGCCGTGACTTGTCACCGCTTTGGCCCTCCACCTTTCCCGTTGTCATTTTCCCCTTTCCCCCGCCCGCTTTCCCCCAGCAATCTTTCCCGCGTGATTTGCCGCCTGAGAGGTAGAGCCCTCGGCTAGCGTCTGAGGTTCACGGGACCCCCCAACCTAACCCTCACCCCCAAGAGACTTTACAGCTGTTTTTCCAGCGGTAGTTTCCATTGACTTTGCCCAAGGTCTTTCGGGGGAGAGGAGTCGCTGCGGTACCGCTATTGTGGATTACTAGGCAGAGGTAGATGAATGAAGCTCATGATGAGGTCTAAGGGAGGCGGGAGCCTCCGTGCAGGCATTCCCAGGCAGAGCCTGGGAACGAGAGGATGAGGTCTAAGGGAGGCGGGAGCCTCCGCGCAGGCATTCCCAGGCAGAGCCTGGGAACGAGAACGATTCCCAGGCAGAGCCTGGGAACGAGAGGAGAGCCTGGGAACGAGAACGAGAGGAGAGCCTGGGAACGAGAGGAACGAGAGGAGTCCAAAGAGAGGGGGAAAGCGGTGACGAGTCACCGCACTCCAAAAAAAAAGCGGGGACAAAGTCCCCGCTTTTCAAGATGGGCGGCTTAGCGGAAGAGTTCGCGGATGCCGAAGGTGAAGAAGGCTCCGATGCCGAAGTTGAGGGCTTCCTCTCCAGGCTTGAACTGCAGAATCAACGTATCACCCGGTTGGATGATGGGGCGTTGTCCAGGATCGTTGAGCGAAGCGGCTAAGTCGACTTCGATCGCAATCTGGCCATTGCAAGGTGTAGGTCGCAGGATGTACAGACGACCAGGTGGAATGATTTGGGCCCCACCAGCTAGGCCGCCCAGACCTCCGCCACCACCCCGTGACTGGCCGGATACGCCAAAGCCCGCCATGGCCATGGCACCGAGGGCATCGAGGTCGTAGTCGCGCGGTATTGGAAACTGCCCACCGGGGAGCAGTCCACCGGTGAAGAAGAACTCGGTATCGCGGGTCTCGATGAGGACGATGTCACCTTCTTCCAACTCGACATCTTCAGGTTGGATGCTGGGTAGTACGCCTGGGGGGAGTCGTAACGGGATCTTGAGAATGGTTGGATCTTCGGGCATCGGCGGTGGGCAGCTGCACGGATCGGAGTAGTGAGCTAAGACTTCCGCGTACTGTTGCATGAATTGCTGTCGGGCGAGTTTGTCTGCTTTGGTGTTCCGCAGAATTTTCACCTCATTCTTTGCCGAGAGACCTGGCAGTCCGCCGGTTTCCATGAGGGCATTGAGGATGTCATTGCGATCGGCGTCGAGCTTCAGAATCTGTCCGCTCGTACTGTAGTCGGTTCCCGCCACACCGCGGCCCGATTGGCCGAGCATTTGTTGTTGAAAGCCGCCGACTGAAGCTCCTGAATCCTGACGCATCACCACCACGTTGATTTGACGTTTCTTGATGATGGTGACCACGGGACTCACCTTCCGCTGTTCGTCCTCTTTCAAGATCTTGGAATCGAGGTAGGCCTGCCGGATCTTGTCACGCGTCTGGTCGGTCGTCAGTCCTTCCACTTCGATCGGCGGAAGAAGAGGCAAGGAAATGGTCCCGTCGGCCAGTACCGTGGTGGGAAAGCCGGTCGATGGGGGCAAAGTGCTATCTCTATCCGGGAAGTTCACCGGCGGCAATGGTGGGATTTGGTCCGGTTCCGCAAATGGCAAGATGCGGTCGACCGCGATCCCTAGCACGTCATCCGGCCCCAGCGTGTAATCGCGCTCTTCGGTCTTGGAGAGCAAGCTGATGTCGATAGGCACTAGACTGTTTTTCTCCCCCTGGAAAAACTCCTTGGGGAGTCGCCGGGCGGGAATGCCATCGATCGGTTGGGTCAGAGCGGTGCAACCGCTGAGTCCCATGGCGCTCACGCAGGCGGTCGTGGACAAGACCAGCCAGCGGCCGAGTCGAAGTTGAATGGGTTTGGCAGGCTGTTTGGCAACCATGGTCTTCTTCCGTGAGTGCATGGCAAGAACCTTATCTTCTGAGCTCGTTGGTTTATTGGCTTCCACGCCTAAGCGCGGTTCAGCAGCAGGTGCAGGGATTTAATATGCGGTTTCGTCACTGTGCGGCAGTGTCGCTGTGCACCCGAGGGTGCCTTCTTCCCGTTCTCATCCCGAGCCCGAGAGTACTGTCAGGGTCATTTCGTCCAAACGCTCTTACCAAGTCGCAGCGATCCGGGAATCGCAACGCGGGTGTAGAGTCGTGTTCGTTACTGAGGCATGTCGATAATCTCAGCACCTGGGGGGAGCCCCAAGTCGATGCCTTGGGGCAAGCCAATGACTGATTCCATCGGCAATGGCTGGGCCGTCGTAGGTACCCCCATCTGCGTCGAGTGGATCGGCGTCTGTCCGACAGGGAGTGGCGGCATGCTAGCGGCCGGTTTTTTGTGTTGATACTGCGACTGCAAGGCGGGGCCCATCTGCAATTGGCTCCAGTTGGAGACGCCATCTTCTTCAGCGGCTCGGGCACCGTGCGGATAGCCAGCCATCCACGCCGAGGTGCGTCCGTGGCCCTCAGCCGACTGGAACTCCCAACTCCAATATTCCTTGGGTGGGAAGGCGGGGGTGCAGCCATCGGCGCCGTTGGCGGTGTCTTCATAGCCCGCTCGGAAGCCGGCACAGAAGTCCTTGTTGTGTTTCTCGTTGCAGAAGTGGTGTTTGCGTTTATGCCAGGCCTTGGCGGAGAACGAGCGATTGCGTAGGGCCACAACCGAGTCGTTCCAAGCGCCGTTGCTGGTCATTGCCTTGAGGCCGTTTTGCGCGGTCACGCACCCAGAAAAAGTGGTCAGTGAGACCAAGAGCGCTACCGCCGTCAGTGCCCAACGCCCGCGGGCGTTGCACGGCATGGTTGGACTGTCAGGACGTTTGGCAAAGGCATTGCCAGGTTGTCCAGGAACTCGCGATGTTGGCAACATCGTGTTAACCCCCCAAGAATCTCAAAAGACATCGAACGCACCAAAGTGCACTGCTTGCGCTTCGCCCCTGATGGTGGGCGATGATTCATTGATCGAGCGTTAAGCTATGCCGAGTTGAGGAATTCTCACGTTTATCGGAGTCGAATCGCGTGTGACGATCGTTCGGATAATTCTATAGAGGGGGCTTTGGAGTGCGGGGACTTGGCACCGCTTCCCCCCCCTCCTCCCTTCCTCCCTATTTCTTTCTTTCCCTTCCCCTTCTCCTTCCTTTCTCTTTCCTTTCCCCTTTCCTTCCCTGCTTGCATCGGGAGCACAGGTTGGCTTGCGCACCAGCCGAGGAAAAGCAGAACGACCGAGTCATCCGCGAAAACGCAGGGTCCGGAATCGGGGTTAAGAGGGCGGTGTGGGTATTCTTCGGGTTGTAGGGGTTCGCCGTTGGTTCGGTACACCTATCCCAAATTTCAAATCTCGCTTCACCCGCTTACTATCCTCCCGCTTTCTTGGAGAGCGATTACTATAGAACGATCTACTAAGACCGCGAATCATGCAGAATTGGGCACCCATGGGGCGACACAGGGAAACGAGCAGCGAATTGGGGCCGCTCGGCGTGCGAGGCGGGGCTGAGCTCGGCGCGCTATGGCTGGGGCGTGGACTTGCACTGGGGCTGCTGGCCTGCTCCCCTTGGTATTACGGCATGGTGACCTGGCAAGCCCAGACATGGCTTGTCCCCTGGGTAGCGGCCATCTTCATTCTGGCGATCGCCAGCTTGTGTTTAGGGAGCTCCGCAGGGGTGCTCCTCCGAAAACTTTGCAATCCATGGTCCGTGGCGCTTTGCGGCCTGTTGCTCATGGCCCTCCTGCAGACCGTGGTGCTCCCTACCGGCATATGGCAAGCTGTGGCTCCGATCGCGGCCTTCGAGCGCCGAGTGGAAGCGTTGAGCCTTGATTTTGCAGCGGACATGGCACAACCCTCCAGTCCCTTGATCGACTTGAACGCCTGGCCCGCACCGGCAGCGGGGACAGTGCTCGCCGCCTCAAACAGGGGTGAAGTCGTAGTTGCAGCTCCGCAAACGCTGAGTATTCACCCGTTGCAAACGCGCGCCAGTGCGTCGGTTTGGGGAGCGGCCGTGGCGATGATGTTGGCAAGTGGCGTGTTGTTTAGTGGCCGGCAAGGAAATTTGTTGCTGTTGTCAGTGATTGGCATCACCGCCATGGCCAACACGCTGCTTGGGATTTTTCAGAATCTGGGTTGGGTCGATTGGCAGCTCCTTGATTCCACCCGCTCAACCTCCTTTGCGACCTTCATCTCTCCCAATTCAGCGTCTCAGTACATTGCGCTGGGGATTGGGTCAATGGCAGGGATTTTGGTCTGGTGGAACAAAAAATTACTTAAAGCGGATCGAAGTTATCAAGTGCGTTATCCGTCGTTGAATCCGATGGCCCGCTTTGGTCGACGCATGCAAGATCTACTTGAAAATATCGACAAATTCTCCCTGCTGTTGCTGCTTGGGCTATGTCTCCTGTTGGTGGGCAGTTTGGCAACCTTTAGTCGTGGTGGGATCATCGCCCTCCTGTTTGCTGGCCTGGTGACGTTTGCATTGGCCTTTAGCAAAGGGCAAGATGCATGGTTCCGGGCGGTGGGGGCCTTGGTGCTCATCTGCTTCGTGGCCGCCTTATTGCTCAGCTCACTCGGGCTCGACGAAAAGGTGATGAGCGAACTCGATACCATCAACGAAGAGGCGCATCAACTCAGCGATGTTCGATTTCAGCTCTGGCAGGCGTCCCTAGCGGAGCCTGCTTATTGGCTTTCCGGCTGTGGATTGGGAACCTATCACTTTGGGATTTTACCCAGTTTCAAAGAGTTGCAGGGGGCGTGGTACTACCATGCGGAGAACATCTATATCGAGCTGTTTATGGAGCTTGGAGTCGTTGGCTTTTCGCTAGGTGTCGTGGGTGTTATTTGGTTGGTGTTTAAGCTTTTGCAACTGCGCAACAGCAAGCGACGCAACGACGTGTTGTTCCCTGCTGTCGCCTTTACCCTCGCCGCCTTGGGCTTGCATGGGCTGGTTGATTTTAGCTTGATCATTCCCGCCATCTTTCTAACTGCCGGGGCGCTCGTCGGCTGTTTTCTGGTGGACCGGGAAGTCGAGCCGACTAAACGTACAAAGCAACGCGATGCGCGTGAGGTGGCGTTGGAGCAAATGAAGAAGGGAAGGAAAACGAATGTTGAGTCCGAGAGCTCGCAAGCAGCGGCGCAGGGGAAGTTTTCGGTAAATGGTTGGCTATGCACCGCCGCTGTGGGAGGCTGTGCGCTGGTCTTGTTGGCGATGGGGCAAGGTTATGGTGCGTTGCAAGGCTTTGCAGCCGGGGAACGCTTGGCCAGTCAACTGAGTGGATACGATACGATTGCCGAGCAGAAGGATTCGATCGATGTAGTGACAGGGAAGTGGTTGTTGGCGGCGGAACCCTATCGTGCCCATCCCGAGGTCGCGTTGCAGATGGCTCGCCTGCGACAAAAGCAGGTCTCTCACCGTGTGCTGAATTCACAGGCTTGGCCGGCTGGGAGCACCCCGGCGCTGAAGGCCTCACTTGCGTCACCTGAAACGATCGCTGCGGCCAGTCGGGGAGGCGCAGCGGGGCGTTTGGCCGACATGTTGCCACTGTTGGAAGCCGAGACAGAGTCATTGGCGGCGCTGGAGGGGACAGCGGCCGCCATGCAGTTTGCTTTGTCTGCCTGCCCGCTTGATTGGCGGGCGAGTTGGGGTGGGCTGCGGGCTGATCTCGGCCGTCGCTCCCCAGCCGAACGCGTTGATAGCTACGCTCGGCTGGCGCTAACCACGGCCCATCACCCCAAGTTGATGAAGACGATCGGCACCAATGCACTTTGGGCCCGCGAGGCTCAGGTTGGTTTGCAGTTCCTTGAGCCCACCTTGAGTCTCAATCCGTTGTTCTGGAGCAAGGTGATACCGTTGCTCGAAGGCCAGCGGACGACCGAAGAGCTGTTGGCCATGTTGCCTGAGTCGCCGCTGGAGCGGACGATGATTGCCCAGGGGGTCGAGTTGGCGATAAAAGGGCATCCGCTAGCAGCAGAACTTTTGCAGCAGGCGGACTTGGCCATGATCTACGAACGGGCAGACAATCAACGGAAATGGTTGCACGTCGCCTGGGTCGCTCAGTTTCGCAAGGAGTCTCGCTTTGAAATTGACGCGCTCAAAAAGCTGCTAGCCCAACAGCCCGACAATGTGGATTTAAGGTACCGGTTAGCCCGCTTGTACGACTCGATTGCCAATCTCAAACTAGCGGAGGAGGAAATGAAGCTCGTAATTAGTCACGATCCCAGTAACAAGACTTATCAAAATTATATGAAACAACTCAAAGAGCGAAGGTTGCTTCCCCGGATTGACGTTCTACGATAGCTAGTTAATTCTGGGGGGCCGCAACTGGGGGCCGACTTTGGGAGTGCGGTGATCATTCAACGCACTCCAAAGGAAGTAAAATCTGCCGATTGTGCTGGACGTAGCGGTGCCCGCGGGAATCAGGCGACTTCCTGGGTAAACATTTCGGGCAAAGCGTGGCGCTGATTGCAACGTTTACCTATACTTGGCTGATATTCGAGGATTTGTCGGATCGGCTTTCCGTCCAGTCAACCAACTACCAACAACCATTGGCTGAATGCGTCCCGAAGTTAGAATGTAGCGGGCTCGCCGCCTCTAGTTATTACTCCATTGTCCCCCACGAAGAGCTACTATGTCCCAGGTAATGGAAAGTCCGTTTGCAAATGGCAACTCGGCGTCTCGGCAACAGGAGCCTGCCAACTTAGTCGAACCACAGCATGGCTTTGATATTGTCAAAGTGCTATGGCGCTGGAAGTGGTTGCCGATCCTCGGTTCAGTCCTCGGAGCTATTCTGGGTTCTCTCTACTATTCCAAGCAGCCAGCCGAATTCCAGGCCATTGCGCGGGTGCAGGTGATCGACTCGTCGCCGGTTCCGGTCCAAGCTTTCGAAAACAACAATGCTGCGGTTATGAACACCATGGACGAATCGCTGGTGATTCGCAGCGAAGCCGTCATGAAGCTGGCAGTCGAACTGGGGCAATTGACCGATCTGCCTTCCATGAAGGCGGAAGGGTTGAATGCCAAGGGGGTTATTTTTAAGCTGCTCGCATCGAAAGATCTGATCATCCAGCCGGCAGCCAAGGATGCGAAGACGACGCTGATAGAAATCAGTTACGTCTGCAATAGCGAAGAAGAGGCGGCGCGTGTCGTCAATTCCATTGTCACCGGCTACAAGACTTATCTGGCTAACGAGTACTCCTCGGTTGGTACTGAGGTCCGCGATTTGATCGAAGGTGCCCAAGTGAAGGTGGAAGAGGAGTTCCGCAAACTCTACCAGGAATACAACGACTTCCGGATGAACGCCCCCACCGACATCATTTGGAGCGGGACCGACGCGACCGATCCTTACTTTGAACTGTTCAACAGTGTGAAAGTGGAGTTGACTGCTTTGCAGATGGAGCAGGAGAAATTGCAAGGCACACTCGCTCACGTTGAAAAAGTAATGCAGGATGAACATGCTCCTGAGCAACTGCTGATGTGGTTGAGCCAAAACGATGAGCGCGAGTTGTACGATCCACGTATGCAGCCGCGCATCAATGCTCGTCCAGAATTGCCCGCGGTGGAATTGCGGACCAACACCGAGTCGGCGCGGTTAGCCCGGACCGCCCTGTTTGAGGCTAAGACCAAAGAAGATTCGTTGGTCGATACGCTGGGAGATGGTCACCCGACTGTCGTCAACTTGCGGAAACGGATCGAGTCGATGAAGCAGATGGTGGCGGAGTTGACCGAACTGGAGAAGATAGAGGATGAAGAACTGCGTCGGATCTATGAGGCGCAGGAGAAGGAGTTGATGGGTGAGGGTGGTTTTTCCATCGAGCAACGTTTAATCATTCGGGTTAATGCTCTAAAGGAAAAGTACGCCGCGTTGGTGATTCAGGAACAAGGGCTGATGAAACTGGCGACTCAAAATCTCAAGCAGTCGCGC
Source organism: Pirellulaceae bacterium (assembly GCA_041741715.1). Classification (GTDB taxonomy): domain Bacteria; phylum Planctomycetota; class Planctomycetia; order Pirellulales; family Pirellulaceae; genus Aureliella. The sequence goes on along the minus strand of JBGSJT010000524.1, from coordinate 7,845 downwards.
GAGTTGCAAGATGTGATGTATCAAAACCGGATGCACAATGAAAAACTGGTGACATTCCAAAAGTTAGTTGATTTTTACGCCGAAAAAGTCAACGCCATTTCGTTGTTGCCTCCGCCTGGCCAACGGACACTCAAGGAATTGAACACCCCCGATGTCGGCTTTTTCTATGGACCGAAGTTGCCTCCTTATATCCTCGGCGGAGCGGCGGTGGGTTTCATGTTGCTCTCCGGTTTAGCGGTTCTCATGGACTTGGCTGACCGTAGCTATCGCAGTCCCGATGAAATTGCGGCCGATCTGGGCATTCCAGTACTCGGACACATTCCAATCATTGAAACTCAAAAGTTCAAGAAAGTCATCGAGGCGGTCGACTTGTCGGTTACCACGGTCCATCACAGTCGTGGTCGAGCGAGCGAGGCGTTCCGGGCGGTGCGGACCGGGTTGTTCTTTAGCAATCGCGGTAGCGAACTGAAAGTAATTCAAGTTACCAGTCCGGTCCCCGGCGATGGTAAGTCGACGTTGTCGTCCAATCTGTCGGTGACGATGGCTCAGTCCGGGCGGCGCGTGTTGCTCATCGATGCCGACTTCCGGCGTCCGCGGATTGCCAAGATCTTTGGTATTGAATCCAAAATAGGGATGGCGCAAGTGGTCGCAGGCAAAGCGGAATTGGATGACGCCACCTTTGCCAGCGGCGTGGCCAATCTGTCGATCATGCCGGGTGGCAAGCAGCCTAAGAATCCGGCCGAATTGCTGAGCAGCAGCCGTTTTGGAATGTTGGTGGATATGCTGCGTGAGAAGTACGACATCATCATTATCGATACGCCGCCGTTGCTGGCCGTTTCCGAGCCGAGTGCTGTGGCGGCGATCGTTGATGGCGTGGTGATCACCATGCGTCTGCGCCGGAACGTCAAGCCGTTGGCGACGCGGGCGCTTAAGATCCTTGAATCGGTGGATGCCAAATTACTGGGTGTCGTCATCAACGGAGTTTCCGGCGAAGCTGGCTATGGCTACAGCTACGGCTATAACGACTATCGCTACGCCTATCGCTACGGCGGCAACTACCGTTACGGCTACAACAGCGGCTATGGTGGCAAGTATGGCAATTACTCTGCAGGCTATATCGACGACTCGGAACAAGTGAACGAAGCCGGAGAACGCGACAAGTCAGATGCCTAGCGTCTGCTCCTCGTGGACCGTCGGCTAGCAGGCTAACAAGGTGAGTGACAGTGGGTGATTGCCCCGGTTAAAGATCAAGCCCCGGTTAATGGTCGGTAAGCCGATGTTAGCGGGCAATTTAATTAGGGCAATTTAGTTAATCGTAATGCGAAGCTTTAGCGCGGGACTGTTTGCCCTGCGGTCACCCATCGGATTCAAAGAGCCCTTCGGAGGCCAGTGCTATGTCCAGATTAGATTTTGGAGTTGTCAGTGTCGAGCGATTGTCCCCAATCGCTCAGCAACCGATTGAGACAATCGCTCAGCAACCGATTGAGACAATCGTTCAGGAAACGATTGAGACAATCGTTCGACACTGAGAGCTGTCACTCGAATCCGTCTTTTATCCACACGACCTCGAAAACTAACGCGTATGGCTTCCACTCACAGTACAAGCGAAGAGCAAGGCGGAGCTACGCTTCTGCCGGGCAAGCTCGTGAAGCGGGGTACGCGAGCGTGGTTGAGTAACTGGGATGTTTGGGCAGGTTTGTTGCCGTTGCTTGGCTTGATCCCGATGCTGTTCTTTCAAGCAGCGGGTCTATGGCAGCGTGGTTACTTGTTCTATTTGCCAGTTGTCATGCTCGTCGTGGTCGCATTTTGCATTCGTCGCTGGTCAGACGCTCCGTGCAAGCACCCGATACGTTTATGGATTGCCGTGGTCGTGCTGCTCATATCGGTCGTGTTAGCAGCCTTTTCGGTTTGGAATTACTCACCTTGGCTTGTACACGTTGCGGCGATCTTTGTTTTCCTCGCGTGGGGGCTCGGACGTTGGGGAGGCGTTGCGTGGGTGCATGTTGTGGCGGTTGCCGCGTTGCTGGCTACCACGCTCCCTTGGCCCAGCGGCTTGGATGTTCAGTTGAAGGACTGGCTGAATTTTCAAGCGGCAGGTTACGCTGCCGCCGTGCTCGATGCCTTCTCTGTACCAAATTTGCTCACCGATTCAGCGCTCAAAACGGAACGGTTGACGATCGATTTTGAGTTGTTGGGTAGGTATGTCAGCGTCTTCGCTATGTTTCCGATCAGCATTTTGCTGGGGATCTTCCGGAGACGCAGTTTCTTTCACACGCTTGTGTTGTTAGTTCTGTCGGCGGTGTGGTTCGTCACCTTTTTATCGGCTGGGATGTTGGCGTCGATTTATTCGCAGTGGGAATTCAGCTCGACGCAGGAGTGGCTTTGGTTCGCGGCTGCGGTTGGGGCGTTGCTCTTGTCGGATCAGTTTTTGGAAAGCATGTTGCGACCGGTGCCCCTCACGGAGCCAGAATTTGGGCCCCTTTTTTTCAGCATCAACCGGATGCTCTGTTGGCCTCGCGAGGATTTGCTAGAAGATACACCGCCTGAAGATCCCGAAGAGCGGGCTATGTGGGAGCAGATTCGGAAGCAACAACCTGACATTGAACCCGTGCCTGAAACCGATTGGTTTGAGTTGCCGTACGCTCAGTGGTTGATCTGGGGTGCCGCTGCTGGATTGCTTCTGTTAGCCATTCCACCTGGGGTTCTGCTGGCTGGAGGAGGTTGGTTGCGCAAACAGCTCGAGTTTAAACCGGTTGCGGCCAGTGAAATGGGAACGTTCTCCGAGGTGGAACTGGCCTCTGAGAATGGGCTACCGAAACAACTCGGGGCGTGGGTGGCGGTTGATTTTAAGCAGGTGCCAACGACTGTAGACCGACTGGCGAGCTTTGAATGGCAATACAATTGGCGTGGTCAAGTCGTGGTCGCGAAGGTCGCATTTCCGGTGAGCAGTTGGAATGGACGGGTCGAGGTCGAACAGGCTATCGACTGGACACTCGACGTTGAAAACGTTTTGCAGCTTACCAACAGTGTTTGGACGGTGGGGTTCGCACAGTTCACCAATGCGTATGGTGGTCGATCGTACGTGGCGCAAACGGCCATGGATGATGGCCTGGAACCGATCTCGTTAGTGGCCCAGGAACGGCTAACGCGGGCAGAAAGTGGTCGAGCGCCGATTCTGCGAATGCTCAACCCCCAGGCGGCCTTGGAGTCAATCCTGTTTTACCGCATCACGGCGGTGTGCGAGACCGGTGTTGGGTTATCGGAGCAAGAGCAACTTGAGTTTCAACGCAGTTTTGAGTTGTTTTGCCAAGCGGTCCGCAGTAGGCTTCGTGCTGGCCAATTGCAAAGCCTGCGGTTGCGTTAGGAAATATTGGAGGACGATGAGCGACGTTCTGCGCAAGTCCTCGCCGTCCCAGCCTGCGGCAACTGGCTCCACAAAAGATCTGATTACCTGATTACCTGTTCACCGAATATTGCCAAGCACTTATCCAAAAAAATCAGAGTCGCCTTATGGTCAATCTGCACGAACAATCGATGATCGCGCTGTTATCCAATCCCGGCCGATTGATTTTTGGCAGCTGGGATTTTGGCATGTCGTGGTTGTTTACTCGTCGCTGGCTTGCGTTCCTCTATCTGTTGATCCCTCTGATCGCCTTGCTGGCTCTGTTGATCACCGCGACGGTTGGTCGTTTTCGCGATCGCGAACAATTGTTGTTAAGTTATTGGGAACGCATCGAAGGGGAGTTGGGCGCCGATGCGTTGGAGATCGGAGCTACCGAGGCTACCGAGGCTAAGCCGAATAACTCCGAAGTGAACGAGGGGGCTAGTCCAGCTGTTGCTCCGACCGATGGTGAACAAGTTGCGGAAGAGTCGCCGCGCAAAGCGGAAGGTGACACCAACAAGATTTCTGACTTTAGCGACATGTTGTTGCAGCGTGTTCTTCAGCTAGATAGCTCGAACTTAAGGGCCACCTACTGGGTTGCCAAGCATTTGGGGACGCAGGGGAGGTTGGGGCAGGCGCGGTGGATGATGCGCAGGATTGCCAGCGACAAGACCCACGGCTTTGCCCCAGCTCATGCTTGGTTAGCGCAAGATCACATCGTGCAGTTTAAACAAGGGGTAGTCCCGTTGAACGAGCAGCAGCTGGGGCATGACTTGGAGCACTCGAGTAACTGGTCGGGGGTGCATCCCCTGTTGTTGACGACTTACGCTGAGTTGATGCTCAAGTCGGGGCGGGTCGGAGACTCCCTTCGCATCTTTCAAGCCGCGACGGAAAGGGAACCGTTGCTGCGGTTGCAGTTCGCGAACTTTGCCAAGTCGATCAAGAATGCCGATGGAACACCAAACGCAACGGGTGCAAAAGCATTCGAAGAGATCGCCAACAAGTTGCGAGAGGAAGTGAAGGTAAAGATCGCCAATAACACGGCTAAAGCGGATGAGGTCGCTACGGTTGCGCAGGTCGTCCTCTTGGAGAATAATTGGCAGCTAGCCATAGGCATTGCGGAAAGGGCCATAAAGATGGGGGAACCGACCCCTTTTGTGCGTCGCACGATGTCGGATGCCTACTTGGCTAAGTACGTGAACACGGCCGATTTGGCGCAACGAAAATTCGACCTGGTCACGCTGGACGCTGCCCTCAAAGCGGATGGGACCAATCAGCGGGTGACCGAGGAAGTTGCGAAGTTGCTATCCATGGGGGCCGCCGCGACTCCCGAGCTGACTGCTGTTTTAGAAGAAAAACTGGCGAGTGGACAAGCCAATGCGGTGACTCACCTGTTTATCGGCAATCAGAAGATGCTGAGCGACCGCTTGCAGGAAGCGGTGGGGCACTTCGAGGTAGCGATGCGTTTGGCCCCGGGCTCTCCGGTGGTCCTCAACAACTTTGCACTCGCTTCAACTCGGTTGAAGCCCAGCGATCCTGAGGTGCTGAAGCGAGCCGAACAATGCATGCAACTGGCGCTGCGCGTGGCGGAGCCAAAATTGCGTGCGGAGCTCCTCGATTCTCTGGGGGAAATTCGAGCCACGGGGGGGGACTCAGCCGGAGCCATTGCAAGCTTTGAAGATTCCATTCGACTTAATGGTCAAGGGCGGACTAAGACGCGGCGCAAGATGATTGATGCGTATCGCGCCAACGGGATGGAGAATATGGCCTTGGCTCAGGAGAGAATCATCGCCGAAGGTGATTGATTGCCGTTCTCACGGAACGCCGGGCATGCTAGGCTTTGAGGCTACGGCTGGCATGCATCCGTAGAGCAAACTTCCCTGGACGAACCTCACTGGACAAACCTCACTGGGCAAACTTCCCTGAGCAAACCTCAGCGGTTACCTCCAGTTCCTGTTGGCCCCCAAAAGCAACTCCAACCCCAGTTCTGGCGATGCCGATACTACGACGCGAACAGGATGTTTTTCCTGAAAATCTGTTGGCCAGCGATTTGGCCGACCAGGCACCTTGGTGGGCGATGTACACGCTGGCCAAGCATGAGAAGAAGCTCATGCGTCAATTGGTTGAACAGCAGATTCCTTTCTACGCTCCGGTTATTGAACGCCGCTACCGCTCGCCCAACGGTCGCTTGCGGAAAAGCTACGAACCGTTGTTTGGGAATTATGTTTTTGTGTGTGGCGAGGAAGACCGGCGTTATCAAGCGGTTTGTACCGGTTCGATCAGTCGTTGCATTCCCGTGGCTCACCCCAACGAGTTGGTGGTCGATCTGCGGCAGATCAAGGATTTGATCTCCGAGGATGCACCATTGACCCCTGAAAGTCGCCTGGAGCCGGGGCAACGGGTCCGTATTCGCAATGGAGTTTTTGCGGGTTACGAAGGGGTGATTGTTCGCCGCGAGCGAGAAGTTCGCTTGCAGGTCTTCGTCCGGTTCATGGAGCAAGGTGTCTCGGTTCAGCTGGACGACTGCCAAGCCGATCCCATTTAACCGCAACTTGGTTAAGTAGCTCACCTATCGGAGCCATCGCGGTTGGACGGAACAATCCGCATAGCTTCCGTTCGCGCCTGCCTCTCAACTTAGCGCTTAAACTTAAACTTAAACCCACCCCTCACTCAAACTTGAACTTTCACTCAAACTTCTAGTGAAGCGACGGCGACCAGCTCCCCTTTTTTTGTAACCGTAGCAACCGTGTCGTGGATCGTTCCACCGCTCCCTCTTCATCCACCGCAAGTCATCGACTCCCCGGCAGCCCTCCATCAACCTCGCAGCGGTGATCGACCGAGCGGCTCGCGACAATTTGCCTAAGTCGACTCCATTCGCCCGTCTCTCCGCTGGCGTCGCCATAGCCATCGGAACTTGGGTTATAATTTGCCGCTACCCTCCCCTTTTTTTCCCGCGCTAAACCCACCTGGAGATTAACGATGAAACGTTGCGCTTCGTTGCTTGCAAGCTTGTGCATTTTTACTGCCACATTAACTTTCAATCAGGCGGCCACTGCCGCCGAGCCGGTGCTGCCGGTGCGCATGGGTTGCGGGGAGATGACGTTTGATACCGTACCTGGCTGGGGTTTGCGGCCGGATGGCAAATCGGCGATTGGACCAACGCACGGCGCTGTGGTCATCGACCAGGCGGGCAATATTTACACCAGCGCTGCAGCCGGGGTCTTTGTTTTTTCGCCCGAAGGCAAAGTGATCCATTCGTACCTCGGGGACAATTACTCGAACTTGCACGATATGGAGATCCGCCAAGAAGCGGATGGCGAGTTCATTTACGGAGCTCGCAATGCCAACGCGGAAGCGATCAAGTTCAATGCGATGAGTGGCGAGATTGTGCTTCGTCTGAAGTTGCCGGAAGAGGCCGGGTTGGGTGACATTAAATTCAATCCCACCGCGGTTACGGTTGGACTCAACGGCGATATCTATGTGGCCAATGGCTACGCCAGCAATCATGTTTTTAAGTACGACGCCAAGGGGAAGTATGTGATGCACTTTGGCCAGCAAGGTAACGGGCTGAAGGAGTTCAATACGGCGCACGGTATGACGCTCGACACCCGCTACGAACCCGCGCGTTTGTTGATCTGTGACCGCAACCATGAACCCAAAGGCCGGTTGGTGCACTACACGCTCGACGGCGAGTTCATTGAAGAAGTGGTCACTGGCTTGGGGATGCCAACCTCGGCGAGCGTGCAAGGGGATTACGTCTCCGTCCCCGATTTGCATGGTCGGTTAGTGATCTTGGATAAGAGCAATACCATCATCGCGGTACTCGGCCACAACGCCGATCCCGCCACGCGCGTCAATTACAACGTGCCTCAAGAGCAATGGATCGAGGGAGTGTTTAGTGGCACGCACGGATCCTATTGGGATGCGGATGGAAATCTGTATGTGCAAGACTGGAACGTATCCGGCCGCATCATGAAGCTAGTCCGCGTCCAGCGTTAGCTTTTTTTGGAGTGCGGCGACTTGTCGCCGCTTTGGATTTTTTTGCCTTCACTTGCCTTCACTTGCCTTCCTTACCGGCAGCCTGTCCTAAGTTATTTTCCGCGAGCGCCGGAGCCCACGGCTAGCGCCGGAGCCCACGGCGAGCGCCTGAGGTTCACAGGGAGCCCCTCACCCTAACCCTCTCCCCCAAAAGACTTTGCAGCTCACTGGCCAGGGACAATTTCGCTTTGCCGTTTGCAAAGTCTTTTGGGGGAGAGGGAACGCTGCACTAGTGCAATGGCTTTTTCTGCACTGCCCTGCTTTCCTAGACACTTCCCCCACCACCCCCTTCCCCCCCCGCCCCCTTCCACCTTCCCCCTTCCCCCGCCCCCTTCCCCCTTCCCCCCCCGCCCCCTTCCACCTTCCCCCTTCCACCCGCCCCCTGCCCCCTGCCGACTTCCCCCCGCCAACTGCCAACTGCCCAC